>CAYNVP010000250.1:0-2503 GCA_964400665.1 uncultured Pirellulales bacterium | reverse complement strand
CAATCCTTTCCGGGTCGCGAAAAAACGATAACGACCATATAAAAACCACCCCCAGCACAATCTCGCCGTAGTGGACAACCCAGACAGGCGTCGTCGGATGCGCCCAAAACCAAAGCACAACCATAAAAACCAGCAAAACCCCCGGATAAATCACCACCTGCGGCAAGCCATATTTCGTTAAAGGTATTTTCATAATCATAGTTTATGCTAACACTTTCGCCGCCCTTTGTCATCCTCACTAACCCGAACTTCTGTAACTTGTGCTGCAAGCTACACTTATACGCAACATATTTTTTTTTAAATTTCTTAAAAAATGCTTGACAAATTAGTTATGATATATATAGTTAAGTTATGAACTATTGTTGGTCGATGAAAGGATTGATATGGCTTTGAAGGAAGAACTTGGACTCAAACGCGGCTTCGACGAGCCGGCACACGAGGCGCTTCTGAACATTTACTATACCGCCTCGATGATGAAAAAACGGGCGGATGCTTTTTTCAGCAAATTCGGCCTGACCGACGTGCAGTTCAACCTGCTGACTTTGCTGTATTTTCAAAGCGGAAAAGAAGGCGGCCTAAGCCAGGCGCAAATCAGCGATATGATGCTTGTCAACCGCGCTAATATCACATCGCTTGTGGACCGGATGGAAAAAGCCGGGCTTGTAGTCCGCACCGCCCACTCAAAGGACCGCCGATTCAACATCATCAAGCTGACTTCCAAAGGCAAGAATCTGTTTGAGAAGGTCGAGTCGCTCTATATCGAACAGATACGAGAGGTGATGTCGGCCCTTAATCAGGCCCAGATGAAAACGCTGATGGGAATACTGGAAAAGGTGAGGGAGCCATTACGGGTTTAAAAAGTTAATTCTGTGAGATTACAGCCCAATCGTTTTGGGATGATAGTTTATATATGAATTGTATATATAGCAAGTAAGGTGGAAAGGAGAACAAAGATGAACGCAAAAAAAAATATGTTGACGGGAATGTGTATGGTTTTGGTGCTGGGTCTGAGCGTCCTGGCCGGGGTGGGGCAGGGAGCGACGGAATCCAAGAAGGTTGCTGCGGATGCATACAAGTTAAGGATGGAGGGGAAAGTTGACGACGCAAACTCGCTTCTCGAGCGGGCTGTCCGGGAAAACCCGCATGATGCGGCCGCCTATTACGAACTTGCGAGAACCAGAGTACATATGGCGTTGGGAAAACTGAGAGATATGAAAAAACTCCAAGAAAGAATTGAAGACGCGCGGCAGTCAATTGTAAAGGCAATAGAAAATGACCCAAATAATGTGATATACCCTTTTTTTGAGGGACACATTGCCTTACTTCAGGCATATCCATCTTGGATGCAAAACCAACCTGATACCAAGGAGAAGATGGGCAAAGTATGTGAGGCCTTTGAATCCGCACTAAAACTCAAGCCGGATTATCGTCAGGCGATGCTCTACCTTGTTGAGATTTATGGAACACTTCCCGAAGACAAGGGCGGCGACAAATTAAAGGCGGAGCAATATGCAAAAAAACTGGAAAAACTGGACGAGGTATATGGCGCCAAAGCCAGGTGGATACTTTTGCCAAAAGATACCAATAGAGTTGATTACTGGCGAAATGTCCTGAAGAGTCATGAAGGGAATACCGACGTGCTCGAAGAGATGGGAAAGGCGTATTTAGGGGCGGACGATGTTAACAACGCTGTTTTGTGTTTTGAGAAAGCGATAAAAATAGACCCTGCAAAATCCTACCTGTTTTTGGACCTCAGCATATATCACACATGGGCCGCGTTGGCGGCGAGAGATAATGCTGAATTGCGTCAAAAGGCCATAACATCAGGCGATGCCGCTGTTACAAGGTATCTGAATTCCAAACCCATCCTGCCGATGCAGGCGTACGCACTTGGCGTGCAATATAAATACAACTATCATTCGGGTCACAAAGAACAGGCGGATGAAATCCTGAAAAGAGCTGAGGCGCTGGACCCCTATTTCTCAAAGGCGACCGGTGCTCCGAATCCTGACCTTTTTATTGCTATCGATGAAATTCCACACAGCCATAGATACCTTTTCAGGCCCATACAGTGAAAGATACTGATTTGTAGAACAGAATAAGAAAGGAGTACCACAATGTTGTTTATGCTGAGTTACAGAGCGTATCCGGGCAAAGGTGCAGAGGCGCTTCGCATGCGACAGCAATGGCAGGACAAGTACTCTGAAGCATTCCGCAAGCGGGTCAAGGTCATCCACGAGTTTGTCGACCCATCTGCGCTGGTGGGCTGTTTGCTGCTTGAAATGGATGACCACACCCATCTGGCCAGCTTGTTATCGATTCAGACCGTATTCGGTGATGCGGTTGAATTCAAGCTGCATCCGGTCGTCGATATACGCCAGGCGTTGGAAGCAGGCGTGGAAGAACCGGCTGGACTGCTGTAAGTTTACCGACTAAAGCCGTTTGTGTATTGACCGGCCCCGGCCATTGTGTATATAAGGCCGCTGAGACTGGCTTGGAAGTT
>CAYNVP010000249.1:0-2528 GCA_964400665.1 uncultured Pirellulales bacterium | reverse complement strand
CCATAAAACCGAGGGCGAGGAGGAGCGACAACTGGAACCAGCCGCGATGCTGGTCGCTGCCTTCGGAGTATAGGTTAACGGGGACGGGCCAGCCGGCTTTTGCGGCGACGCTATACCAGCTACAGCCGGATTCGAACCAGACGTCGAAGATATTTTCCTCTTTTTTCAATTCGTCGAAGTTAAATCCGGCGGGCAGTTTGAAGTCATCGCCGAGGATTTGCTTCGGCGAATCGGTAAACCAGCTATCAGAACCTTTGCTGCCGATGTATTTTGAAACCGCCAGGACGGATTCTTTTGTCAGGAGCGGTTCGCCCTGAGCATTTACGAATACAGGGATAGGCAGCCCCCAGCTTCTTTGTCTGCTGATGCACCAGTCGGGGCGGGATTCGAGCATACCCTCGATGCGTTTTTGGCCCCAGGCGGGTATCCAGGTGACGTTTTTTACGGCGTCGAGGGCAAGGTCGCGCAGGGTTTTGTTCTCCCCGGGTAATTCCTTGTCCACGCTGATGAACCATTGCTCGGTGGCGCGGAAGATGACGGGGGTTTTGCTTCGCCAGCAGTGGGGATAGCTATGTGTAATTTTGTCTTCAGCGACGAGGAGGCCATTGTGTTGGAGGCGGGCAATAACATCTCTGTCAACATCGGGGACTTTTTTACCCCTGAGCCAGCCAGGGACGGTGTCATCGTAGGAGCCATCGTCTTTGACGGGGGAATATATGGCCAAACCATACTTTTGGCCGGACATATAGTCCTCGATGCCGTGACCCGGGGCGATGTGGACAAGGCCGGTTCCGTCTTCGGTGGTTACATATTCGGCCAGAATGACTTTATAAGCATCTTTGTCCGTCGGGTTTTTCGAGACAAAGGGATGATCGTAGCGCAGACCTTCGAGTTTGCTGCCCGGTATTTTGTTTTGACTGATTTTGTATTGGCCATCGTTTAGTTTGGCGGCGGCTATGACCGCAGGCAGACGGTCGCTAACGATAATCGAGACGAACTTTCGGCCATTGTGTTTATAGTCGATAGTGACATATTCGAGACGTGGGTGAACGGCGACTGCGAGATTCGCGGCCAACGTCCAAGGCGTCGTAGTCCAAATCATAAGGCAAACCTGTGCCTGCTTAGCTTTCTCGGCAGAAACAAGGCCAAGCTGGATTAGTCGGGGGATGCTGTCCTTATCGAGGGGGAAGTTGACGAAGATGCTTGGGGAGTCGATATCCTTGTATTCAAGCTCGGCCTCAGCGAGGGCGGTTTCGCAGCCGACGGACCAGTGGATTGGTTTAAGCTGTTTTTTCACGAGACCTTTGCCGACAAGCTCTGCGAAGACCTCGAGGATGCCCGCCTCGTATTGCGGCTTGAAGGTCAGATAGGGATTTTGGAAGTCGCCGAAGATGCCGAGCTGCTGAAACTGTTTGCCTTGAATTTTGACGTATTTGCTCGCGTACTTTTTACAAAGCTGACGAATTTCGGATTTGGGCAATTGCTTTGCCTTATCGCCAAGCTCGGTGACGACCTTCGACTCGATGGGCAGGCCGTGGCAGTCCCAGCCGGGGATGTAGGGGCTGTCGAAGCCGGTCATCGTCTTATAGCGGACGACGAAATCCTTGAGAACCTTGTTAATGACGTGTCCCATGTGAATGTCGCCGTTTGCGTAGGGTGGGCCGTCGTGGAGGATATAGAGGGGCGAACCCTTTCGTGCAGTCCTGATTTGTGCGTAGATGTCGCATTTGAGCCAATCCTTTTGCAATTGCGGCTCACGCTGGACGAGATTGGCCTTCATAGCGAAGCCCGTCTGCGGCAGGTTTAATGTTTTGCTGTAACCTTTCTTTTCATCCTTAGACATTTCAAGACCTCGAAAATAAAAGCACTATGCTAAAGCCGACACCGTTTGATGTCAACGCAGAGAATATCATTTCAGCTCAATCCAGTATCGCCTCGTTTTATTGCCGGTTTATCCAATACGTTAAATCAGCTTTCCAGAAACGTTGATTTCAGGTACGGACGAAATCCCGCCTTAGCCCAGAATTCTGCGGCTATCGGATTTTCAGTTGAGTATCTTGCCTCAATGCGGGTTACGCCTCTTTTGGCGCACCATTGGCGCACCTTTTTGACAAGTTTTTTGCCAATGCCATGCCGTCGATATTTCTTCGTCACGGCTATGTTAGTAAGCTCTGCGTATTGCTGCTTTTCCAACACCGGAGGATAGTCCGAAATTCTGGTTAGACAAAAGCCAACCGGGTTTTTGCCATTTATTGCGACGAATGCACAAGAATCATTGCTGTCTATATGATGTGTCAGGAATTCGGCAAACCGCTTATGCCCGGAAGCTGCTCTTGTCCAAATCGGGTCCAGCTTTTTGTGTAAGTCCATAAGCTCTTTCCAGAGTTCAAGAATTGCCGGCACATCTTTGGCAGTTGTTTTTCTTATGGTTATCAGCTTTCTCATAATATTTCCCTTTGGCAATAAAAAAGGCCTTTCAGAACCTGCCGCTCTGAAAGGCCTTTATAAACGGTATTCAAGCGTCTCAG
>CAYNVP010000248.1:0-2545 GCA_964400665.1 uncultured Pirellulales bacterium | reverse complement strand
CACCGGGTCGGCACGAGCTGACGAATATAACCTGTCTGTTGACCGCGGCGGGGATTCGGTCCTGTGGCTGGCTCGCGTGCCCCCGGCTGCTTACCGGATGTTGTTTTCCAACTGCTCCAAAATCGTTCTGGCGTGGCAGACTTTGTTCCCGGCTGGGCCCTGCCAGTTGAGCTGGGTGTTTTTTGCGAGTTGCTCTTCGATTTTCTTGCAGGCCAACAGCACCGTCGCGTGATTCTTATTGCCCAGCAGTCGGCCTATCTCCGAACTCGACATACGCGTGTGCTTCCTGGCCAGATACATACAGAAGTGTCTGGCCAGCGCTATGGTTCGGTCTTTTTTTGATGAGTGAATCGCTGAGGGTGTTATCCCGAAAAACGACGCTGTCGCCGACTCAATATCCGATAAATGCATCGTCGGGTCACAGCGTTCGACGTGTTCGGCCAGCACCGCCACTGCCATAGTCATGTCTATTATCGCATTTTGAAGCGATGCGAAAGCGACTAATTTCAGCATAGCTCCCTGAAGTTCGCGGATATTATTGCGGAGGTTGTCGGCTATGTAGCTAATCACATTTTCGGGAACGTGCTTGTTTATTCCGCGGGCGTAGCGCCTGCAAATCTCGCACCGCGTGGCAAAATCCGGCGTATCAAGCTTGACGACCATTCCCGAAACAAAACGGTTGACCAGCTTCTCCGAGAGTTGCCCTATCATTTTCGGATGTGCATCACTTGCCATGACCACCTGTCTGCCGGCCAAATCCAGCGTATTGAATGTATGCAGAAATTCCTCCTGCGTTGATGGCTTGCTGGCCAGGAAGTGAATGTCGTCGAATGCCAACAAATCCGTTTGTCGCATGCGACTCCGAAAGGCATCCAGCTTTCGGGTCTTCAGGGCCAGCACAAATTGATTAGCAAAGTCTTCCGCCGACATATACAGCCAGTTGGCCGCCGGCCTGGTTTTACGCAGCTCATCGCATATCCCTTGCAACAGATGCGTCTTTCCGAGGCCGTACCCTCCGTGGATGAACAGCGGATTGAAAGGGCTTTGCTTATCGCAAACTACGGCCTTTGCGGCGTTATAGGCCAGCTCGTTTGAAGGGCCTACCACAAAGGCATCGAAGGTAAGTTTAAGTTTTTGCCCGTGCGAGCCGGCTCTTCGTTTTGCTGAAAGCGGGGGGGCTTTGCTGCGGAGGGTATTGTCGGGCTGGGCATGCCATTCGAGGGCGCCGGGCCTTTGCTGGCCGGCAAGCAGGGGGTCAATGGTGAACATAAGCTGGCAGTCGCCTATGACGGCACGGGCCGCCTCGGCAATATCGGCGTGAAAGTGGCTTTCGAGCCACGTCGAAATGAACGAATTGGCAACACCCACCTTCAAGAGGCCGTCCGCAAGAGTAAGTCGAGTCGAGTTCTTAAACCATATTTTGAATTTTTGCTGCCCGATTTTTTCCGCGATAGCGTCGTTGATTGCGCTAACCGTGGACTCTGCCGTGCGGCAGGCGTCCTCCCTGACGATACCTTGCATTTTTCACTCCCCAGCCAAGCGGTCAATCTTAAGCTATAATTTCACGTGCCTCCATACACAGGAAGCCACACAACTTTAAGCGGTTCGATGTAACTGGCCGCGAGCAGAACAAGTGCAATTATTGAGAGGACGTAAGAGGCATCAAGGGCTTTTTTGCGGATTTCTTTTGCACATCATTGATGTGCCTGTCAGCAATGAGGTTGCGATGAAAATATTTTTTGCACTTAACAGTTTATGCACATCGTAAGTGAGGTTGTGGAAAAGCGGTGGATTGAGTTTTCAGATTGGGTCCCCTGTTCCAAGCCAAGGAAGCATCTCTCGGGGATGATGCTTCGCATCAATTTCTGATTGATAATCGATAATTGATGATTGATAATTATATCCCGGCTAAAAGGTTTTGGATAAAGGAGAACTGCAATGGAATGGATGTGTCGGGATATTGCGAAAATGATAGACCACTCGCTGTTGAAACCTGAATTAACGGGAGATGAGATTAAAAAGGGCTGCGAGATTGCCAAAAAATACGACGTGGCAAGTGTATGCTGCTCGCCAGCGGCGCTGCCTTTGGTAGTGAAACAGTTGAAAGGTTCGGATGTCAAGCCATCGACGGTTATCGGCTTTCCGCACGGGTACAACAAGACCGAAACCAAGGTCTTCGAGGCCGAACAGGCGATAAAGGATGGCGCCCTTGAACTTGATATGGTGCTCAATATCGGCAAGCTCAGAAGCAGGGACTTCGATTACGTCAAGAACGACATCAAGGCCGTCGTCGATATCGCGCACAAGAGCAAGGTCCTTGTGAAGGTCATACTTGAGAATTTTTACCTGACCGATGAGCTAAAGAAAATTGCCTGCCGACTCTGCGAAGAAGCAGGGGCGGACTGGGTAAAGACATCGACGGGATTTGCCGGGGGTGGGGCGACAATAAAGGATTTGAAACTGATGAGGGGGACCGTTTCAAAGAAGGTGCAGGTCAAGGCGGCAGGGGGCGTGCGGGACTTGGATATGGCGTTGAAGGTGCGGG
>CAYNVP010000247.1:0-2548 GCA_964400665.1 uncultured Pirellulales bacterium | reverse complement strand
ACATTATCACAGCCGACATAGGGTATCCGTTCGAGGACTGGTGGACTCGCGGCATTGAGGCGATGGCCCAGCAATACGGATTGACGGTTGTCATCGGCATAGGCAACGGCTACAACTCCTCGGACCCGCCTTTGTATCCCGGCGCCGGCTCCAACGTTATAGGTGTGGGTGTTGTGAAATCAGTCGATACGAATGATACCGCAACGGGTCTTTCACGTTTCGCCCTTGTATATCCCGAATACTCCAGCGAGGGGCCTACTTCGGACGGGCGCTCCAAGCCGGATATCGTTGCACCCGGAAACTGCCTTGCCGCCGTAGCGGGCGAGCCGAACCTGTATGCAGCGACGGGAACCTGGTCGAGTTTCGCCACACCGGTTGTCGCGGGGACTGCTGCTTTGCTTATACAGCAGGCCAATTTGGACCCGAATCTTCAGCCAGCCACGGCGCGAGAAGGCGGCAACTGCGTCATAAAAGCCGTCCTGCTCAATTCCGCAACCAAGCTGCCCTATTGGCACAAGGGCCTGCTGACTAAAGATGACGACCACGATGTGCCGCTCGACTATCTGCAGGGAGCAGGAGTGGTCAATGCCGTGAAAGCGCACAGTCAGTTATCGGCAGGTCGCTGGTTACCCGGGGACTGCCCCCCTGCCGGCTGGGACCTGAACAAACTCAACCTCGATGAAACACCCGCCAATATCTATAAAATCAATATAGCCGAACCTGTGGATAAGATGATTTCTGCGACGTTGACCTGGAACAAAAACTTTGCCGGAAGTTATCCCTTCGAGCACGAGACGAACAAAGATGCCGACATTCGACTTGAGGTCTGGGCTGTCGATTCGAATGAGCCGAATAATTATTACCTGCTCGATTTCAGCGACAGCCGAATCGACAATGTGGAGCATATATACTGTCCTGCGGACGCCAACTTTACGGAGTATGAAATCATCGTATCATACAGCTACGACCATGACGTCAACCAGCCTGCAACCACACCGCCGTATAGCCTGGCCTGGAACATCGTACAGGCGCCGAATAGGGACAATTCGCTCTGGCTCGACCTCAATGCCGACGGCATCGTTGACGACCTCGATTTAGTCGCTTTGCTCGACAACGTGCTTGCAAGTGTTGGGACGCCCGAACGCTACCTGTTTGGCGACATCAACTCCGACGGCGTCCTGGACATCAATGATATTCAAATCTTCTTCGAGCATCTCGATAACACCGCTGAGCAAAACGTTGAGCAGATAAAAACGGACGACGTTGCAGACGTTCCGTAGCATTGTTACACACCGGGGGAGAAGTATGAGATGGGAAAAGCGTTCATCAAGTTTTGTATTGCAGCGCTTATAGTTACCTTTCTGTCTTCTGCAGTATGCAAGGCCATCGACTTCAAGGGAATGAGCTATGTCGGCTGGAGTGAAAATGCATGCTCCACGCCTGATTCCAATCAGTCACTTGCAAACTTAAAAGACACCGGCTGCCAATGGGCTGCCGTAGCTGTCTTCTGGTTCCAGGACACAACTACCGCAACGGATATATACCCCGATTACTCGTGGTATTCCGTCAGACCTGAGTCCATTAAAGTCGCCGTCGACCGCTGTCACCAGCTCGGTATGAAGGTAATGCTCAAACCGATGCTCGATATAAAAACCGGGCAATGGCGGGCATATATCGAGCCCAATGATGCCTGGTTCGCCGAATATCACAATTTTATTAACTACTGGGCGGATTTCGCTGAACAAAATGATATCGAGATGTTTTGTATCGGCTGCGAGCTGGAAAATAGCGCCACTAACCCTTCCTGGGCCAACGCATGGCGTTCCGTCGCAGACGATGTCCGAACACATTATTCAGGCCCCATTACCTATGCCACCAACCACGGCGGCGAACAGAACGTTTCCTGGTGGGATGCCGTCGATTACATAGGCATCGACGCCTACTATTCTCTGACCGACGTGAACGACCCAACGCCGGCTCAACTGGCGGCCGCCTGGAGCAACCGCGCAAATTCCATCAATTCATGGCGAACTGCTAACTGGCCTGATATGAACGTAATCTTCACAGAGGCCGGCTACAGCAGCTTCGACGGCACTAACCGCTGGCCCTGGCTCTGGCCCCCACCATCATCAGTTGATGTGAATGAACAGGCCGATTGTTATGAGGCGCTTTTATCCGTCTGCAGGACTCGCCCGTGGTGGAAGGGCGTCTTTTGGTGGAATTGGGAGACAGACCCTGATGCGGGAGGTCTTGCCGATAAGGGCTTCACGCCGCAAAATAAACCCGCCGAAGATGTATTGGGCGACTACTACATCACAATCACAGGCGACCTCGACGATGACAGAGATGTTGACCTGTATGACCTGAAGCGTTTTACCGACAACTGGCCATACCACGTCAATGGCTGGCCTGACTTCAACAACGACCACTTCGTTGACTTCGCCGACCTGGCGCTGCTTGGCGCGAACTGGCGACAGTCCATCCCGCTTCCTTAGCAACCTGCTGGTCCTGACCTACCTGAAGGCTGTCTTGCGGCAGGGCCGGTTTT
>CAYNVP010000246.1:0-2559 GCA_964400665.1 uncultured Pirellulales bacterium | reverse complement strand
CCGGAATATCGCCAAAGGCGTTGCCCCTAAGGGCGGTGGACGAGAATGAGACCTTGACAGAAGCTCGCTTCGAAAAAGGGCTTATTTGAGTACGCCTCCCCGGCTGACTAAATCCGTGTAATCTGTGCTAATCCGTGGTTAAAAAAATTCTCTGTGTGCTCTGTGTTCTCCGCGATTAAACATTCTCCCAAAACAAGCCCCGACTTTTCTCTTTGCTCGGCTTATTTTAATACTTTCGGCCAGCATCGGCTGAATAGCTGGATGGATAACGCAGTTAGCCAGTGGTCGAAGACAAAACTTTTGACAAAGCTTGCTTTACGAAAAAAATTTGTCGAGAACACATCACTGGCCAAAACCTTCGTGTTTCTTCGTGACGCTTCGTGGTAAAAAATCCCCCAAAACAAGTCCCGACTTTTTTGACAAAATCCGCGACACGAAGCGAAGCGTAGAGCCCGCTTCGAAAATCCGCATAATCTCCGTCAAATCTTTTTTGGGGCAAACCTGTGTGTCTGCCCTCACAGTAAAAAAAAGCCGGCCAATCACGTCAATTGAATCTTAAATCTGTTCTTTTTTCTGCGCTATCTTCTTTGGTGCTGTTATCCCTATGCGAACCTTATCTCCTCTCACATCCACAATTGTGATTTCCACGTCCGGCATCAATATAGATTTTGCCTTTACTAACTTCTTCATGCAATAAGCTTCTCATGTCATTCTCAGAATATCGTATCATTGGGTCTAACTCCCTATTAGCGGCTAATCCTCATAGTCGTAAAACATACCGACGCTTTTTTTAAATATACGGTTATACAAACCCCTGAGATGTTGTCCCTGAAGTACGAAATACGCATCAATAGGGAATTTAAAATATGAATTTTTTACCCTCCACCTTGCCAAACGTCTCAATAAGCTGTTCGCAAATATAAGACGATAGATTCTTTTAAGAATTTTTTCCAATTCCCCGATACCGGGCTCATCCTGCTCTATCTCCCCGGAACAGGGAAAATAGTAAAAATAAAAACATCTAACTAATTTCCTGTAAGATTTTTTTATCCACGGAGCTTTAAATTTTCTCAACGTGTGATGTGACCACTCCTCTAAACTCTCGGGCTCTTTCATCCCCATATCCAATGCGGCCTTATACAATGGTGTTCCTGGATACGGGGTATAATAAAATAAACGGTATCCCACGCTTGGGTCAATGTCTCTGCACTTGAGTATCATACTCATCGTATCATATACATCATCTGAAGATACCCCGGGGAAACAAACCATCGTTGAAAGGAATGATTTAATCCCTACCACTTTCATTTTTTTTACATAATCATAAGTTTGTGCAACAGTCGCTTTTTTATCTATTTTGCTTAAAACCTCGTCAGACCCCGATTCTGCTCCGATATAAAGTTGTGCGCAGCCGGATTCTTTAATCAACCTTAGCATTTCATCGTCATAATGCCTCATAAGCAAACCAACATGAGCGCCGGCGGCCCAGTTGAGACGATACTTTTTGTTGATTAATCCTTCACAAAATTCTCTTACTTGCTTTTGAGAAACAAAAAAGTTGTCGTCATCCAGTGTGATTGCGTTTATTTTATACCTGTCTACTAAGTAATCAAGTTCTTCCAGTACATATTCCATATTCCTGAATATAGTCCTTCTTTTATATACAGATGCAACCGCACAAAAACCACAGTTGTAAGGACAACCAAGACTCGTGATAATTCCTATGGCCCTGTCACCCCAGGGCTGCTTGTATATATATTTATCAACATCAAGAATATCATATGAGAGCCTTAGGTTTTCTAAGACCGGCAACAGCTCTCTGTCTGGGTTGTGAATAACTTTACCGTTGTCCTTAAACGATATACCCTGAATGTTTGTTAATGCCTTTCTGTCAGAGAGAGCATATAACAACTCCTTAAATGTTTCTTCACCTTGACCTCTGACCACGATATCGACTAAAGGATGCTGCACCGTCTGTTCAGGCATACAAGATGGATGCCATCCTCCCCATACAACAGGAATATTGGGATATTTATCTTTTAATTGAGCAGCAATATTCAGTCCGTTATGAATCTGTGTCCCGGTAAAAGAACTAATACCAAAACATAAAGCATTGTCGCCCAGTCCATTATTGATTAATGCCTTTAAATCAGGAACAACCCTTTCATCGACTACTCTGATTTTAAAATCTTCGCCTTTCAAATAACTGTACAAATGCAAAAGAGAGAAGGGAATTCTTCCTGACATCCCCTTTCCCGGCCAGGGTATCGGGAAAAATAACACTACGTTCTTCATAAAACGTCTCTTTCTTTAAGTCCGAATGATGCTTTTTGCCGGATTAAATTGGCCTCGCCCATCATAAGAACTTATTTGCTGATAAGAAAATAAATAAAGAATCCCGCGATACACGGAACAGTCAAAAAAACATAACACTGGAACCACATTTTGTTCCCTGTCAAATTCAAAAATTCAATACGCCCCGCTACCGTCCCGAAATACCTTCTTCCGTCTAATATTTTTTACTTTATTACTTCAAAACCTTTCTATTATTACTCTACC
>CAYNVP010000245.1:0-2570 GCA_964400665.1 uncultured Pirellulales bacterium | reverse complement strand
TTTGGTGTATAATCCCACGGAACGTTTTGAGAACGAACGGCTTGATTCCGCCTGTGGCGGATAAAATTGATTTAGTAAGGAGAATTGGGCGTGGAAAACCATCGAATAAGCAAGGTAAAGAGGCATCGCAAGAGCGGTTTTTTAGTGCGGATGCGGACGAGTAAGGGCCGCAAGCTGATAAACCGCAAGAGGAGACACGGAAGAAACGTCAACGTTCGGTAATGTAAGGAGAACGACACAATGGCATTGAAGATATTTTATGAGAAAGATGCGCCTCTTAAGCCGTTGAAAGGCAAAAAGGCCGCAATCATCGGTTATGGAAGTCAGGGTCACGCGCATAGCTTGAATTTACGCGACAGCGGCGTAAAGGTTGCCGTAGCAGAGCTTCCGGGGACGGCTAATTACAAGCTGGCGGTAAAGCACGGTTTTTCGCCGGGCAACATCAAGAAGGCGATGAACGGTGCGGCCCTTATCATAATTACGCTGCCGGACGTTATTCAGGCGAAGGTTTATGGAGGGCAAATTAAGCCGAATCTTGCGGCGGGGCAGACATTGGGATTTTGTCACGGCTTCAATATTCATTTCAAATACATCGTGCCGCCTAAGCGCAACAACGTAGTTATGATTGCACCCAAAGGACCGGGGCATTTAGTCAGAAGCGAATTTCAAAAAGGAGGAGGCGTACCGTGTCTGGTGGCGGTGGCGAAGGACGCGACAGGTGATGCACTGAAAACAGCGCTTGCGTGGGGCAACGGCATAGGCGGTGCCAGGGCGGGCATTATAAAGACGACCTTCAGGGAAGAGACCGAGACGGACCTGTTTGGCGAGCAGTGCGTGCTGTGCGGGGGATTGTCTTCGCTGATAAAAGCGGGCTTTGAGACGCTGGTAGAGGCGGGTTATCAGCCGGAGATTGCGTACTTCGAATGTATGCACGAGGTCAAGCTCATCGTTGACCTGATGTATCAGGGGGGCTTGAGTTATATGCGTTACAGTATCTCCGACACGGCGGAATACGGGGACCTGACACGCGGCCAGCGAATTATCCCGGCCAGGACAAAGGCCGAGATGAAGAAAATCCTGAAGGAAATCACTTCCGGCAGATTCGCCAGGGAGTGGATGAACGAGTATCGGACGGGGCTGAAGAAATTCAACAAACTTTATAAAAAGGATTACGGCTGCAAGCTCGAAAAAGTCGGGCGAAAACTGCGGAAGATGATGAAGTGGATTGACGCCAAGGAGGTATAGGGAAGAGAATCATGATATCAGGTAATCAGGGGATTGGGATGCCGGTGAAAGCGATAAGATTGTCGGTTTTGTTATTGTGCGGTTCACTGGCGGGCTGTTCGGTGGTGGGATTTTTTAAGCCGGAGGGGCCGCCATCAAATAAGCAGATATACGCCATCTATCTGCAAACGATAATGAAACAAAGCACAAGCGCCGATGTTCTGACATTATTTGGAAGGCCCGAATATGCGCTACTGAGCCAAAGCAAAAGTATTATCGCTCTGGCCGGCCAGAAGAAGAAGGGCTACAAGCTGTGGTTTAATATGGCGGCGTTCGACGAGAACTCGCTGATAGTGAACCGCAAATACGTTTTCATTTCCGATGAACGCCCCAGGCAGTTATTTGTGGAGCCGTGGGAAGGGGTCTATTTCGATTGCCAGATGGTCCTGCCGAAAGAGGTTTTGGACGAGCCGTATGCCAATGAGAACGCCAGGCGTATCGCCATACTGAAGCAGGTTGGAGCGGAAACCCGACAGGACACAAAAGAGGTTGGGGCCGACAATGAGGTTCTCGCGAGGAGCGGAATGATAATCGGCCAGGGGATAGATTCTGTGGTGGTGAAGCTGGACGGTTCTCCTGCGCTGGCAGCCAGGTTGAGCGAGCCGGAGGGACTGGAATTTGAGGAGATGAGCTTCGACAAGGGTCGATTGCGTTTGGTAGTGGAAGATGACGTGGTGACCGTCAAGATGCTTCTTGGCTCGTTTGCGAAGACGAAAAAAATCAGCCCCAAGAAGAAGGTCGAGGAATTCATTTGGCGGTCGCCTTCTATATGATTTAATCAAATCAAAAGAGCGGGTCTGTAAGCCGAGTTCTGTGCCGCACCTATTTGCCTCGTCCGCCTTGTCGCAAATCTCTTTCAGCAATAATCATTCCTAATCTGCATATTCCCTGTTGCGACGACGAAACAAATAGGTGCGGCAGCGGCCATTTATCTGGGCCGGCTGTTGCCAGCCGGCTCAAGCGACCTACCCGCCGGTATCGCCCGGGCAAAGCACCGGCTTGCTTGGTCTTGCAGGCGGTGGGGTTTGCATTGCCGGGATTGTCGCCAACCCCGCGGTGCGCTCTTACCGCACCATTTCACCTTTGCTTGCCCCGATTACTCGGGACGTCAGCTGTGTATTTTCTGTTGCACTTTCCCGTCCCGCACCTATTTTGAGTTGCAGGTATCGCACCATTTACAAAGGCGTAAAATCATTCAAAGCCCTCATATTTGGTCGTCACCGGCATCTCAAAATAGGTGCGGGAGGTGGCCGTTAGCCATCACCGTGCCCTGTCCTGCTCGGACT
>CAYNVP010000244.1:0-2588 GCA_964400665.1 uncultured Pirellulales bacterium | reverse complement strand
CCCGCGATACGAACGTGTTTACCCTGAGGGTCGCAGAAGCAATATTCCGCATAGGGCACTTTACGAAGCTGAGCGATTTTGTCGGATGATTCGCCCGTAGCGCACCATAACTGGTTTTGCTTCCATGCCCAGCCGCCTATCGGCCTTGCGCCTACAGTAGCTGCGTCGCCTGTGGCGAGTATTCCCCAGCCGACTTCCTTCATGAATTTCTTTACATCTTCGAGGTTCATTTAATTTCTCCAATTCATATATCCCGCCGATGATGCAGTTCAGCACGAAAACGCAAGCTGATTCCTCCCGGGTGTGCGATAATTATACCATTTGAGGACTAAAGCACAAGATTTTTGCGGTTTAATTCGTGCGCTACGCTTGCTTCCCGCTTCGCAAAAGTAACTACGCCGAACAGGCAGGATTGGCCCTTCGACGTGCTACGCCTGCTCAGGACAGGCAAGGGCGTTATTGAGGCAGATTTGGGCGTTTTGTTTGAGTTTGGGTAGTCCGGCACGGAGGATGGGGGAATTGGCGAATTTAATCTGGAACTGGGCTTCGGTGAGGTTGAGGATTTCGTTCAAATCAAGTTCGGCACGGGCGGGGTGGAAGGTAAATTCTTTGTTGGAACAGGGAGGGGCTATTTGCTGGTGAGGACAGGCGAGGATGCAATCGGAACAGCCGAAGAGGTGATTTCCGATTTTGGAGGCAAGCTCGGCGGGGATTTCGCCATCGGATTCGATTGTCAGGTAGCTTATGCACTTTGTGGCGTTGAATGAGCCATCCGGCTTAAGAGCGCCGGTTGGGCAGGCGGAGATACATTTGTTACAAGTTCGACAAGCTGAATCAATTTCGGATTTCGGATTTCCGAAATGGGCCCTACGCTTCGCTGCGTGTCGGATTTCGGATTTTCCAAGGTCGAGGTTGGTGAGTATTTCGCCGAGGAGGATTTGCGGGCCGAGGCGGGGATTGACGAGCATACGATTTTTGCCGATGAAGCCAAGCCCCGCTCGGACGGCCAGTGCCCGTTCTAAGAGCGGTGCGGAATCGACGCAGATTTGGAACTGGAAGCCGTGGCCGATTGTAGTAATGATAAAATCGACGAGTTTACGAAGGAGTTTTTTAATAAAGGGATGGTAGTCCTCGTATTGAGCGAATGGGGCGACGCGGCCCATATTGTCGTTCCGCGTCGTGCGTCGCGCGTCGTGCGATGACGATGGTATCTTATAGTTTAGGCCGACGACGATGACGGATTTGGCATTGGCGAGGAGCTTGGCGGGGTTGGTTCGTTTTTCAAGGTGGCTGTGCATCCAGGTCATTTGTCCGGCGTGGCCGTCGCGCAGCCAGCCGAGGAGTCGCTCGACCTGCTCGTCCTGAACGGGCGAGGCGTTGGTAATTCCGATAAGGTCAAAACCGAGGTCAAGGGCTTTTTGCTTAATCTGTTCAGACAGAGTCATTTTCGCTATTATATCAAAATCAGATTGTTGTATGTGATTAACAAAGCGTTATATTAAGATTAATTTTTGATTTGTTGGAGATATGCAAGTGACAGAAGAACTGATTGGGATAATCGGCGGGACGGGGCTGGGCGAGACCCTTGTAAAAAGGATAAAGGGTGTGAGGTTTCACAGCGTCGAAACGCCGTTCGGCAGGCCGAGCGGCAGGATTATGGTCGGCAGGATAGGCAAAAGGCAGGTGGCTTTTATCAGCCGCCACGGACGAGGTCATAAATTCAGCCCCAGCGATGTGCCATACGCGTCGAACATATATGCCCTGAAAAAGCTGGGGGTTCACACGATAATCGCGACGGGTGCGGTTGGGTCTCTACGGCAGGCAATCCGGCCGGGCGAGCTTGTAGTTGTGAGTCAATTTATTGACAAGACCTGTAAGCGGCAGAGCAGCTTTTTCACCGGTTACGGGGCCGTTCACGTAGAGATGGCTGAGGCGGTGTGCGGTCGATTAGGAAAGGCAATAGCGACGACAGCGGCGAAGCTGAATTGCAAGACGCACAAAAAAGGGACATACGTCTGCATCGAAGGGCCCCAGTTTTCGACAAGAGCCGAGTCGCTGATGCATAAAAAATGGGGAGGGGACCTGGTCGGGATGACGGCGATGCCGGAGGCGAAATTAGCCAGAGAGGCGCAAGTTTGTTATTCGCTGGTCGCGCTGGTGAGCGATTACGATTGCTGGCGGCCGAAACGAAGAACCGATAAGCAAACGCTGCTACGGGAGATAATCGGAAATATGCAGCGGGCGAGCGGAAATTGTCTGAAGCTGATTGAAAAGATTCTGGCGAGTAAAGAGGAGCTTGTCTGCGAAGATTGCGGGTGCAGGAAAAGCTTGGATTTGGCGGTTTGGACACATCAAAAAGAGATACCGGCGAGAGAGAAAAGAAGAGTGGCGGTATTGTTCGAGTGAAATCCGAACAGCGAGTAATCAGGTGCAAAGGTTTTGGACGGCGGTGACGGGGTCGGGAAAGTCATTTTGGAGGTAGCGTTTTTTGAGGGCGGCGGCGACGAGGCCTACGAACATCGGCTGGGGACGCTGGGGGCGGGAAGTCAAACAGGGGTGGGCCTGAGTGCCGATGAAATAGGGATGCG
>CAYNVP010000243.1:0-2639 GCA_964400665.1 uncultured Pirellulales bacterium | reverse complement strand
CATTTCGACAATCTCACCGCACAACAAATCGCAGAATTAAAAAGACAATATAATAAGCAGATATGCGGCGATGACCGATTCTGGCAAGAAAAAACTAACGCCCGTTTCGGAATTCTGGTATGGCTAAAAGACATCAGGCCAATCACCCCAAAATTTATCCGCAAGGCCGACTGGCGCGCCTGGGTCGTCCTTACCCAAAACGAACACTTCGGCCTGCTAAAAACCGCCCGCTAAATAACGGCTCGCAATAAATACCGGCTGTCAAACGTCTATGACTATGGATTACATGTTAATTTCAGCGATTCAGAAAGGAGCACAAAATGACAAGAAAAATCATAACCGGCGTTGCAGGATGCGTTTTACTGGCGACAATCGCCCTGTTCGCCGCCGAAAAGGCACAGGGTAAAAAGCCCGCCGCAAAGCCAAAGCAGCAGGCAAAAGCCGTCGAAAAGCAGTCAAGGCAGCAGCAAAAAGGCCTCCTTGACCAGCTAATCGTGGCCTACAAGGCCAATGACAGGAAAAAAATGGGCGCGATTATCAAGAAGATGGAGGCCCGCAGGGACAAAATGCAAAAATTAGCAAAGCTCAACAAATGGCACCGGGAAGTGCATCGCAGATGGGCGCTTGCCGGCGCCGGCCGAGGTCAACGCTGGGCAAGGGGCGGACAGCGTTGGGGTCGCGGCTGGGCAATGCAAATGCCGCGCGGTGGTCAGCATGGTCAAGGGCGTAACTGGGCTGCTCAGGGCGGCTGGGGACCGCAGACAAATATTCAAAGACCAATGCGCGGGTGGGGACAACAACCCGGCAGATTTAGAGCTATGCGGCAATGGAGACAAGGCCCGCGACGCAACGCGCCTCAGAACTGGAATATGCCCGCCGGCGGTGAACAACGAGCAAATGTCCCGCCCGCCGATTGGGGCTGGTAAACCAAGAATACAAGTACTCCTTATCTCACCAAACAAGTGTAAGGCAGTGTGTCCATCGCGGTCACACTGCCGCTTTTTTTGCAGCAAAACTATCCTTTCCGGCCCTCCGGCTTCCTCAGAAAGTCCTATTTCTGAGGGGAAATTATGCCTGCGAAATATGGCAGTTCTGATACAATTCACTGATTGTAAAGAACGATAAAATCAAAAATGGCGACTTATTAAACGATTAATGAGGATACGATTATGAAACGCTTTATTTTTACGATGCTGATTATCGCGGCCTGCGGTTGCCGGCAGCAGGAAAGCCGCGACAACAAATGCTGCAAACAGTCGATTGAGATAAAGATGAGCAGGGCCGTCCTGCAGGACAAAATTAAAGGCGGATGGCTCGGAAAAACCGCAGGCGTCTGCATCGGCGGACCTACCGAATTCAAGGCCAGGGGCAGAATGTTCACCAGCCCGCTCAACTTATATCCCAGATTGGACGCCGGCTTTTCGCAGGACGATATCTATGTCCAGATTACCTTCGTCGAGGTAATGGACAAAAAACTCAACGAGCCGGACGGAATTTTCGCAGCGACTCTTGTGGATTACGGCGAGGCCTTCAGGAAAAGCGCCTACAAGCTGTGGCACGCAAACAAAACAGGCAGAGACAATCTTCGCAAAGGTATTAAACCGCCCCAGTCGGGTATGTGGGCAGGCCCGGGCAAACGCTTCAATAAATGTGCCAACGACATCGACTGGCAAATCGAATGCGACTGGGTTGGTCTTATGTGTCCGGCTATGCCGATGACCGCCGTCGAAATAAGCGACCGCGTCGGACACGTAATGAACTATGGCGACGGCGTATATGGCGGGCACTTCGTCAGCACAATGATTGCACTTGCCTTTGTCGAAAACGACCCCCATACAATCGTCAAAAAAGCGATTGAATCGATGCCTCGAAAATCGCAATACTATCAGACAATCAAAGACGTAATTGACTTTCACGACGAAAACCCCGACGACTTCAAGGCCTGCTGGAAGTTTATCAACGATAAATATCTCACGACCGCCGTCGATTGCGACAGCAATGACGGCAACTTCAATATCGCCGCTTCGCTTAACGGCGCTTTTATCGCAATCGGACTGCTTTACGGCGATGGTGATATACTAAAGACAATCGAATACGCAACTCGCTGCGGCCAGGACTCCGACTGCAACCCCGCAAACGCCGGCGCCGTCATAGGGACAATGCTCGGCTATGAAAAACTCCCCCAGCAGTGGAAGGATAGCATCTCAAGATACCCCGACAAAAAATACAGCCACACAAATTACACGTTCGCAGACCTTATCAATAGCTCCTTTAGACGCGCCGAAAAGGCAATTCTGCAATCCGGCGGCCGGCTCGAAGACGACACTTACATCATCAAGGCCCAGCCCGTCCGCCAACCGAAGATGTTGGAACAATACGGCGCCGATGCCGTCCCCAATCCTGATTTTAAGTAAGAAAAAATAGTTAAAAACGGCAAAAATGAGTTACTTTGGTTGCTTAATATGATATAATATTGCGGATTCCGGGGGGATTTATGGAGCGCAGAATCAATATGTGAGGTTGATGAGCTTAAATAGGAGGACACACTTATGAAACGCGTTATTTTTGCACTTCTGATTATCCCGGTCTTTTCAATTACCGCAAATGCCAAATACTCCGGCGGCTCAGGCACATAAATT
>CAYNVP010000242.1:0-2642 GCA_964400665.1 uncultured Pirellulales bacterium | reverse complement strand
CTGTTGCGAAGAAAAGAGTTGCGCCCCTGAGGGCTATTATTGTTGCAACGACGGCGAAGGGCATTGTTGCCCTGATGGCTATTCCTGTCACGAATACGGTATATGCTGCCCAGCGGGCTGGTCCTACTGCCTTGGTGCTCCTGATCCTTTGAATAGCTGCTGTCCTGAAGGATATTACTGTGCTGGCTACGGGAAATGCTGCCCGGATGGCACGACCCTCTGCGAAGGCCCCGGCGGTATGTGGTCATGCTGTGATCCGTCTTATTGTAATCAGACCTGTGATAGCAATACCGGCACTTGCCTTGACTGCGGCGGCGACCCGAAAAAATGCTGCGATAATGGAACATGTGTCCATAGATGTGACCCAGAGGGTGAGGCATGTACATTTACAATACCTGACATACAATCCACCTGTCCACATGGAATTGATGACCTTTCTTGTAGTTCTTTAGATGAAGGTCAAACATGCGGATGGGAAGGATCAATCCTACACGAAAAACGAGCAAAATGCGCTCCTTGCTCTCCTGACTGTGGGATATATGAAGAAATCTTTCCTCAAGATAGAGCATGCGCCATGTTCAGACCTGTAGTATGTGCCAATAAATTTATGCCTACTTTAGGTCTGGTTTGTACATGTTATGCATATCCGGATCTTTGGGATTGGGCTTATAGAGGCACATATAAAAAATGTCCACCATAATATGCTTTTGAAATAACACAAGAAGGAGAATCCAGAAATGACCAATAGGATAATCATGCAAAAGTTAACAAATCCGTCTAAATTGGTTTATTGTTCATATACGTTAATTATGATTTATCTCTCTTTATGTGTCGAGCCACTAAAGGCGGATAATTTGACTTTTGATGAATTAAAACAAATAGCTTTGGAAATCAAAGCCACAGAGAAGAAACTCGCAAATATAAAAATCGATTCAGAAGCTTGGGTAGAAACAAAAACGTCTAAAAATGACCCATGTGAATCATGGAAAAAAACTCCCGTATATATATCGACTACAGGATGGTTCGATGGCTCTGATAAACGAAAGGGAAGAGTAGATTTCCATAAAGAAGTCCTGAGGTGGGAAGAAGGTACTTCTGATTACTTCGAGCGCAGATATTCTGTGGGATTTGACGGTCAATATGGCAGAGAAATATTATACACACAAGGATATGATAATAAAGTCAGTGATGTTAAAGAGTGCAAACTACTTGCTAAAGCGCCTGAATCACTTAGTGAAATATCTATGATTCCAACAGGTAGATGGTTTACAATATTTTTTACACATCCAGCAAATTCCGACTTAACATGGTCAGAATTTTTTCAGTTAGCGGCTGATAATCATCCTATAACAATGTCAACATTCGAATTTAAAAGAGAAGAATTTCAAAATGAATGGTGTGTAAAAGTTTCTGGGAAAAAACCAGGGGGAGAGATGAGTTATTGGCTAAATCCCGCAAAAGGTTATGCGTTAGTTGGATATAAAAATACTGGTATTTATGAAGATGGTTCGGAAAGAATCATTTCAATTATTAATGTTGCTAAATTAAAAGAGGTATCAAGCGGCTTATGGTGGCCAACCGAGGCGACTATCGAATCAGACCCGCGAGAACCTAATGACCCATACAAAAGAACAGTTTATAAAGCCCTGAAAGTCGTCGCTAATGACCCGAATTTCGATAACAAAATTTTCACCCTTACTTTCCCCAAAGGTTACAAAGTAGAAGATAAAATAACCGGCAAGACATATGTAGTTGATGCTAATAGCAATTGAACGGGGGAAAATACCGAGTTTCGATACAGCAAAGGCGCTCTTGTTCCTGTTGCGGAGCCGAACAATCAGCCAAACTAATGGCTGATAAATCCCTAAGGGACCCCTGTCAACTGCTTACAAGGGCAGGCAAGTCCGCCATAGGCGGATAGAATGGTTTATTCCAGATAATCATAATCTTGCGTATGCCTGTGGCGCAAAGGCCGCAGGCGGTTTTTTGTCCTTTCACAAGTAAGAAATTTGCCTCGTCGATGGTGGGCAAACTTCGGCGGATAAAAACGATTTGAATTTCGAGCACGCCTGCGGGGAATTGCGTTAAAACCATTATTTTAAGGCGGAGTCCTTACGGGCAACGTCTTTAGCCTATGAGGCCTTGAAACGGGCAAGTTTGGCTGCGAGCAAACTTGTGTAAACGGCCAATCCTACAACCCGTTGACCTGGGAATGCTGCGGCATAATTCATTGCTTACTGGGTTGGTCCTGTTGCGAAGAAAAGAACTGCGCCCCTGTGGGCTGGTATTGTTGCAACGACGGCACTGGGCATCATTGCCCTAATGGCTATTCCTGCCACGAATACGGTACATGCTGCCCAGCGGGTTGGTCCTATTGCCTTGGTGTTCCTGAACCTTGGTATAACTGCTGTCCGCCGGACCATTACTGTGCCGGCTTCGGGAAATGCTGCCCGGATGGCACGACCTTTTGCGAAGGAAGTAAAGGTTGGTGCTGCCTCGACCCGGAGCTATGCCAGGATACCTGCGATGACGGCCAGTGCAAGGCCTGCGGCGGCGACCCGAAAAAATGCTGCAATAATGGCCAATGCGTTGAGCCTATATGCGATAACTGCCAATCTGTTAGTGAGACACTTAATGAGTGC
>CAYNVP010000241.1:0-2649 GCA_964400665.1 uncultured Pirellulales bacterium | reverse complement strand
GCCCGATTTGCGCCAGAATCTCTCTGCCCTTGTCCTTCAGCGACTCATCGAAACCACGTTGGGCCTCGAACCCCTTTTCCATCGCCCGCTGAGTACTCAGGGGTGAAACATTCAGCCGTTTCCCAAGCTCGATGAACGTCTTTTTCGCAAGCTTCTCACCTTCGCCAAGTCGCAGCGGACAAATCAGCAGTTTAGTATTGCCCAATTTATCGCCGAATGCCGACCTGACCTGGTATGGAAATGACTGGACGTATGGGCAAAAATGATTGTGCTTGTTGGCGGGGAAATTGGCCGTCGTCGATACTATGCTCGGCAGAAAGATGTAATCCACGCCCTTTTCAATCAGCTCGACTATATGCCCGTTGGCCACTTTTATCGGAAAGCACGGCTGGGCCGTCACCGATTCCACGCCCTTGCGAATCGTCTCTTTGCTTGTCCCGACTATAGTCGAGGTAGAAGTTCTGCCCGACAAAACCACCTCAAACCCCAGCTCCTTGAAAAACTGTGAAAACAGGGGCAATAACTGCCACGTCGCAATTGCCATCGGTATCCCAATCGTTCGAGATTGCCGATTGCCGATTGCCGATTTTCGATTGAGCCCCGCAAATTCGAGCATCTTGCTTTGACGGTATTCGAAGGCCTTGAATCGGCTTTTCTTTTCTCCGGTTTTCTTCAAATTATACCTGTCACAGCGTGACCCGTAATACAACGGCTCGGAGCCGGCAAGCTGCACTTTTTTGATTTCACAATGGTTCGAACAATGCTCGCAGGCGAAGGATTCCACGGTATAGTCGGCGTGGATGAGATTTTCAAAACCCTTGAACTTGCTTTTGGGCTGCTTGCCGGTCTGTTGCCTCACCTTGTCCATATATTCGGCCGCAATCGCCGCCGCCCCTAAACATCCTGTAACTTCATGGTGTTCCGGAACCATAATCGGTTTGGCGGTGACGGCTTCGAAGGCGGCCCAGACGGCCTTGTTGAAGGCGGTGCCGCCTTGAAAACAAATATTATCGCCGATTTTTCGTCTGCCGACGACCCGGTTGAGATAATTTGCGACGATTGAGTAACTAAGTCCGGCGACGAGGTCCTCAGTGGAGGCCCCTTGCTGCTGATAGCTCAACAGGTCCGATTCCATAAAAACGGTGCATCTCTCGCCCAATTTAATCGGCGATGAGCTGGCAAAGGCAAGACGGGCGAACTCGTCCTTGATACTGATTCCCAGCCGCTGTGCCTGCTCTTCCAAAAACGAGCCGGTCCCCGCTGCACAGGCGTGGTTCATTTCGAAATCCACTACCACGCCGTTATTTAGCGAGATGTATTTGCTGTCCTGTCCGCCTATTTCGAAAATGGTATCGACTTCGGGATTGACGATTGCAGCGCCCGTCGCCTGCGCAGTAATTTCATTAATCACAACATCTGCGCCGATGAAATCGCCGGTGAGGTATCGGCCTGAGCCGGTGCTGGCGGCGCCGATGATTTTGACCTTGTCTTTGACCTGCTCGCCTATTGATTCCATCACCTGCTGAATCGCATCGAGAGGTCTGCCTGCCGTCATAAGGTATATCTTGGCAAGTATTCTTTTTTGCCTGTCCATTACCACGGCCTTGGTGCTCAAGCTACCTACATCGACGCCGAGGTATGCCTCTATCGGTTCTGTTGCTTTTTCGAGCAGGTCACTGTGGACGAAATTTGTCGGCGGAGGCAGGATGGGATTTGCCAATGACTCTCTGCGAGGGGCGTTTTGGATAGCTGAACCCTGCCTTTGGATATACGCGTCAATTTCTTGAACCAGCGATGCAGCCGAGGTATTTTGGCGAAGGCCTTTAGCTTTTGCGACCAGGCAAGCGCCTATTGCGCCGGTGAAAAAGTGCGCATCAGGGACAAGGAGCCGGCCGTCGCCGATTTCAAAGACGTCCGAGATTGCCCGGACGACGCCGGCGTTTGCCGCGACGCCGCCAGTGAAGATGAATGGCCTGACGAACTGTCGTCCGCAGCCGAGGTTGCTTTTCAGGTTCCTCGCGAGCGCCAGGCAAAGCCCCGCGAGGATGTCGCACATCGGCGTCGCCTGCTGCTGGAGGTGAATCATATCGCTTTTTGCAAAGACGGAGCATCGGCCAGCCATTCGCGGGACGTTTTTGCTTTGGAGCGCCAGCCGGGCGAATTCGTCCTCGATATTTATACCGAGGCGGTCGGCCTGCTGGTCGAGAAAGGACCCGGTCCCCGCAGCGCAGACGGTATTGAGGGCAAAATCCCTGACCCGACCGACGCCGGGTTCTCTTTGCAGGAAAATGAGCTTGCTGTCTTGGCCACCCATTTCTATGACCGTGGCCGTGTCTATATCGGGGTAGAGATGGGCAATGGCGGCGGCCTGAGCGGCGACCTCGTTGATGAAGGGTATTTGTAACAGTTTGGCGGGCAGGCGTGCGGCGGAGCCGGTCGTTGCGACTGTTTCCACATTGGCCGGGTTTATTTTCTCGAACAAGTCCTGTAATTGCGAGCGGAATGTCTCAATGGGCCTGCCTTTTGTCCTTCGATAGTCCGACAGGACAGTTCGGTTTTCGTTATCGAGGACGACAATATCACTGCTGGTCGAGCCGATGTCGATACCGATACTTAGATTGCGGGTTTTTCTCAGCGGTTCAATGTCAC
>CAYNVP010000240.1:0-2681 GCA_964400665.1 uncultured Pirellulales bacterium | reverse complement strand
GGCCCCACGAAAATCGAAAGAAAAGACCAGGCCAGATACATCACGGTATCGGCCGACGTAACGGGCAGGGACCTCGGCTCCGTCGTTAAAGACGTAAGAGCCGCCCTTGAGAAAATCCCCCCACCTCTGGGCTTCAACTATAAGTTCGGCGGAGCAGAAAAGGAAAAGGAAGACGCCTTCCGCCTGCTGATTATGGCCACGGCACTCGGTATGGTCCTCGTCTATATGGTTATGGCCTCGCAGTTCGAATCCTTCCGCAACCCGTTCATTATCTTCCTCTCTGTTCCTTTCGGCATCGTGGGCGTCATCTTAGGCCTCGCCGTGACGGGCCAGACCATTAACGTCGTAAGCTTCATCGCACTCATCCTGCTGGTCGGAATCGTCGTAAATAACGGCATCGTCCTCATCAGCTATACCGGTATCCTGCGAAAGCGTGGCCATGACGTTTACTCCGCCATCATCGAGGCAGGCCGAAGCAGATTGCGCCCTGTCCTGTCCACCACAATCACAACAATGCTGGGCCTGCTTCCGCTGGGACTGTCACGCGGGACCGGCTCCGAGGTCTGGGTCCCCTTCGCCATAACTTCCATCTCAGGACTCACCGTCGGAACCGTCATCACCCTCATTCTTATGCCCACACTTTACAGCGTCTTCGAAGGTCTCAAACCTCACCAGATACCACAGGAAACGAAAATATGAAAGCAGTCCTCATCGTTCACAATATGGCCATCGACGAAGAAGTAAACGAGTCGCTTGCTGCAGCCGACATCGATTCCTTCACAAAATTCCCAGACATTCTCGGCAAAGGACAACTGAGCCAGCCGCACCTCAATTCCGATGTCTGGCCCGAAACCAACTGCGCTACCCTCGCCATCACAGACCCCGATAAGGCCGCAAAACTTATGAAAATCATCAGTGAAATGAGAACTAAACTCGGCGAAGAAGGCGTCAAGGCCTTTTTGTGGTCCATCGAACAAATAACTTAATTCATCCTAAGCCCTTCACCAACAAATACTTAAAAAAAGGGATAATACTGCACAAATTACATTGTCACAGAGTATAATATATATCTCCTTGATGAAACAGGCCGGTTCAACTAAAGAGTGCTCGACAATGCCGCGTATAAAAAAACTCGAACCGAATGTGCAGGTCCTCGACGATGTGGAGGCCCTCGCTCGCCGTTGTCTCGATATTTTCATCGGCACGGCAGAGCAAGTCATAAAAACACGCAACGTCTTCCATCTGGCCATCTCGGGCGGCCACACGCCGAAAAAGTTCTTCGAGCTGCTCGCCGGCGAGCAAAAATCACTGTCGCTTCCCTGGGACAAAATCCACCTGTTCTGGGTCGATGAAAGATATGTCCCCCACGACTCTGTCCACAGCAATTACAAGCTTGCCGCCGACACCTTCCTGAGCAAAGTCCCCATCCCGAAGCAAAACGTCCATCCAATCCCTACCGAACACGACGATACATCCTCGGCTTCAAAAAAATACGAGACAACAATCCGCTTGGTCTTTAACATAAAATCAGGACAATTACCCAGATTCGACCTCATCATCCTCGGCATGGGCGCCGATGGCCACACCGGCTCACTGTTCCCCGGCTCCTTCGCCTCCCTCGACACCAAAGACATCGCCTGCGCCGTCTATCTGCTCGACCAGAAAATGCCCGACAAGACCATAACCAGAATCACACTCACGCATCCCGTCCTCTGTGCCGCCCGGCAGCTCATCGTTCTCGTCGCCGGCCCGGAAAAAGCTGAAATCTTAAAAGAGGTCTTCACAAGCCCTCCCGACGACGTCAGCTATCCAATCCACACACTCTGGCCAGCACTCGAAAGAATCACCTGGCTGGTCGATTCTTCGGCCGCTAAACTACTCTAAACACAGTTTTGTGATTTTACAGCACCGCTAAACCTGCCTCGGCGCAGCCTTAAAGCGAAGCCGGGTTCTGGTGGTAGAACTTTTTCAATTCCTGATACAGGTCGGGATATATTTTCTGCAATTCTTCCGGCCGTTCGAAAAAGTATTCCGTCGCAACCGCGAAAAACTCAGCGGGATTTTCCGCAGCGTAAGACCTGAGCAGCGTCGGCCTGTTCCTGTCAACGTCATGCTGCAGACGCTGGTAATTGTCGTGCAGCACCCTGGCCCAGGCGATAAAGGCGGAGCGCCGCTGAAGGACCTCACTACTGTCGCCCCTGCCGGCGGAGCTGTCCAACTGATGTGCGAATTCGTGGAAAACAACATTATGGCCGTCGTGAATGTCCGCCGCGTCGCGCCGAACGTCGTCCCACGACAGCACCACCGACCCTCGCCGCCAAGATTCGCCCAATCGAACGTCAAATCCTTCTGCCACGACCCCGCCGGGGAGGTGCCTCGTTTCCTTTGCGACGTAAGCCGCCGGGTAAACCAGTATCGAACGCAGGCCGGGGTAGTAATCGGTTTTCCGATGTAAAAGCAGCATACAGGCCTGAGCCGCGATGGTTACCTTTATCTCGTCGGTAATCTCCAATCCCCCGCAGCCGACAAAATGCTTCTCGGCAAGGAATATGAGGATATGTCGGCGCAATTCCTCTTTGTCCGCCGGCGGCAGCTTGTGATAGAACCTGACGTTGGTTGTGACAATACCAAGCCACTCCAGCGGAAAATACCTCTTGGCTATCCTCTTTCGACGCCATTTC
>CAYNVP010000239.1:0-2722 GCA_964400665.1 uncultured Pirellulales bacterium | reverse complement strand
TTTCAGAAGAAAAATATGCTTAAAACGAAGGACTGTGCGGCTGTTGAAAAAATCGGATTCGATTTGTTATCACGACATGTCGAGGGCTTCTTTCTGTGATGGAAACTTTGTTTCCGTGTTATTATCGGTCCCGATGACGTTCATCTGCTCCTGGCCGCTTCGCCCATAAGTTGATTCGTATCGCTGTCATTCCTGCAGAAGCAGGAATCCAGAAATATTCGTTTTACAATGCGGTTACCGAAAGTGTTTTATGAGGATTAGCCCTGTGAGTTGGCTGAATGCTAAAATGTATTTAACTTTTGAAGATTAAAACAAGAAGAACTACCGATAGTATTACAACAACGCCGCTCATCCAATATGGATTTCCAATCCCTGCCTGCAAAGATTCTTCCTCGCGGCTCAAGCTTCCCTCTTTTTCTTGTTGTAAGGTTCTGTAGTGCCATGATTGTAAAACTGCAAATGAACCCTTGCCGAAAGTTACCACATACATACCACAAGCATAACTTCTTAGAAAAATCCTTTCAGGCTTATCCCAGGCATTTGGATAATACTTCAAGCCATGATGTTCTTCTTCGAAGCAAACGCTGGGAGATATGCTTGTCGTTTGTCCGCCGTTGTCATAGGAGAGGGTTTTGAGCTCTGTAATAGTAGCTGGAATTTGATGCCCAGAACTTACATTTTCTCTCACTGCCTTCACAATGACAATATGATGCACAATGGCTCTATTCAGAACACTGCCGGCATAGGTGCTGTAAAATATGGTAAATAAAAGCACGATAAGAACGCATCCTGCTGCGGCGATTCGTTTCCAAATCCTGCGTTTTAGCTTAGTTCCCTCGCTTTTGTTCGTTTCTTCCATTTCTCACAATCTTTCACTGGCAAAAAAGACCATCCGCTTTTTTTCTTTATTCCTCCTCAATTCTACCCAAACCTCGTTATGCCTCACAACCATTTTTGATATTTTATTTTTCTTCCTAAACTCAAAAACTAGGCACTCAAAATTAAAACTGGTCGAACTTGGTGTCTCTATGGTAAAATCTCCGACTTATATAGCATAAGTTTGTGATTTGGTTTTTTTATAAATTCTCTGTAGTCTCTGTGTCCTTCCTGCCCCTGCATGTCGTAGGCAGGGGTGTGTGCTCTGTCCGCCTTTGGCGAGACCTCGCCCGCCGCTATGCGGCGAGGCGGGTGGCTAAATAAAAAAATGCCCTCTGTGGCGAAGAACGATTGCGAAATGGCCAATAAGCTCGACCTGAAGCACAACCAGACAATTCTCTTCATCGGCGACAGTATCACCGACGCCAACAGGAACAGCCGTGCATACAGCCCCTTCGGTTTCGGCTACGTCCACTTCGTCGCCAATTTCCTGTTGGCTAAATATCCAACTTACAACCTGAACTTTATTAACAGAGGCATCTCCGGCAATACTATCCGTGACCTCAAATCTCGTTGGCAAAGGGATTGTCTCGACCACAACCCCGATGTTCTAAGCATTCTCATCGGCGTAAACGACGTCTGGCGGCGGTTCGAAGCCGGTAAACTGTCTCGCGCTGTCTTTGCCGACGAATATGAATCGACATACAGACGGCTTCTCGAGGATACAAAACAAAAATGTAACAGCCGGCTTGTGATATGTGAGCCGTTTATGTTCTGCGATGATTTTAACAATCCCGTTTTCAGAGAGCTTCGACGTTTCGTTGACATTGTTCGCACTTTCGCTGCGGACTTCGACGCCGTTCTCGTCCCGCTTCAAAAGGCAGTCGATGTGCAAATTAAGCAAGTCCCGCCGAAAAACTGGTCGCCTGATTTCGTTCATCCTGAACTCTGGGCACACGCCTGGCTCGCACAACAATGGCTGTTGGCAACTGGTCTTTAGTCATTTACCACCGAGTACGAGGAGAAAAAATTAGAATAAACTCTGCGTGCTCTGTGTTCTCTGCGGTAAAACAAAAATTTTTTCGCGCCATAGTTTTCGACAGGATAAGGAGATATGAAAAGCGCTAAAAAATTTGATTAAAATTTCGTAAATTCCCCCTTTACAGCTTATCGGTTCGTCGTTAACTTGCCGATATTATTTCTCGCGGGCTTTACCCTATATATGGTATAATCGTGCCCGCCTTTACTATCTGTAGTATAATTCTTTTTTCGCATGGAGGCGCCAAAATGGCCGGTAAATTCAGTCCCGACAATCCCTTCAGAACTACCCAGCCGCAGGGGGTTATGGCCCCTCGTTCGTCCGAACATTGCGGCCTGAAGATGGAACATTCCTTCTCAACGCCGGCCGTTCATCCCTTCGATGAGCTCCAGTGGGAGACACGCTCCGCCAAAATCACTAATGACGCCGGAGAGACCGTCTTCGAGCAGAATAATATCGAAGTCCCCGCCGACTGGTCCCTGCTGGCCACCAAAGTCGTCGCCAGCAAGTACTTCTATGGCGACGTCGAGACCGGCCAGAGGGAAAACTCCGTCAAGCAGCTTGTCCACCGGGTCTGTCGAACCATCGCGGACCGCGGCAGACGAGACGGCTACTTCGCCTCTGACTCCGACGCCGAGATTTTCTATAACGAGCTTACCTGGCTCTGCGTCAACCAGGCAGGCGCTTTTAACTCTCCCGTATGGTTCAACGTCGGACTTTACGATGTTTACGGCATCGCCGGCAGCAGGCATAATTACCGATGGGACCAGCTCCACAACGAGGCCGTCACCTGCGAAAACTCCTACG
>CAYNVP010000238.1:0-2743 GCA_964400665.1 uncultured Pirellulales bacterium | reverse complement strand
CGTGGCGGTCAAGAATGTCACGCTGGCCGAGGAGCACCTGCACGACCATTTTCCGGGATATCCTGTTATGCCGGAGTGCCTGATTATCGAAGGGATGGCGCAGACGGCGGGGATATTAGTGGGCGAGGCGAAGAAATTCGAGGAGAAGGTGATACTGGCCAAGATAAAAAAGGCGGTATTTCACGATTATGTCAGGCCGGGGGACAGCTTACGCCTGTCGGCCAAAATCGAATCGATAGCGGACGAGGCGGCCAGCACCACGGGGACAGTAACCTGCGGCGATAAATTAATAGCTGAGATAGACCTTATGTTCAGTCACATCGACCAAAATCTTGCGGGCAAGGCATTTCCAGAGGAGAACTTTGTGTTCACCGATATGTTCAAGTCGCTGCTGCAGGGTTCGATTTTCAAAACGGGTAAAGGATAGGAGGCAACTCCTGTGGGAAAGACCCGCGTGGTGATAACAGGAGTTGGGGCAGCAAGCCCGCTTGGCCTGACGGCAGGTAAGATGTGGGAGGGACTTTGTGCAGGTAAATGCGGGATAAGACGGATAACGGCCTTTGACCCCGTGAAGTTCAACTGCCAACTGGCAGGCGAGGTCGAAGAATACAAGATACAGCAATACGTTCCCAAGAGCTTCCGCAAGGCGACCAAACTGATGAGCCGTGATATCGAGCTTTCGGTGATAGCGGCCGATGAAGCGGTAAGGGACAGCGGGATTGTCACCAAGGCAATCAATGACCAAAAGGTCAACGTCCAGCCGGAACGAATGGCAATCAATGTTGGCGCAGGCCTGATAAGCTGCGACCCGTGTGAGCTTGCGCCGGCGGTTGCGAAAAGTATCGCAGACGGTAAATTCGATATCCGTAAATGGGGCAGGGAAGGAATAGAGCTGGTTACGCCATTGTGGTTATTGAAGTACCTCCCGAATATGCTCGCCTGCCACATAGGCATCATTCATAACATTCAGGGCCCGAGCAATACGATAACCTGCGCGGAGGTTTCGGGACATCTGGCGATAGCGGAGGCAACTGAGGTAATCGCTCGCGGCGACAGTGACATTGTACTGGCGGGCGGCGCAGAGGCGAAGGTAAATCCTGTATTGATAATGCGTCAGTGCCTGATAAAAAGGGCTACCGGCCGGCATAATAATGACCCTGAAGAGGCGTGCAGGCCTTTTGACGCCGAAGCGAGCGGCTCGATATTCGGAAACGGCGCCGGAATTGTTGTGCTGGAAAATCTCGATAACGCGACCAAACGCGGCGCAAAGATTTACGCTGAAGTGGCCGGCACAGGTCAAAGCGCGAGCATAAATCCTGTGTATGAGCATATCGAGCCGGATGGCAAAGGCGTTACTATCGCGATTGAAAAGGCGCTTTCGCAGGCAAGTATATCACCAAAAGAAATAGACCTGATTATTCCGCACGGCACAGGGATACCTGATGATGACCTTGCGGAGGCAAAAGGGATAGAGACGGCGTTAGGCGGCGAGACAAAGCGGATACCCGTGTGGCCTACGAAAAGCATGCTTAGCAATACCGGCGCCGCCTGCGGCGGACTGGACGTTATTTCGGCTGTTTATTCAATCCGTGACGGTCGAATACCCGCCTCGAAAAACTGCATCACAAAGGCGGCTGGATGCAATCTCAATATCATTAAAAGTGAAATCAAAACCGACATACGTTATGCGCTGTGCTGCGGTTATACTTACGGCGGTCAAACCGGAGCAATAGTACTCAAGAAATTTGAGAATTAGACGGCAATGGCACACGACAGAACAAACGAACGTGTAGTGATAACCGGTATGGGAATCGTCTGTCCATTGGGACACGATATTGAAAATACCTGGCAAGCAATACTGGCGGGTAAAAGCGGCGTAGCTAAAACGACAATTTTCGATGCTTCCACTTTTCCGACGACGTTCAGCGCAGAAGTAAAAAATTACGATTTTTCAAAATATACGAAAAATCCGCAGTTGCACAAGGATGGCAATCGAGGCAGCAGGTTTGCCATAGGGGCAACGGTGCAAGCATGCGGACAATCGCACATCGACGTTGAAACCGACAGCCCTGCCGACGGGATTGACCGTAGGCGAATGGGGATATATTTAGGAGCAGGCGAGGGGGCGGCAAACCACGAGGCCTTTTTCGGCGCAATCGCAGCGGGCTGGGACGACCAAACCAATCAAATGGACTGGACAAAGTGGACGGAGGTAGCGGCAACGCAAATGAGGGCTATGCACGAGCTGGAGCAGGAGGCGAATATGCCGGCGGCGCATCTGGCGATGATGACGGGTGCACGGGGGCCGGTGAGAAGCTGTCTTACGGCATGTGCCGCCAGCACGCAGGCGGTCGGCGAGGCGACGATGGTGATTCGCAAGGGGAACGCGGATATTATAATCGCAGGCGGCGCACATTCAATGATACACCCACTCGGGCAAACCGGCTTCAATCGGCTCACGGCGATATCAACAAGAAACGACAGCCCGCAGACGGCGTCGAGGCCTTTCACGGCAAGCAGAGACGGCTTCATCTTAGGCGAAGGCGCGGCGATAGTGATACTGGAAAGTTTAACATCGGCGAAGAAACGCGGTATGCCGATTCTGGCGGAGGTCATCGGCTACGGCAGCAGCACCGATGCGTTTCGAGTGACGGATATGCACGAGGAAGGCCGGGGGGCGATACAGGCAATGGAGACGGCGATTAGAGACGCAGGGATAAGTTATGAGGACGTGGATTACGTG
>CAYNVP010000237.1:0-2829 GCA_964400665.1 uncultured Pirellulales bacterium | reverse complement strand
GCCATCCCCGCCAGTAACAATATCGCAATCAATAATCGTTTCATTGCTTTATCCCTTTGCCGTAATAGCCGTGATTTATGTTAACCGACACTTCCGCTGCCGCCTGCACGCTTATCAATATCTGCTGGCTGTCTCGCGTCGTGTTGCTGGAATCATCGATGGCGACAAAGACAATCTGATAATCTCCGCTGTCCAGCCATGTATAATCGTGTGAGGGATTCCATGTCACCGCCGTATCGCCGGTCGAGTAAGCCGAATCGAATATGCTGATGCTGTCGTTTGATCCATGAACGCTATCCGGAGGCCAGACGTAATTATATATGTGATTGACACCATAATCGTCGGTAATCGTCGCGGTTACGGCATCGGTGGAATCGCGGTAAGAAGATGCCGGGAGAATTGAGCCTATCCCCGGAGATGCTTCGCTCGAAGCCTTCCATGCCACGACGCCATGCGCCGGACGTATCTGAATCACACCGTCGGATTTATAGGACGAGTCGCATTGCCCAGGATAAGTTTCGCCGAGAACATAGACTGGCTTTCCACAATTCCATTCCTGATAGTTCGCTGCCGTCGTATCGTCAGAGGTCTGATCCTTGACAAAATAGAAAACGAAACAACTATCGTATTCCCGCCAATAGATATGAACGCCATCTCCATATACTGTCGTTCCAGTGTCTACATAATTCCGCGCCGTCAGCGTGTCGCCGATATAGCGTTTGAATAAGGCCCAATTATTTAGGCACCCCGTTTCCTGAAATGATGCGCCGCCCGTTCCCTTGTTCTGATAACAAAAATAGGCGTAGGCGGGGCTTTCGACTGCCCAATGGAATGTAATTGCCGAATGCGCCCAAAAGGAATTGCCCGTATCCGACCCTTGACTCGTGGAATACAATCGGAATTCGTTTATGTAAGGGATTTGGTGTTTTGCCGCCGAATCAATGCGGGCGATCTCTCCGCTGGTTCCGTTCGTGCTCAATGTTGACCATGCCTTGCCTCCATATATGCAATCTATTCCGCGCAATTCAAAGAACAATGTCATGACAGCACCAGATGCCGTATGGGCAAAATCGTTCAGATAATTTCCGGGTAAATCGACGGCATTGGCAACAAAACCGATATTCCAATTATTATAGGCTGTACTGCAAACTGTCCGGCCCGTCGCTTGAAATTGAGTATAGAGATTGCCCGCGCTACTACCGTAAACATCATTATATCCGTACCAATCCGTATTGCTACATGAATTCGTCGTCCAGCCTGAGCCGGTATTCCCGCCGTAGGTTGACCAGTAATTACCCCGATTAGTATTGCAGATATATGAACTCGCCGTCGCCGATCCATAGGCGCAGTTATCGAGGAAAAATCCATCCGGCACGGAATCGAGATCGAAGATTTGCTTGTGCGCATCAATTTCCTTTTTCCAAAAATACGGCTTCCATGTTCTGAATTCCGCCGATGGATAATTCTGCATATACACGCCGCCAGAGGGATAATTGGGATCACTGGAATTATTGATAATGACGTCATGAACGACGTATATCTCGTTGGTGTCTCCCGCCGCCAAAAGTCCAGACGGCGAATATTTGCGATTGCCTTCGGTAGCCCCGGCGCATCGCCCGCTACTTACCGGGAAAGTATAATTTACAGAGTCGTCGGCCTCCCACATGAATTGCTTGTTCCAACTATACCCGAAAGAATCAACGACCGATTGACTGCTGTCCCATTCGGCATTTTCGTTGGCATAGCAATGATCTATAAAGTGGATATCATCATAGATATAGACCTTTATTGTTCGGCCATAAACAGATTTGGCAATTTCTTTAAGGCTATCATACCAAGCCTCGCCACTCCCGACCGTAAGGGAATATCCCGCTGTAATGATATCAGCGTTTCTCGCCCAAAAATAAACGGAATCCACCAGAGGCGATGTGCTGACGTCATAGGCATTTCCAGATCGAGCAATGTTCAGGCTGGGGAAATCCCCGTCTGCCCCGGCCATTCCCGCCCAAAAAAGACTTGACAAAATCAGGAAAATGACGATAATAACAATAGACTTCAATGGCATAGCATCACTCTGGAGAGTAGTGAATGAGCGGGTAGGCGAATTGGAATAGCCCGGCATTAACACGCCGACGCGCCGCAAGGCGTTGCAGGTTCGAATCCTGCCCTGCTCATTTGTTACCATCGCCCCGCCCCCAAATTTCCCGACCTAATATTTTTCTCTGATGCAGGGGCACCGCCCGTTGTATGCCAATACATAATCACGTTCGGCGCATAATTCGTTGTGTCGGCAGTGTTATCCGCCGAGGGATCGGCCAACGGCGCAACGTCAATATAAAATTCCCGACGTAACTCAGAGGGTGTCCCGTCCGCGCAAATAGACAGACGCACGCCCGTTGCTATCCCCTTGACCCAAACTCCAACGAAATAACGGGTATTGGGTTCTATCGTTCCCGTTTCAATCGGCGCTGAATATCTCACCCAACTAACGTCGCCCGAAATGATCACGGAGTCGTTAGAACGGTCGAGCAAATATCCCACTTTGCCATCGGTCGTGTCTTGGAATACAACCCCATAAGCGGTGTCATCTATCCCATCAGCCCCGGCCCTGGCGAAAAAGATAATTGAATCAATTGTGCCACCGTTCGCCGTAGACGTCAACGCATAAAGCCAAGCCTGCCCATCGTTGTTCAATGAAAGCCCCGTCGCGTCAAGGCTTCCACCCGCACACCAGCAACTATCATCCGTCGCCCCGGCGTTGCCCGCGAGAAGGACGATTGCGCATATCAGCACAATGTATTTCATTCGATCACCGTCCTCATGATTGTG
>CAYNVP010000236.1:0-2838 GCA_964400665.1 uncultured Pirellulales bacterium | reverse complement strand
AATCTTCGTGTCTATTAGTGGTTAAAAAATCAGTGTAAATCAGTGAAATCTGTGTAATCTGTGGTTAAAAAAATTCTCTGTGAACTCTGCCTGCCCTGTGTCCTGTCCGGCGTAGCGAAAGCGAAGTCGGAAGCGTTGGCGAAGAAGGATGTCCTTCCTGCCCCTGCATGTCGTAGGCAGGGGTGTGGCTAAAAATATTCCGTGATATTTGGCGCTAGGTGGCATTGCCACCTACTGAACCAGCGAATCCCGCACATGCCTACTTGAATTTTCGTTGTCATATTGCGCTAGGTGGTATTGACAGGTAGCAAAATCTTATTATCATAGAACATTATGGATGTCGCCTTTTTCAAAAACTGGACCAACCAGGCTCGCAAAGGAATTATTGAGCTTGCCATCCTTAACGATATACACAACCGTAAAATGTACGGCTACGAAATCGAAAGAAAGTTTCGAAAATCGTTCGGTCTGCTCATAAGCGAAGGAACAATCTACAATATTCTCAGACGATTTAAGAAACATGGTCTTGTGCAAATCACTCAGGCCAAATCTCCGGATGGTCCTAAAAGAAAATACTACAAACTGACTGATACCGGCCGCGAAACCCTCGCCCAGATGAATATTATCTGGCAGTCAATCAGGCGTCAGGCCGACTCTATCGAAAAAGGCAAATAATTAGCTCGAGATTAATTTTCTTTTCTGTGGCATTACGATAGGTTACATTACCGCCTACTAAAACCCAATCCTCCCAATCTCTACAGCTTGCTTATCTGCGCTAGGTGGCATTGCCACCTACCAAATGTCAACTCTCCCCTCTCTGATTTTTATAAACAACTTGCTAATCTGCGCTAGGTGGCATTGCCATCTACTGAATGCTTGTCTCTCAAACTCTTATGCCCGATTCGGAATATCCATGCTAGGTGGTATTACCACCTACTGAACCAGCGAATCCCGCACATGCCTACTTGAATTTTCGTTGTTATATTACGCTATGTTGCATTGACAGGTAGTGCCCATTTCATTGTTTCGACCAGACGCCTGATAAGGCGGTGGCGGTCTTACTTCTCAATGGACAAGTATAGACAAACAACATCATTGTAGTTAGGTCACATACGCCATGCAGCCGACGGGTCAATAATTCATCGTTGATAAACAGCGACGCCGATGTTATCTTATCGCCGGGTAGAATTATGGAATTGACCTGGCCTATAAAATTGCGGATAGCGTTGGTGTCGGCTGTGGGAGTGGCCGTAATAAGTCTGTATTACTGGCCTAAGGTCGCGCCTGCTGACCCCTTCGGCGTCGTATCATTGGTTAGCGGAACGATAAGTGCCGGCGACGCAATGGTGTTGCTGGCAATGGCGTTCGGCATCGGCCTGGTCTCCTATTTTTTATCCTGGCCATACGGCAGTAGCATAGGGATACTGGCCGTCCCCGCGGGCCTTGCCGTGTGGGCGGTCCGTGGCGGAAATATGGGGACATTGATGCAGTTGAACACGACGGTTGAGAGGCGGGAGCAGCTTTTTGCGATAATGAGATGGGAGCCGTTGTTGTGGCTGGCCATAATCGGTGCGGGTTTTTTAGGTGTGTATGTCGGCTTGCATTTCATTCGACCGGCTATGCCTGCTGAAGCCGGCAAAAACGCCAAACAAAACCCTCATACGAACGCCGGCCAGGCGGCTGGTAAATTCAAACTCGCCGACTGCTTAAGCTTGATAGTGGCGATTGTGGGTTCGGCCGTAGTGGCGCAGTTTTTTATCGGAATCTTTGCACGTGATTTTGCCTTAGGCGACCCCACATTCGGTGTTGCGGTGGGACAGCCGACGACTGCACAGATTGTCCTTGCTGTGCTGGTTAGCTTTGGGATTGTTGGGTTTTTGGTCAAATGGGTCCTGAACCTCGATTACATCTGGCCCATCATATCGTCCTGTTTGATAACTTTCATAGCCACAACCACTTACGGCAGGGAGAGAGTCCTCGAATATTTTGCCGCCCGCTGGCCGGCGATGTTTTTCTCAAGCCCTGTCCTGACTGTTCTGCCGATTCAGGCGGTGGTTTTCGGAACAATCGGTGCAATAGCCGGATACTGGCTGGCGGTGCGTTATGACCACTTGCGGCATCATGAGCTAAAAGAAGAGTAAACCATTTTGTGGCCTTTATCGGGTGTGCATAAACATATCTTTTATTGCTCGCTGTTATCTGCTGTAATCCCCTGTAATAAAAGCACTTACATATCTACCGTCCCATAATCGAACTTTATCGACAAGACGATGCTAAAAATCGTTGTTTTCTCGTTCAAAATTGGTCGAAGAAATAATTGGATTTGCAGATTTCCTGTGAACCCTGTGAAACTGCGGGCCTGAACAGATTAATTGGCCTACGCGTAAGTTAATTATAAGGATAGCTCGACCTGCAAAAGGAGTTGATTGATGCTGGTGCTTAGCCGCCAAAAAGACGAATCAATTATGATAGGCGACAATGTAGAGGTCACGATAGTGGATGTGAGGGGGGATAAAGTCCGCCTTGGAATAACGGCACCGAGGGAGATAGCAGTGCATCGCAAAGAGATTTATGAGGCGATACAGCGGGAGAAGAGGGAAGCAGAGAAAAAGCAATAGGCAATATATCCCACGTGCCCTGACTGCCCACCCCAATCATTTCCACTAACAGGCGATTGCTCGGTGCCACGCCGCCGTCTTTTCCAAATACAGACGAAGGCACAATTATCGCTCCCCGTTAAGGAATAACCAAAAGTATGGGTGAGGTGATTTGGCCGGCCAGTCGGGAAAAGCTCGACAGGCCGGTTTTTTTATGCGCTTGTTTTGACTTGAGAGGAAT
>CAYNVP010000235.1:0-2883 GCA_964400665.1 uncultured Pirellulales bacterium | reverse complement strand
TATCATTAGGAACCGGTTATTCCCACGCGGAAGTAGGTGACTGGGAGTTTGGCGGATACTATCCGGGAGGAAACGGCTGGTATGAGACAGTCCGGGCATATACGCATTTGGAGCACGAATTTGAGGATGGCAGTACGGGTTACTTGCAATGGTTCGGCAATTTCGCCAGTTCGAAGATACCGACCCTTATGAAATGGAACTGGATGCAGAATGATATCGAGGGGCAATTGAATTTCAAGGCCGCAGATTCACACAACGTTACAGTAGGAGGAAATCTCCGGTTCATACGACTCGACATCGAACAACAGGATACCCAGCAGCTTACATACGACGGTGAGCCTTTTGACGAGCAATTTGCAGGGGCATTCTTAATCGACCGCTGGATACTAAATGACCGGCTGACTCTCGAAGGACAGATTCGTACCGATTATTATTCGGAAACACAGACCGACTGGGCAACCCGCCTAACCGCTCTTTACTCAATGGATGAAAAAAAGAACCACGTACTTCGGTTCAGCGGCGCAAAAGCATTCCGTACGCCTTTCACATCGCCTCGCAACGCCAGGACAAGTCGTGTCCCTTTACCATCACCTCCGTACCCAGCTGGTCTGTACGCGTTTAATGTGATACCGGCCGATGATTTGGAAAACGAAGAGACCTTCTCACTTGAAGGCGGCTATACAGGTAAACTCGCCCGAAACCTGACTCTTCGAACGGACACATACTACCAGCGTTACAGCAAACTCATTGGATATATCAAAGTTTACGATTCTTTTGGACTGCCTTATCACAAGCCTGAAAATATTGACGGTGCCGATTCCTGGGGCGCCGAAGTGGAGCTGGCTCTCGAAGGCAAACCGGGAAAAATCTCTGCCTGGTATGCGTATAATGATTTCCAGGCGGATTCATCCCAGCAGGGTATTCGCTCCTATGTTCCTGCTAAGCACAAAGTCGGATTGACCGGTCGTTTGTTTTTGTCGGGTGGATGGACTCTTAATGCCAACTACAAGTATACAGGTTCGACTCGTAAGCTCGATCTTGACACGACACTTAAGGAAGCGGGCATTTCACACCGTCTGGACCTGGCTCTGGCAAAAGAGTTCAACAAAGGCGAAGGTGAAGTGATGATTGGCGTAACAGACGTATTGAACAAAACAAATCCTGCGCATTTCGGAATCGGTCAATTGTCTGCGCATGAAACACCGGGCCGGATGTTCTTTGCCCGGCTGCAACTGAAATTCTAAATTTGAAAAATAAAATTTACAGCTTGGTGTTTTTATTTACCTTCGGGCCTGTTCTCGCCTATGCCCAGGGCGATTCCGCCCCAGTGCGCTATCAGGAGCACCAGGTAAAGGCAGCGTTCCTGTATAATTTTATAAAATTCACCGATTGGCCAAAAGACAAAACAGCCGAGCCAAATACGATTACCATCGGCTTGTTAGGCGAGCACCAATTTGGAAACGCTTTCGACCCCGTCAAAGATAAAACCGTAAGGAATAACCGGCTAATTATCAAAGACCTCGGGATGTTCCGCCAATCATTTCCGCAAGACGACGCCGGCAAATTACAATTTGCCAACTACATCGAGCAGTTACGAAAATGTCACGTGCTCTTTATCTGTGACTCGGAACGCAAGAATTTCGAGGCAATCATCGACGCGATAAAGGGCTACGGCGTGCTGACGGTCGGCGAAACCAAGGATTTTCTCGACGCCGGCGGAATCATCACCTTCATACCCGGAACCGAAAAACCGGTTTTTGAAGTAAACCTCGTCTCCTGTGAGCGCGAAGGTCTCAAAATCAGTTCCAACGTCCTGCGGTTGGCAAGGAAAGTCATCACCGATAAAAATCCCGCCGCCGACAAAAGAAAATAGTTGCGTCACTCGAAACTGTTGTAGTATTCGGGCTTGCCGTCGTCGCTGTCGTATCGCGTGGTATCGGAGGTTCCGGCGTCGATTCTGATTCGCTCGATGTGTTCGGCTTTTTTTGTATTACTGTCAACCGTTACGATTATGCCGTTCATTTTCACGTCGCCGGTAGCAACCTCAAAGGGCACCGGCATCCGCGTCCTGAATGATTTGAGCACGCTTTCGGCGCCTCGGCCAATCACCGAATCGTGGGCACCCGTCATACCGATGTCAGTGATGTAAGCGGCGCCTTTGGGCAGGATTCTCTCGTCAGCCGTCGGAACATGAGTATGAGTTCCGAAGATGCAGCTCACCCTGCCGTCGAGGTGATAGCCCATAGCGATTTTTTCGCTAGTGGCTTCGGCGTGAAAATCCACAAAGATAATCTCCGCCTGCGTGCTTACCTTCGGCAGCAATTTATCTATGGTGTTGTAGGGGCATTCGGCGGGCTTCATAAAAAGCCGGCCAATCAACGGAACCGCCGCAACAGTGGGGCCTTTGCCCGTCTTGTAGAGCGCGACGGTTTTGCCCGCCGCAAGTTCAGACCAGTTGGCGGGCCTGGCAATATTGCCCGCTGTTTCGAGTGTCTCGACTATCTCTTTTTTGCGGTAGGTATGGTCGCCTAACGTTATAAGATTAACGCCGTAGCGCAGCAGCTTACTGTATATCTGCGGCGTAAGACCGCTGCCCCCGGCGGCATTTTCGGCGTTGGCTATCACACAGTCAATCTCTCGCTTTTCTACAAGCTCCTTTAGCTTGTCCGCCAGAATTCTCCTGCCGGGTCTGCCGACTATGTCACCTACACAAAGTATGTTCAGCTTCATAAACCACTATCCAAGAAGTCAGAATTTAGAAATCTAACTTGTTGACACTTTACATTCTAAATTCTCTATTCTCAATTCTAAAATTATCTTGCGTATTCTACGCAGCGAAGTTCCCTTAGCAGTGTCACCTGTATTTCGCCCGGGTAAGTCATT
>CAYNVP010000234.1:0-2893 GCA_964400665.1 uncultured Pirellulales bacterium | reverse complement strand
CAGACGTTTTCCATACCTTCCTTGAGCAGTTTGGTGCACTGGTAATGCAAGCCCATAATGTGCGGGATGCTTGGGGTAGTAGGCGTCTGGTTCTTTTCGTTGGACTTGGCGAAGTTCTGGAAGTCGAAGTAATAACCTCTTTGGGTGACCGACTTACTTTTTTCCATAGCGCGATTGCTGACCGCTGCGACGGTAAAACCGGGCGGAAGCGCAAATGCCTTCTGAACGGAGGCGAAGGTGACGTCCCAGCCCAACTGGTCGAAATGCATAGGAAGACCGACCAGACCGCTGACGGCGTCAACTAATACGAGCACATCGGGGTACTTCTTTTTCATCATCTCGCTGACTTCATAAAGGGGATTGGTAAGGCCGGTGCTCGTTTCGTTATAGACCAGCGTAATGGCGGCGTATTTGCCGCTTGCGAGTTTCTCGTCAATCATATCAGCGGTTGTCGCCTGGCCCCATTCGACCTTCAGCTCCTCGACGTTTCTGCCGCAGCTTTTTGCGACGCCGGCCCATTTATCGCTGAAAGCGCCGCAGCAGGTAGCAAGTACCGTTTCGTTGAAGTCAACGCAGTTGCGAATGGAGGCCTCCCAGAATCCCGACGCCGACGACGTGACTAAGAAGACGTTCTGGCTGGTGAAGAGGACCTTCTTGAGCATATCCATAACTTCACCATGCAGTTGGGCGTACTCTTTGCCCCGGTGTCCCAGCGTCGGCCTTGCCAATTGCTTAAGGACATCTTCCTTGACCATCACAGGGCCGGGAATGAACAATCTTGGGGGTTTTCTCCAGTCTGCCATAGGCATACTCCTAAAATAATAAGGTTAGTATTTATTTATCACCAGGCCGGTATGAATCTTCGGGAAAAAGAATGTCGACTTTTGAGGCATTCTTTCGCCGGCCGCGGTGACTGACTCAATCTGTTCCATTTTTGTCGGATTTACAAAAAAGGCGGCCTGCTTGGCGCCCTTGTCAATCTGGTTTATGGAATTGTCAATTGCCTCTCCGGTATCTTTAACGTACTCGATATTGCCCCCTTCGGCGAGACCCTGTTCATTGATGCCGAGCTGTTTTTCGATAATGAGCTTGTGAAGTACGGTGACATCGAGAGATTTCCAGTGGCTGCTCATATTCGTTGCGGCTGCCTCCATAAGGTGTTTGTCTTTGAGCACGGCAACATAAAACGCCTGGTCGCCGATATATATTCCGAAGGCGTTCTTGTTTTTGTCAAATTCCGCCTTCATTTTGTCCAGCATTTTTACCTTGGCCTGCTGTTTGGCGTCGCCGCCGTCAAAGGCAAAGCTCGTCAGGTCAAAGTCCTTCTGCAATTCAGCCAGGAGCTTGCTGCCGCTGAAATCCCTGACGTTTTGTATCAGGCGGTGGGTTGCGAGGATGAGCAGCCCTTTCTGAGAGGTGTTTACAAATGCTGCCATCACATATTGTGCTGTGGCAGCGCTGGTTTCCTTGTAATAGTTAAGGGCGGTTTCGTATCGGTGGTGGCCATCGGCGATGATACAAGTCTTGGTGTCCATCATTTTTGCGATTTTATCGATGTCGCTGGCGTCAGTGATTGTAAAAAGTCGATGCCGGACATGCTGCTCGTCGAGAAAATCGATGAGCGGTTTTTGCTCTGCTTTTTTGATTATATTGTCGGCGATATTGTCGGCGTCCTGGTAAAGCATAAAGACGACGCCGAAGGCGGCTTTTGTGGCCCTTCTTAGGTTCAGCCGGTCAATCTTGGGTTCCGCAAGCGTATGTTCGTGCGGTCGAACACCTTTTCCGAACTCTTCGAGCTTTGCAAGCGAGATAAAGCTGAGCCGCTGAAATTTCTCGCCCGCAACCTGAAAATCCTGGACATACCCGTAAATAACGTCAGCTTCGTCGCGTTTGAACACCCCAGTCGCAAGCCAGTCGGCCAGCAGTTTGGCCGCCCTTGTATACCGGTTGTCGCCGTCACTGTCCGACGGATTAGTTCTGCCGCGGGTTATCTGGACGATGTTATATTTGCTTTCTTTGTAGAGCCGGTCCTGAAGGTCGGTATCAATGACATCATAAGGGGGCGCAATACAGTGGCCGACGTCGCCGACGACCGCCTCATTGAACCTGTACGCCTTAAATGGTCTGATTTCCATTATCACACGTTTTCACTGCTTTATCAGCTTAAAGTTGTAATTCCAATCATATTCGAGCTTGCCGAGTTTGCGAACGGCGAAGGATAACAAATAGAATGACGGTTTGTCAATTAAAGAATGGGCGTGATAGAGGGTGCCGGGAAACAGGGATTTCTTGACCTGCGGACCTAAAGCGGATAAATTTCGTTCGCTTCGTATATATGCGGATTAAGGGTCAGACGATAGCTTCGGCAACGTCATTGAAAGTAGCCCCGATGTCAGGTATACTTTAAGCGGCGTTGGATGGGACAGTTAGATTAAGAAGGAGTCTGTTATGTTCGCAAGATTTGTAAGCTTCGTCAAAACAGACATTTGGCGAATGCGCCTGAAGGACCATTCGCCTGGAAAATCTTTTCTTATTCGGCTTGTCCGGATAGTTGTTCTCGCCTTACGGGGCTTTGATGAGAATAAATGTATGTTCAGAGCATCCGCTCTGACCTACTACACATTGCTTTCGATTGTGCCCGTTATCGCCCTGATGTTCGGAATCGCCAAGGGCTTCGGCCTGCAAAAGCAGGTGGAGACGCTGCTGCTGGCGAAAATGGAAGGGCAGCAGGAGGTTGTCACGCGAATAATCGACTTTGCGAACTCACTTCTTGCAAATACAAGCGGGGGGTTTATCGCAGGCGTGGGCGTTGCATTTCTGTTCTGGACAATCATTCGTGTGCTGAGCAATATCGAGAGGTCGTTCAATGACATCTGGGGCGTCGTAAAGCCGC
>CAYNVP010000233.1:0-2894 GCA_964400665.1 uncultured Pirellulales bacterium | reverse complement strand
CGACGGGACAGTGGCAGAGCTTTGACGTGGTTTTTCGTGCGCCGCGGTTCGACAAGGAGGGCAGGAAGATTGCCAATGCGTGTTTTGTGAAGGTCATACATAACGGGACAGTGATACACGAGAACGCGGAGGTGAGCGGGCCTACGCGCGACAGTTTGAAGCCGGATGAGAATGCGACCGGGCCGATTGCGCTGAAGGGGGACCACGGGGCAGTGGCATATCGTAATATCCGGATTGTTCCGATTGAGCTGGACAAGATGGGACTTACGAATCCGTTTTTTGCGATGGATACAGGGACAATCGACGAGACGCACAAGACGGCCAAATCACAGGCGGAGATGCTCAAGGAACTAAGGTTTGCTGGAATAGGATACTGGGAGAGGAATCTTTCGGAAGGCACCAGAGGGCTTGAGGAGATGTTAGGCGAGCTGGACAGATGCGGGCTAAAAGCATATTCGGTGTATTTTACGATAAAGCTGGAGGAGCCGAATGAAAGATACCTGCCATTGATAGAGGAGAGCATAAAGCTTTTGGCCGGCCGGCCCGCCTCGTCGATGACGACGAGTCGAGGCGGGGGGACAATCATCTGGCTTGCGATAACAAGCGATGGCTATCGAAAATCATCTCCGGAAGGTGATGAGCGGGCGGCTGCGATAATCAGCGAGATTGCCGACATTGCCCACAAGCACGGCATAAGCGTCGCGCTGTATCCGCACGCGGATTTCTGGCTCGAAAAGGTCGACGACGCAGTGCGCATTGCAGAGAAAGTCAACAGACGCAACGTGGGCGTGACATTTAACCTGTATCACTGGCTCAAGACAGACCTGCCTAAAGGCGAGGTCTCGCCTTCGGCGGACAGATTAGTGAATATGGAAGCGGTGATAGAGAGGGCGATGCCGTATTTGTTTGCGGTTACGATAAACGGGACGACGGAGGCCGGCTCGATAGAGACACTGGATAAGGGGACATTTGACGTTTACGGATTCTTGAAGACGCTGAAGCAAAACGGATTCAAAGGGCCGATAGGGCTTCAGGGCTACGGGATAGGCGGGGACGTGCGCGAGAACCTGAAGAGGTCGATGGAGGCGTGGCGGGGGTTTTCGCAGCGGCTGGCGACTGAAGAAGCAGAGCGCATTGACTGATTATTGGGTCCCCTGTTGCAAAGCCAAAGAGGTAACTTCTCGAGGATGACGCTTCGCGTCATTTATTGCTTGCCAAAAAGAAGCGAAAATGGTAATTTAGGGCGAGGCAGCTTTTACCAGCTGATATTTGGATTTAGAGGGAAGGTATGCAAAGCTTTTTTTTGACAGGAGTAATCCGGAGCTTGCTGCTTTCGGGCGTGGGCGAGGCAGACCCGGCGGTCGGAGGACTTTCATTCAATCCTATCAAACTTCTGCTGCTTATCGTATGGGTGTATCTGGGACTGTATTGCGTGCAGCGGGTGGAATTCAGCGCAGTAGTGCCGAAGCACCGTAAGCCGATAGTCAACGTTCTAACGCTGGTATTCGGTCCGATACCATTATTGTCAATGTTGATAGCGGATGTTTTCAAGACGCCGGCCGAGCAAAGGGGAAGCTTTTTCGCAGCGGTGAAGGAACGCTTTTACGCTGTAACCGACAGGATAAAGTCCTTTGATATTATGGGCGGCAAAGGAAAGGGAGGCCGGATACGGCTGCTGGATTCGACGGGAACGGACCTCAAAGAGATATACGGACACGGTAAGATTCGCCGGCAGGACAGTCACATTCTTGATTTAACTGAAGAAATAATCTGGGACGCACTGCAGGACAGGGCCAGCGATATTCTAATAGACCCAAAGAGCGACTCAGAATACGCGATAAGGTTCCGTGTGGACGGCGTCCTGCGTGAGATTGACCGGCTGGATTCAGACACTTGCCAGGCGGTAATAAACAGCATCAAAGCAGTAGCGAGTATGGACATATCGGAGAAGCGAAGGCCTCTGGATGGCGCCTTTGTCGCCAAGATGGAGGATGGGACGGTATCATTCAGGGTAGCAAGCGCAGGAGTCCTTAACGGAGAAAAACTGTCAATAAGGATACTCAAGCAGGACGCCAGCGCCTTTACGCTTGAGAGCGTGGGGCTCACCGAAAAACAGCGGAACATCATCGAAAACGCCATCAGCAAGCCATCGGGTATGATACTGCTGTGCGGGCCGACGGGTAGCGGCAAAACGACAACGTTATACGCGATGCTCAACAAGATTGATTTTTACACGCGCAACGTGATAACGGTCGAGGACCCGATAGAGTACGTCCTGCCGAACACCAGCCAGATTGAGGTCAATCCGAAGGCGGGTATAACGTTCGCCAAGTCGCTGCGGAGTATTTTGCGTCAGGACCCGGACGTAATTTGCGTCGGAGAGATTCGCGACGAGGAGACGGCGGTGATAGCGCTTCAGGCATCGCAGACGGGGCACCTCGTCCTGGCCACGGTGCACAGCAACAGCACGGCGTCGGCGATGATACGGCTTCTGGATTTGAGCGTGACGCCTTTGATGATGGCGACGGGATTAAATATGATTATCTCGCAGCGGCTGATGCGCCGGCTGTGCAAATACTGCAAGGCGCCGGCCAAGCTCAGCCAAAACCAGATAAGAGAGTTCGAGAGAAAGAAGATAAATTATGCCAATATACACGAGGCGGTCGGCTGTGACAATTGTTATGGAACCGGATATTTCGGAAGAATCGGAATTTACGATATACTCGCGCTGGATGATGCGATGAAGTCGAGCATCACGAACAATACGCTGCCGATAACGGAGCTGAGAAAGGAAGGGGACCAGCGCGGCAGGAGCAACCTGCAAAAACAGGCGCTGCTGAAAGTAGTGACGGGAGTTACCAGCTTAGAAGAACTGAACAGGGTAGTGGGATAGT
>CAYNVP010000232.1:0-2914 GCA_964400665.1 uncultured Pirellulales bacterium | reverse complement strand
TGGACGTCCAATGGGATATGGCGAAGTCGCCAAATGACCCAAAGGCCGTGGAAACGGCCCAGACAGCCATTCACGAAGTGCTTGAACGTCTCGCAGAAACAGCAGAGAAACGGTTTTACGACGTTTTGATACTCGATGAGATTGTCTATTGCATTTCGAAAGGCCTGGCGAAGTTGGAAGATATAAAAAAACTCATCGAAGAACGCGACAGCCGGGTCGAGATTGTTCTTACCGGCCGAGGAGCAACGCAGGAATTGATTGCGATGGCCGATCTGGTCACCGAAATGAAGAATATAAAGCACCCATTCGACAAAGATACCCCTGCAAGACAAGGGATAGAGTTTTAGCCGGTCTTGGAAAACTTCTGCAGCGAGGTCGCCGCGTTTGATTTTCCGACCGATTCTGCTATAATACAACTCGGAGACAAGGGCGATGGATATTAACAGCTCAACAATCAGGACGGATGCACGCGAAATCCTGCTGATAGGAAGCGCATCATCCGCAATTTCCGACATACATACGCCGGACAAACTGCCGATTCAGGTCTGCGCAAGAATGCCTGACGGGATAGAGACAGCCGCGAAAAAACCTTTTGCGGTGATTCTGGTCGTAATGGCGGACGCGGCAGTCAATCTGCCACATCAACAGCGGACAAGCCTGCGTGGCGGCCTTGCGTCGCTGCGAAAAAACACCGGCGCTAAAATTCTGCTGCTTGCGCGGATGTATGAGGAACCGCAGGCAATGAAGCTGGTCGGCATCGGCAACGGCACGGGCCTGGCAGATGATTACGTGATATACCCGATTGAGATTGAAAAACTTTGCCAAACCGTCCACCACGAACCCGGAACTATTGGGGATATATCAACTACCGCCGCGGATACAACCATACAGAAAAAAATACACCAGCTCGAAAAACTCGCCACGGAGGATGATTTGACGGGGCTGAAAAACAGAAGATATATCCGGGAATTCTCCAGGCAAATAATCAAGCGGGCAACAAAAGATAATGGCCGAGTGACGGTCCTTATCTTCGACATAGATGACTTCAAACACTATAACGACATTTACGGCCACGCCGCCGGCGACGAAGTGCTCAAACAGGCCGCCGTGTTAATCCGTCGGTGCTGTCGCAGACACGACGTGGTTGCAAGACTGGGCGGCGACGAGTTCGCGGTCGTATTCTGGGACGACCCCCACTGCACCATTCCGCCTGCAGGCGGCGAAAGGCGCTCATTCACCGCTGACCATCCGAGAGAAGCGATTCTGATAGCCCGGCGATTCCGCCGGGCACTCGAAAAGACCGACCTGCAACTGCCGGGCGCAGACAGCTCCGGGGTCCTGACAATAAGCGGCGGCTTGTCCAGCCTGGGCAGGGACGGCTCAACAACGGACGAACTTTTTGCAAAAGCCGACCTCGCACTGCTCGACGCCAAGCGAAGCGGCAAAAACAGGATATATCTCGTCGGACAACCCGAAAACGACATCGATAAAATCGAGTAACCTAAGATGCTCAGGACCCGAGCACGATGGTCTCGGTAGGACTGAGCAGCTTGTATCGAATGCCGCGCCAGCGTATCGTCCTGCCGAAAGCTGACGACAGAATCAACGCAAGCATAAGCGGCGACCACAGCCAGAACAACGCTATATCAACAATGGCCGATACTTTTAGCTCCGGCCAATAATCCGAAAACACCTTGCGTGCCATACTCTGCCTCAGTAAAGCCCTGGCAAATTGCCCGGCAAAAAATATTACGGGCACGGCGGTAAAAAGCCAAACATGCGGATTATTCTTTGACGCAGCATAAATTGCCAAAGCCGTCCCACCCCAAAGCCCAAATACCGAATACACACTGCTCACCAGCCCAAAGCACCAAGTCTGTGGCGCAGCCACCTTTGTGATGACGAACTGGCGCCTGCCAAACTCAAAGAGCTTCGCCCAGCTCGTCGATTCATAAGTGGCAACAAGACAGCCAGGGGCAAACTCGACCTTCTTGTGGGCGTCCTTTACGGCACAACTGAGAGACAAATCGTCGCTGACGGCCTTTTGCCATATCGTCTCTATGCCCAGCTCTCTGAACGTCTGCACCTTAATCGCCATCGACCCGCCCCAGGCGTGATTGAATTGCGTGTTACCTAACAATTGTGCGATTTTGGCGTTTATCGCTACCAGCGCCAGCGTGGCGAAGTTGTTCTTCTTCGGCACGAACCAGCGATACCCGCTGGTAGCTCCGTTTTGTTCCTTCCGAAGCCGGTGCACCAGTTGATGAAGCCAGTCGGGCCGAACACAAATGTCCGAGTCGGCAAACGCCAGCACTTCTACATCATCAGGGATTTGGTGATATGCATAAAGCAGGTTATGAATCTTCTGACTGCACGTCTGGCCCGGCCCGGCAACGAGCACACGAACCTCTCTGGCGTTTGTCGCCCCCGCGAGCCGGTCCCTCAATTTGCACAACGCCTCATAGGCGACATCCTCTGCATCGCCCACGACGAACCATAACACGTAATCCTCGTAATCCTGCCTGTAAAACGAGGATATGTTCTGCTCGAAGTTCGTATCGAGGTCTCTGCACGGGATAATCAGTGCCACGCGGGGAGTGTAATGAAACCGCTTCCTTTTGTGCCCGGCCAGCGCATACCAATAGTTCCTGAAAGGCAGCACTGAGAACACCACCTGTGAAATTATCATCATCCAGCCGATGTAGACATACCAATCCATATTATTAAATTATCGTTCATTCGCGGCCCCCCTGTCAATTGCTACTCTGCACAGCGGGCCAATGCCGATTTTTCTTGCAGAAAACCGTCTTGCAGTATAAATTAGTGGCCGTAACGAAATACGAGTGACCCCTGCTTGCAGCATACAGGGGCAGGCGAGTCACGAGCGACGAAACAGGGTCGGTGCCCGAGTGGC
>CAYNVP010000231.1:0-2936 GCA_964400665.1 uncultured Pirellulales bacterium | reverse complement strand
TGCCGAGGATGCGATGGTCGCGTCTTCTTGCTTCTTCGAGCCGAGTGAGGTACTCGTCAAGCTCTTTGCGCGTTCTCCAGCAGGTTCCGTAAATCCGCTGGAGCATTTTCAGGGTGGGGTCTCCGTGCCAGTATGCCCCTGCTACGGACATAATTTTGAAGGCGCCGATTTTGCCGGTGCTGGGGACGTGAGGCCCTCGGCAGAGATCCTCGAATCCGTCGCCTGAAGAATAAAAGCTGATAACTCCTCCTGTGGCTCGGCTGACGTTGTCGGTCTTGTATTTGTCGCCGGCGAGTTTTGCCAGGGCATCGGCACGGGTCATTTCTTTGCGGACGAAGGGCCTGTCTGCCCTGACGATTTCACTCATTTGTTCCTCGATGCGTTCGAAATCGCCGGGTCGAATCGGCTCATCGAGGTCGATATCGTAATAAAAGCCGTCTTCCACGGTCGGGCCATAGACGAGTTTAGCGGCGGGCCAGAGCCGGCAAATGGCCTCGGCCATAACATGAGCGCAGCTATGGCGCATTATATCCAGCCCTTCGGGGTCTCTGGGCGTGATAATCTGGACTTTAGCGTCGGTTTTTATCGGCGTGTTCAGGTCAACGAGCTGGTCGTCGATTTGCGCCGCAACAGCCGCCTTCGCAAGCCCGGCACCGATTTGTTCAGCCAGTTGCTTTGCCGTTATGCCGTCAGCGGCCTCTATAGTGGAGCCGTCCGGCAGTGTAATTCTGACCATTCGTTAATCCGATAAAGCAATCTTTTTTACAATAACCGCCAATTGCCAGCATTTTAGCCCGCCTGCCGGCGAATGTCAAGCTCGACAAAATACTTGATTTTGAGCCGGAAATTTTGTATCGTGGAAATATAATTAAACAGACGCAAACACAGGAGATTTTGTGATTAGAAGCTTATTTGCCGCTATATTTGTCGCCTCAGCTATTGTCGGCACCGCAGAGGTCAGGGCCAGTTCCACCATCGGCGTGTGCGTTATCACCGTTATTGCCCAATCATCTATAACCGAAGTCAGTCAAATCGGGTCGTGGACGACAGGTTTAACTCATACAGCAGCGCCGGGAAGCAACAGGTCGCTCATCTTCATCGCGCACGTTGAGCAAAGCGAAGATATAAATTTGATTTCTGTGACCTATGGCGGGCAAACAATGACCAATGTCATCGACAGGATAGTCAGTAGCAGCAATAATACCCGTGCATACGTCGTTGCATATATCTTAAACGAAGCCGGCGTCGCCGCCGCAACCAGCAGCACATTTGTGCCTAACTGGGACGTCACGCCAATTGTCGTCGCATACGCAAGTGCGTTTCTTGAGGACGTTAACCAATCGGCCCTGGTCGGAGCAATGGACAGTAACTCCGTAACTGATACCAGCGGCATCGTTACTCTAACAACTTCTTCGCTATCCACAAACGACGGTGATATGGTTATTCTCGCGGGTACCTGTGGTAACATCGGCACTTATACAGAGAACAACGGTTTTACAGAAGCTATCGAACAGGCAATGGATAGCACGGCTACCGGCATAGTCGGATATAAATCTGCAACTGGCGCCGATGAGACGCCGAGCGTAACGCACGATGATACAAACCGGCAAGTCCTTATTGGATTAGTAGTCCAGACAAACTTAACCTATCAATTGACAGGGACGATAACCAGCGGCAGTCTGGAAGTAAACGATGTGAATCTGATAGGCCTGGGCGTCGTTACCGACACAAACGGTTTTTACAGCGTGACAGTCGATTACGGCTGGAGCGGGACTGTAATTCCGTCAAAATACGGCTACACATTCGACCCGAACAGCAGGATTTACACTTCTGTTACAAGCGACCTGACGGCCGAGGACTACAATGCGCTGCCTGCGGACGACTTTAACGACAACAGGCGGGGCAGTATGTGGCGGCGCAGCCGTTGAGGAAGGACAAGGGAAGCGTTATACTAACGGTATGGCAAAAAGACGGCAGATAAAGACCGGGACACAAGATGCCGTTAAGGCGGCGGAGGAATTCGGGATTGATATCTCGGCGCTGAAAGACAATCTCCAGCTAAGTTACGAAGAGCGTATCAGGCGCCACCAGATTAAGCTTAACGCAATGATAAAATCAGGAAAGCCCATTGAAAAACCATCAAACGAAAAAATGATACTTGAACTTGAGGCAATTAAAGAGCTAAGAAAACGCAAAGAATAAATATTGATGAGCCAAAGCCAATCCTACATTCTGTGCTATTTCTTCCAAACACTGCGCACCATTGAAAAAACCCCGATAAGCACCAAAATGATTCCAAGAAATGAAATCGCGACAGGCATCAGAACAAACAAAAAATCCGCCAGCTTAAAATTTGAAATTACATAGGAGATATTATTAGCTACGTCACCGCTGCTTTTAATATCCCCAAAACGCAACAATACCAATATCTCCCCTACCACGAAACTGGCTACAGCAATAATAAGACCCAGACCGATTAAGAGCTTTCCCTTATCCATCTCACCAATATTTTATTATTAGCGTTCCGTAAACACAACGGCGATATTGACGAATAAAAGCCCCTCCTTCATTTACCCTAATCAGCGTTTTGATTCTGGGGGTTCGAATCTGTAGCCGATGCCCCTGATTGTGTGAATATAGACCGGGCTGCCGGGTTTTGGCTCAATCTTGTCTCGCAGGGTGGTGACAAAGCGGTCTATGCTGCGCGGAGTGACGATGCAGTCGTAGCCCCAGACGGTGTTTAGTATTTCATCGCGTGTAAGCGCCCGGCCCGGCTTTTTGACGAAGAATTCAAGTAGAGCAAATTCCTTGGGTGACAGCTCAATTTCATTTCCCTTTCTTGTCAGCCGTCGGGCGGGTATATCGAGTCGATAGTCACCGAACTCGTAGATATCCTGAGCTTCTTTTTTCACGCGCCTCAAAAACGCGGCGGCACG
>CAYNVP010000230.1:0-2948 GCA_964400665.1 uncultured Pirellulales bacterium | reverse complement strand
GTTGAAAATACCCAAAAAACTGCTTGCAGTCAACTACCGGCTTTAGTCAACAGCAGTTGTCCGTCAACGTTTTTTCTTTACCAGCGACAAATGCTCGTGCTGCCGTTAGAGGCCGGCAGCGGGGCAGAGTAAGGTTTTGGATGAGTCGTTTATAAGGAAATTCCTGCCGGCCCCATTGGCAATAATTTCACAACAAAATTTTTATTTCCTGCCGTTTTTTTTGTTGCATTTGTCCGGGAACCTGATATATTGAACGTTGTCGAGGATACTCTGATATTCCTTTTGGGTGGGCAATATAAAAGTTAAAACCGGAAACGGTTTGACAATAAACCACGGGCTGAGGTTAAAATCCTCCTCTTCCTCCCTCCTGGCCTCAGCCCACTTTTTTTCTTTAAACATATCTGTTTGTGCGCCTTCAATCGCTATCGTGGCTTTTCGGCAATGAACATGTGATTCAGGCACCATTGCGTAATAAAATATCTTTTCCTGATATTTTTGAACCCGGCCCGATGCAATCGAGCAATAATTTCTCTATCCACCAAATAGTAATCCTCCTCTTCTTTCATTCCGCGTTCGCCATCAACATCAACATGAGTCCCAAAACAACGGTCATAAAGCCATACGATTTTATGAACCAGAATCTCCGCAAGGGGATTTCCCATAGTAACGATAATTTTGCCTTTGGATTTCAGACATCGATACGCTTCCGCAAGCTCGATATCTCTCATCGGCTGTGGGATATGGTTGATATTTGCGAGGAATGTGACGCTGTCGAATCGTCCGCTCTCAAATGGGAAATGGGAAATATCCTTTACTATTTGGTCTGCGGTTAATCCTGCGTAGGGAAAAACATCAATTCCCCTGCCATTTCCATTCAGAAACTCCACAACAAATCGATTAAATCTTCCGCAACCGACGTCAAGACAGAAGCCGGTAACTTCCTCAACAGCATAATAGTAACGGTCTGAAGCGAGGGAAGACAGCCCCCACTTGTCTTGATGAAAAAGAGTCGCCGCTCGCAGCGGAAAGAATACAAAATCGAGTATTTTCTGAATCGCAGTTCTCTTCTTATACATATTTTCTGTGCTGGCGGAGGTGGAGCTTTACGTCGATTATGGTCTTTAAGACGATAAGGACAATAAGAACGCCGGCGGGTGAGCCGATGGAAAACGAGAGAAAGCCGCCCGCTAAAATGGCGATGTGCATAATTACCACGCGGGAATAGGGCTGGCCCATCAGGTCTTTGGGCTTGCTCGTCTTGTATTCGCCTGCGACGAGATAATTGCGGACAAACGATACGCCGTGGCTCAAGAACAAGGCCCCCATTACGTATTTCATATCGTTTGGTATCGTCGTCCAGCAGTGCCGGATTACGCCGATGAGCAGTTGCACAAAGACCAAAAAGCAGGGCCAGGGATGTCGGCCCAGCTCCAGCGCCTTGCCCGCCTCGGATTTGCCGAACAGAAGGAAGATGAACAGGCCGTGGACGGCGACGAAGCCGCCGTAGTGGATAATGAAGAAAGCAATCTGAAAAAGCTTGCCCAGATTGAATATCGGGTGCTCTGCCCTGGCAAAGGCGATTTTGAGGATGTTGTAAAAGCCGATGATGAGGTTTTCCGCCCAGTATAACAGGACAATATAAAAGGCATCCCAGCCGAAAACAACCACACCGTATATAGGCGCCATGTTCGCAATCACCAGCGCCAATAACGGGATATTTGCGAAGTAGTTTTTTACCGGCTTCATTTTGCCGGACGACTATAGCAGATTTGATTGACAAATCTCCAAAAAATACTTGACCAACTCGCCTGCCGGATAAAATAATAACATCTCGATGAAGTTCCCGAACTTACTCGTGTTGTCCGGCGTAGAAAAAATGAACAATGACCACGGGCTGCGGTAATTCTCTCCTCTCCTCCCTCCTGACCGCAGCCCATTTTTTTGCGCAAATATATATTTTTAGACATTCGCAAGTGCTTTTAATAGCTGGGCTTACGGCAATGTATTTGCGCCGATCCTGAGCAGAAAATTTCCACCTTTTTGAGAATTTTCCCTTGCGTGATTTAGACGGTTATGGTATAATATGCTTGAAGTTGAGATAAGAATTTACCTTTAGTAAACCACACACCGGTAAAAATTTGTTTTCATAGCCAACAACGGGACTGGGATATCTCGCTTTCTCCCCTCCCTCCGACCCAGTCCTGTTTTTTTTCTGCGCAGCTCCCCTCGCCTCCGAAGATTATTTCAATACATCCTGTGTCTCGTGTCCGCGGTGTGTTCGTAGTTTATGAAGAAATAGCGCAGGGCGTCGATGGGGTGGTCGTAAACGCCGTCTTTGAGGGGAAGCTCATCGGCAGAAGGCGAGTCGGGATAGTGATAGCAGGTCAGGGCCTCGATGAGGCGGGCGCATCTCGGCGAGACGACAAGTCGGCTTTTGCCGTCGCCGGCGCGGATTGCCCTGCGGATAAGCTCGATTCCTTCCGCGATACCACTTCGGCGGTAACGAACGTTTATGCCCAAAGAGCGTAATTCACGGACGGCGCTTGTGCCGGTAACATCATTTGCGCCTGCACCTGCCGGGTCACAGAAGGTTGCTATGACTCGTGATTCTCCTCCTGGCGTTCGAGCTTTCAACTCCGCTGCGTGGACATCGATTGTCGCCCGGCTGAGGACGTATTCGTCGATTACACGCACTACGCCTTCGCTATCGACCTGAATCCACAGGCAAACAAAGGGATTGGCGAAACCGAAATCCAGCGAGCGATACAAAGGCAGATTTGGGTCGTAATCAATCGGCCTTACGTGCGTGGCCGCATCAAACTGGTCGAAGACGACGTTTTCAAGATTGGGCTTGATGCAAAGCATCTCGGCCTCCCAACCCGCCCTGCTGCTGCGGCGCATCTGCGTAATACAGTCGTCGATATTGAAATAGCCGTTTGCCTGCCTTG
>CAYNVP010000229.1:0-2959 GCA_964400665.1 uncultured Pirellulales bacterium | reverse complement strand
TATCCTGCCGGAGGCCGTCTTGATGAGAACAAACGAAATAAAGCCGAAAGCTAATCCCGTGCTGATACTGTAGCTAAGAGCTATCATCACGATAATAATAAAGGCCGGGAACGCTTCCTGCATATTCGTAAAATCAATCCCCCGTATCTCCTTCATCATAAAAAGTCCCACCATAATCAAGGCCGGCGCCGTCGCATACTTCGGCACCACCCCCACCACCGGCACAAACAATAACGCCAGCAAAAACAAAGCCCCCGTCACCAAAGACGTTAATCCCGTCCTGCCCCCCTGCTCTATACCCGCTGCGCTTTCGGCGTAAGACGTCGTCGTCGAAGTCCCCAAAACAGCGCCCACCACCGTCGCTATCGCGTCAATGGCCAGCAGCCGGTCCAGTCCCTTTATCCTGCCCTCGCCATCGACCATTTTCGCCTGATGACAGCACGCAACTAACGTCCCGATGCTGTCGAACATATCGATAAACGTCAAAGTAAATATCGCCCCGAACAGACCCCATTTCAGGGCGCCCCAAATATCGAGCTTTAGAGCAACCGCCGATATATCAATATCCAAAGACATATACCCCGTCGGCCTCGGAACGTACCCGAAAACCGCCGCCAGAATCGTGGAAAATATAATCCCAATCAGCAGTGCCCCCTTTATCTTCCTCATCTCCATAAAAATCATCACCAACAGCCCCGCCAGACCAATCAGCACCGTCGGCGTCAGCTTCCCCGCCGATACAATCGTCTTCTCGTTGCCGACTACTATCCCCACACCCGCCAGCCCCATAAACGTAATGAATAATCCGATTCCGACGCCTATCGCCGAAACCAAACTCCTCGGTATCGCCTCCACGAGTTTTTTGCGAAGCCCAATAACGGTAAAAGCGAAAAAAAACACTCCCGACAAAAAAACCGCCCCCAGCGCCGTCTCCCACCTCACCCCGTCGCCCAATACTAAACTATAGGCAAAAAAAGCGTTCAGCCCCATACCCGGCGCCATCGCAATCGGTGCGTTGGCCACAAGCCCCGTCACAAGCGTCGCTAATCCGCTGATTATGCACGTCACCGCAATTAACGCGTGCTTGTCCATCCCCGCTTCGCTTAGAATCTCCGGCTGAAGGAATATGACGTATGTCATCGTCAGAAATGTCGTCACCCCCGCCACAACCTCTGTCCTGACGTTTGTCCCCCTCGCCCTTAGCTCAAAATAATCTCCCGCCATTTTTAGCCCCCTACATCATTTATCACCCCAGAAGCTATTAAGCCGTTGCAGCTTTCGTATACCAACAGTTCAAAACTCTGTAATAATCCAGTTCCCGTCAAAATCAGACGTAAAATGAATTGGGAAAGCAATAAAACCATCATCCTGTTCCGTGACCATTTCGTAATACAATGTATCTCCTAACTTAGAACTGAAATATATTGCCCCAAGCCCGCTTGCATAATCCCGCCGATGAGGCCCAAGCTGTTCGAATAATTTCGCATAATTTTCCTTCAGCGGATAGCTCATCAATGAAAGTGCCTTCTCTACATCATCTTCAAGTAATGCCGATCTAAATTGCTGAAAAGTCGCCCTTGGCGTCTTTGTCGGGTCCTCAAATACAGGCAGTTCAGGATTGTTCTTGTCTTCCTTTGCCATTAACATGTATCTCACACGCATAGCCCCAGGCTCGGCCGCCAAAACCGTGGAAAAATCTTTCGGCTCTTCTACCCTCATCGTCTCCCTGTTTTGCCCCCACCACTCCAGCCACTTTTTAATAACTACTTTCTCCCCGTCAGCCGGCAGAGTTCGCAGACTCTTCCCCTCGGCAAAATCCTGTCCCGTTAATTCTCTTAATACCGCGTTGGCCACTGATCTGCTGTTCCTGCTCTGTGAGGACAATGTGACAATCATAATCGGCACCCCACTCTTGTCCCCAAGTGCATTCAGGGTTAGCGCCGCCTGCCGCCTTACATAGATATCCGGGTGATAAAGTTTTGACTTAATGGCAGGAACTGCCGACTTATCGCCCGCTTTTGAAAGCAAACGTAAAATAGTTTCGTATATGCCGGCACTTTTATTCTCCTCAGCCAACAACTTCTTGAGATATGGAACCGCTGAATTGTCCATCTCTAACTGAAGCTGGTTCAAAGCCTCCATCCTGACATTATCATTTCTGCCATTTGCCGCCAGGTCTGCAAGCCGTTCCGCTTTTCCGTGTCCTTTGTTACGTTCCCACCAGTTCTCGATGTCTTTTATAATCTCAAGACGTTCTAAAATCACGTTGGTCTGCACAAGGTCTTTCCGGCCTGTTATCCCGCCAATCTCTGCAAGAGCTACATCAAAAGATTCGCGATACAAATTTTTCTTAAGGAATTGAATCAGCGGGTCAACACCATTCGTGTCGCCAAGCCTATTCAATTCAATCGCAGCAAAACGTAACTCTGCTATGTCCTCTTTTTTCAAACCTTCATAAAGCCGAATGATATACTCATCTCTTGTTATTTTTCCTCTCTCGAAAGCCCGTTTATTTGTTATCGATGGCTCGCTAATCTTATATGCGTCCTTAATCCCCCGACCTTCCCGCCTCGCTGCCAATCGTTCTTCCTTCAGCGCCTCCTCCAGTTTTGGCCCTGCGTAATTCCTATCAAAAATACCTATATGTTCACTATGCAAAAATTCCTCATTCCAAGGTTGTAGCTTTATAATGTTGTTCTCTTTTTGATATTTCAGCTTTAGCTCCGGCACATACTCCATAAAGCTTTGTGGACGATTATCGTACACCCTGTACCAGACATATCCGAATTTGTACGCAATAACTTCTTCTGGTTCTAAATCTGAGGTTAGTCCGCCCCCCTCCACTTCCACAGACTGGCTCGGAATCGAATATTCGCCTTTTTCGTCGGTCGTTGCCTCGTACATCGCCACCTGTCTGGTGCTTGACTCTATCATAAACACACGTATATCCCATGTGTAA
>CAYNVP010000228.1:0-2981 GCA_964400665.1 uncultured Pirellulales bacterium | reverse complement strand
GTTAAATCGGCCTTTCAAGATGCCGATGATACAAGGCCGTAATTCGTTGTGGATAACACGATTGCCAGAGATTCTCACGCATCGACGGGGTCCGGGCATCAGGTGCAACACCATTCGAACGAAGGCCGGAGTGGAGCATTTGCGAGAGTGTATTCGGCTGCGGCATATCGAAAAATGTTAGGGTCGCGAACAATGAGCGAGCAGATTACCGTGCTGGTTGTCGAGGATGAGGTGCACATCAGGCGTGTGCTGGAATACAATCTCAAGCTGGACGGCTTTGAGGTATATCTGGCCGAAGATGGTGCAACGGGTCTCAAGCTGGCAGGAGAGAAAAGCCCCGATGTAATCCTGCTCGACTGGCTGATGCCGGAAATGAGCGGCCTTGCGGTCCTTACTGAGCTGAGCAGCAACAGCGCCACGGAGCATATCCCTGTTTTTATGCTTACCGCCAAGGGGATGCTCAACGACGTCACGCAGGCGTTTGAAATAGGCGCCGATGATTACATCACCAAGCCCTTCGACCCTATGCAGCTTGGCAAAACCATAAGGGAAAAACTTGAAAAGTGCACGAAGGTGAAAAAGAGATGAAGGGCCGAGTCCATCGGCCTTAAGGGGGAAACAAAATAGTTTTGAGAGAGTACATTATGAAAAAGCGGGATAAACGACAAAACGCGAGAGGGTTGATACTGTTGCTTGCTGTTATGGGAGTAATGGTTTGTGGTGTGCCAACGTATGCACAGGAGCAGGAAGGTTCCGGGCAAAGCACGGACCTGACGGAGCTGTCCATAGATCAGCTAATGAATATCGAGGTGGCGTCAAGCGCGACCTTGACGAAGACGACTCCGCGTCTTGTCCCTGCGGCTATGACAACCATCACCGAGGAGCAGATAAAGGCATCCGGCGCACGCAGCCTGTTCGAGCTTTTAGATATTTACGTGCCTAACCTTCAATGGATGCGGGCGCACTGGGAATCCGAACATCTGGGGCTTCGCGGGATTATGAACGACCGGGATGATAAGTATCTAATGCTGGTTAACGGGCGTGTTATGAACGAGCGGACCCACTACGGAGCAATGAGCGAGCGTGACCTGGTGCTGCTGAGAGACATTCATCACATTGACATCGTTCGCGGTCCCGGCTCGGCTTTGTACGGTCCCGGCGCGGTATCGATGGTGATTAACATCATCACCCACAACGCAAGCACCTTCCAGGGCACAGAAGTTACGGGTCGGCTGGGCGCTATCGAGGAGTTTTACTCGGTTGAGTTAAAACACGGCATACCATCAGACGACAGCGACGGAGGTCTTTTTATATATGGCGGCATTGGTGACTATCGAGGCGCCAACAAATATGACGCACCCCAAATCTTTGCTGTCGACTTTCCCTCCGGGCCACAATATGACTTCGGGGGCGGAGGGTATGATGCCTTCACATATCTCAGCGACGGGTATCAGGCGGGCGAGCCGTTTTTGAGTCCATCCATTAATAACGAGGGTGAATCGCACCGAAACCTTCCGCCGCTTAAGATGCACGTAGAACTGACGAGAGATAACTGGGATATCTGGGCACGTTACACTCGCGGGGGCCAGCAGTTTGTCTGGTGGACCAAGGAAATTGCACGGCCTCCGTTTGGCTGGGTTGACATCTGGCCTTATATGAATTGGGCCAACTGGCCTGCTGTCGACCTCACTAATCTTCCTCCTTTGAATCTTCACAGTTATGGCTACGAACAGGCAACCGGTTATATAGGATATAAACAGGAACTGGCCAAAGACATCGACATCGATTATTCATTCAGTTATGACAGGTTCAATTTGATACGGGTCTTAGGCACTACCCAACTTCCAGTTAGCATTGATGACGACTACCGTGAGGACAAATACATTGGCAAGGCGGTATTGCGATGGCAGGTCAACGAACAGCACAGGATTGCCTTGGGCACCGAGGTTTTGCACTCTGAGCTTGGTCTCAACAATCCGATGTGGCCGGCCGAACACCCGCGCTCCTCGCGGTTGAATCCGACTACGCTGGCGGGGGAGGTGGAGGGCAATGAAATGCCCCGTTGGTCAACTAATATGTATTCACTTCTGGGCGAATGGCAGTGGACCATAAACGATAAATGGACGACCTTCGCCGGCGCCAGGGTGGATGACCATACATTTACCGACACGATGTTCTCACCACGTGCGGCAATCGTCCACACACCAACTGACAGAGACACTTTAAAGCTGATGTGGTCACGCTCGGTCCGGGCAAACTTTGAAGAAGAAATGAAGGCCCAGGACATAAACAACGCCAATTCCAGCGTCAGCGAGCCGGAAAAACTCGACAGTATTGAGTTTCGCTATGAACGACAGCAAAGCAAAAACCTTGATTTAGCCGCATCATTGTTCGTCCACTATAGTCTCTCACGCATCTCCTGGGACCAGACCACCTTCCAAAATACCGTCATCGGCACGCAGAAAGACTGGGGTCTTGAGTTTGAGGCATCTTACCACACCGATAAGACCCGTCTGACTATATCGCACGGTTATACAAAACTTTTTGATTTCGACCTGCAGCCAGGCAAAGATTCTACCATCATCACCTCCAAACCATACGGCTATGGCGATGACCTGGCCAACTGGGCCAATCATATCACCAAGTTAACGGCCCAGCATAAGTTGAACGACCAGTGGACACTCGATGGCTCATTACGCATCTACTGGGGATTTCCCGGGTTGAAAGAGCTGAACAAATACCAGGCCAGTATCACATCGGACCCGATTATGGAACCGGGCTGGGAAAAGGCCTATCGCGGCAACTACTATCTCAACCTCGGCCTGCAATATAAACCAGATGATGACCTTACCGTAGGCATCACAGGCTATAACCTGCTTGGCATCTTCGACAAAGACCTCAACAAGCGTAACTATCTGAGTGACCCCGATTACCGCTGCCAAGCGGCCGCCGTCGGTGTCTGGGTGGAATACAGATTCTAA
>CAYNVP010000227.1:0-3016 GCA_964400665.1 uncultured Pirellulales bacterium | reverse complement strand
CTCAGATAATCGGAACCAAAAGATTCCCCTTCTCCGACAAATCCGTCGCCCTCGAATTGCTTCATAATAAAAATAATTAGCCCTGCCAATCTCGGCGTCGCTTTGGCGATGCCGGATGGCAGGGTTGTCTTTTTAGTTGTTATTGTAGGATGTGTTCGGCACATCAATTCTATGTAGGGTGGGGCAATTTGCATCCGGTAAATGGAAATTGCATCTTCAATCTTCAAATATGAAAACTGTTTCTGCTAAGAGCGAATTCGTTTTGCTAAGAGCGGATTGGTTCTGCTAAGAGCGGATTCGTTCTTCTAAGAGTAAATTCAATCCGCTAAGAGCGGATTTAATCTGCATTTTGCAAATCCTTATTTTTAGCGTAAAAACGATGATTCTGGCAATTAAGACGGGATTTTATGCTTACAGCCGTCGGTTGGGTAACAGAGAGTGGATCGGAACAGAAGTTTTGTGGAGAGGAAGCGTCCCGGTCCGCTTTGTATGTGTAAAATATAGCAGCTATTTTAAATTTGAAGGCGTTATATAGACCGCGAAGCCGTCGCCGTCTTCATCAGGAAGGGCTTACAGATGTGGGCCTACTTCCTCCGTGTGAATCCGTAGATAAGCAGCAGACAAGCGGGGGCAAGGAAAATCACCATCGCGGAGTAGAATCCTGGTTTTTTTGGAAACCCCCACAAAGCGACACAGGGAGCGAGGGCAATGCCTGCAAGGATGCCACCCAAAGTTACGGAGACTAAGCGCTCTATCGTCAAACGCGGAAGGAAAGACCGAAGAATCAGCGACAAGGCAATCGTGCCGAATAATGTCAAGCCTCCTCTGCTCGCGAAACGGTCCACATCTGAGGAGAACATCGGGTTGCGCAGGGTTCCGACAAGGGCAAACAATAGAGAGAGAACGCCAAGAACAAACGCGACCGTGTTCCATGTCCCATATTCTTGAGCTTGTGCCTCTTTTGCCCATTTGAGCTTGAGCTTGAGGATTTGTGTGTTGCGGTCTTTTTTGCCTCTGCGGAGGTTGGCTCGACACTGTTTGCATACGACGGCACCTCTCATCAGGTAGAACTTCTCAGGTTTAGGTATAGGCCGGCCACATCCTTTGCAGGTAGGAGCAGTTGCGGGTAATGATGCTGCTGTGGCATCGATCTGATGTTGCGGCTGCGCGCTTGCCTTTTCACACTCGCAGCAAAGAACTTGACCACGAACGATGTTGGCTCTCTCGGACTCGGCTAACTTCCGACCGCAGTTGCAGCAGGTGATTTCGCGATTCACGGTACGCCCTGAATCTTTAAAAGATGCCCCGCATGTAGGGCATACTACTTGCGCGCCTGCAGGCTGGGCGGGCGCTTGAAACTCTGTCTGGCAATGCGGACAGTTAAAGATCATATGTCCCCTCGGTATATATGAACCTTCTTTGCTTGCAAAAGAATATCAGATCGCTTTGAAGGAGACAACACTTCGTCTGTATCTCAGCAATCGCCTGCAATACGTCTTCTTATCTACCGAGATTTCCCATTTGACTTCATAAACGACATTTCTGCACGCTTTGACACTTTCTCTGAGACATTCCTGTATAGTTCAAGCCCTTTAATACCAAAACTACATCGCAATTTCAACAACTTTGTTAGAAATTCGGGACACCGGACAGTACCCTTATCTAAGTTCGTTCGTCTTGCTCAAGGAATAAAAACCAGCTCAGATGATATCTATGTCCTTGAGGTGAAATCACGTTCTTGAAGACTATCAATGGATAAACCGGGAACATCCAACATTTTTCAAATCCGAAATCCGAAATCTTAAATAAAAAAACTCTGTGTTCTCTGTCCGCCTTTGGCGAGACCTCGTCTTTAGGCGGGTGTCTTTTCTGAAGCAGGCCCGTCGCTTCGCTCCGTGTGCTCGGCTTATTAAAGGAAGCCCGTGTTTTCGGGATTCGGTTGTCGATGACGAATTCTGCGACTAAGCTCGCTTAAAAAGCAGGGTTCGTCGAGAACACCAAGCCGAACAAAAGCAGCCTGCCCCGGCGAAGCGTAGCGAAGAGGGGTGTCAATCAGTGTCAATAAAACTTCGTGATTCTTCTTTTCTTCGTGGTAAAAAAATCCGTGTAATCTGTGAAATCTGTGGTTAAGAAAACTCTGTGCTCTGTGGCCAAAACATTCCACCCTTGATTCTCACCTACTCAATTCGTATGCTGTTTTTTTACAGAGCATATATCTCTGCGGTCTCTGCGTGCTCTGCGGTAAAAAGGTGAAAAATGAAAGAACTTTCAATAACAACCCTGGCCAGGATTCTAAACGCCCGCGTCATAGCCGCTCCCAACACAGGACGCAGGACGCAGGACGCAGGACAGAACGTTACATCAGTCGGTACTGATTCACGAACCGTCCAGCCCGGCGACTGCTTCTTCGCCATTGCCGGCCCAAATTTCGATGGCCACGACTTTCTCGCCGACGCCTTTGCAAAAGGCGCATCCTGCGCCATCGTAAGCAAAGACGTCCAAGCCGACAAATTCCCCGGCAAGACCGTTTTGCGGGTCAAAGACGTTGTCGAATCACTCGGCCTCCTCGCCGCCCGGTATCGCCGGGATTGTAATTTCAAGGTCGTCGCAATTACCGGCTCTGTCGGCAAAACTACTACGAGGCAAATTCTTTACGCCGTCCTGAGCCGAAACTTCCGCGTTCTCCAATCTCCGAAAAACTATAACAACTTTATTGGCCTGCCCCTTTCCATCCTCGCCGCACAGCCCGACCACCAAATCCTCATCCTCGAACTGGCCACCAATAACCCGGGCGAAATCAAGTATCTCTCCCGAATCGCCGCCCCCAACATCGCACTCATAACCAACGTCCACCCCGTCCACCTTGCCGGCCTCGGCTCAATCGGAAAAATCGCTGAAGAAAAATTTTCCATCGTCAAGGGTCTGTGCCCCGATGGAATCCTCATCTTGAACGCCGATTGCCAGGTTCTGCTCGATTTCGCCCGCCGGGCAAATCTCGCCTTTCGCACTTTTTCCA
>CAYNVP010000226.1:0-3026 GCA_964400665.1 uncultured Pirellulales bacterium | reverse complement strand
TCTGCTGGAACAAACGCGGCCGGACAAACAACGAAATCAATGCCTATCTCAAAGCCCTTGCAATTAACCCGAAAATGCTCGCCGCGATAACAAATCTCGGTAACGCGTATTTCTCCAAAGGCAGCTACAACGGGGCAATCATACAATACAATCAAGCTGTCCGCATAAGCCCAGGCGACGCCAAACTTCATTACAATATCGGCGCCTCGTTCTCCAACCAGGGCGATTATGAGAACGCCGTAAAAGCTTACCTCAAGGCCGTCGAGCTTGACCCGAAAATGGCAGAGGCGCATTATGCACTGGCTTTCTCTTACTATAAGCTGAAAAACTACGATTCGGCCTTAAAGCACATAAAGACAGCCGAACAACTTGGCAAAAAAATCGACCCCGCCCTTCTCAAGGCAATCGAACACAGAAACTGAGTGGTATCCCCAAAAGGTTCCTGGCACCTTTTTCCGCAAACTCTTGACAAACCATCCTAAAGCGGCGTGAATGTCCTCGCAATCGTGCGGGCTTTCAGTCATGGGCCGCTCATTAACATAAAACAAACCAATCGAAAGGAAACGACTATGAAATGGTTACAGGAATTCAAGGCGTTTGCAATCAGGGGTAACGTTATTGATATGGCTGTGGGCATCGTAGTAGGCGCGGCGTTCGGCAAAATCGTGTCGTCGTTCGTGGCCGACGTGATTATGCCGCCGATTGGTCTGCTTATAGGCGGCATTAATTTCAGCAACCTTGTTTCAACGCTCAAGGATGCTACAGATACGGCCCCTGCGGTGACACTCAATTACGGCAAGTTCATTCAGACCGTTATTGATTTTGTCATTATTGCCCTTGCAATTTTCATAGTGGTCAAGGCAACTAACAAGCTGAAAAGAAAAGAGGCCGCCAGGCCGACAGTACCGCCTGTGCCATCTGAAGAGATTGTTTTGCTGACCGACATCCGCAATATTATGCAAAAAGGCCTAAGGATCGCATAGACAGGCGTTTTGCCTCTGTGTCGCACGGAGTGTTTTTGCTTGCATTATCGGCTGGTTCGGGTAAAGTTTAGAACAAGAAAGCGGTTATCTGTCTAAACAAAGGCAGGTAAAGCAATCGAGTATTGAACCTTATCAACGGGTTTGAAAAGGAGAAAAAATGAACACTTTAACAAAAATTGGATTGTGCATTATGATTGCCGGCTGTTTGCTCGGTTTTGCCGGGTGCGGCAAGAAGGCCGATGAAAGCAAGCCCATCGCCGAAGTTCAGGCCGAGGCCGACAAAATGGACGCCGAGCAGCTTAAGGCCAGGGCAATGGAGTACAAAGAGGCCTTAGTTGCCAAAAAGGCCGAGATTGAGAAAGTTGCCGCCAAGCTGAAAGAAATTCCAGTCACAGAACAACTCGGCGCAGAGGCAAAGACCCTGCAGGCAGATATCGCGAACCTCAATAAATCGGTAACCGCTCTTGCCGAACGCTTCCAGGTTTATTACAACAAGCTGAAAGAAATGGGCGGCGATGTGGCGGGACTTGAAATCTAAACATCAGATTTGTCTTTTTCGCAAACATATTGAAAGACAGTTGTGCTTGAATTATATGCGCTGGTCCGGCATAGAACGGCCAGAAGGTTATATCGGGGGGTTTTTTTGAAAGGATAAGCAAATGAAAACGGCAGTAAAAATACGGTCTTGGCTTGTGCTGGTATTTTTCTGTGTGATTTTTGTCGGAGTTGCAAATGCAGCGGCGCCGGAAACAACAGCAGTGGAAACGAAGACAGGAACAGGGACGATGGTAGATATGGCCACAGTTCGCAGCACACTTGACAGCGTGAAGGAATTTCTGGCAACGAAAGGAGTGGACTACGGTCTGAAGATTCTTGCGGCACTGGTGATTTTCCTTGTCGGCAAGTGGCTGGCCGGGGTCTTCACAAATCTAATCGGCAGAGCCATGGCCAAAGCCAGGGTAGAGCCGACACTGGTGAGCTTCGTAAAGAATATTTGCTATGTTGGCTTAATAGTGTTTGTTGCCATAGCCGCACTGTCGGCATTGGGGATTCAGACGGCGCAGTTCATAGCCGTGATTGGTGCTGCGGGTCTGGCGATAGGGCTGGCGCTACAGGGATCGCTGGCCAACTTTGCATCGGGAGTGCTGTTGATAATGTTCAAGCCGTTCAAGGTCGGGGATTTTGTTGAGCTGGCCGGCACGAAAGGGACGGTGCAGGCGGTTCACATATTCAACACCGTGCTCAATACCCTCGATAACATTCGTGTCATCATCCCTAATGCACAGGTGACGGGCGGCAGTATTTTGAATTACACTATTAATGGCACGAGGCGCGTGGACCTCGTCTTCGGAATCTCCTACGGCGACGATATCAACAAGGCCAGGAGAGTAATCGAAGACGTTCTGGCCGGTGATACCAGGATACTTAAAGAACCGGCCCCAACTGTTGCAGTTCTCGCCCTCGCCGATAGTTCCGTCAATTTCGCCGTGCGACCGTGGGTAAAGCCGACTGATTACTGGGACGTTTACTTTGACGTTACGGCCAAGGTCAAGCTCGCTCTCGAAAGCAACGGCCTGACCATACCGTTCCCGCAAAGGGACGTGCATATGAAGAACAAATAACAAAAATCATTCCAAAGGAGAGTGGTTATGCGCATGCGCAGAACACTTGCCGTTGTTATTTTATACCTGTTTTGGACATCCGCCCCGCTGGCCGCCGATGAGGTGTACCTGGTCAACGGCGACCGTATTACGGGCAAAGTAAAGACAGTGCTTGATGGGAAACTTACGATTGAGTCCGAACTGGCCGGCACATTAACCATCGACATTAACAACGTCGCAACTTTAAAGACAAGCGAGCCAGTCGAGGTCGTGCTAAAAGACGGAACCGGTTTTAATCAGCGAGTGGAAAAGGCCAATACGGGCAGATTTGCCATAGCAGGCAGTGAAAACCTCAAGGTGCAGGAATTCAACGTGGCGGCCATATCAGCAATTAATCCGCCTCCTAAGCCGGTGCCAAAATGGCACGGCGATATATCAGGCG
>CAYNVP010000225.1:0-3042 GCA_964400665.1 uncultured Pirellulales bacterium | reverse complement strand
GTCGTGAACAATAAACCGCGTCTGCCTCTTTAGAAAATTGCCATACTTGGGATGCTTGAACAAGTAACCCATCTCAATCCTTATGATTTTGTTGCCGCTTTTGCCTACGACTACTGCCTCTGATGTCTTGACCTTGCTTTCCTGCATCCTTCGTTTCCTTACCGCCAGCCGCTACTGCTGCCTGGCTGAAATCTCCCGCTGACGCAATATCGTCTTTATCCTCGCTATCTCACGACGCGTATTTGTCGCCGCGCGGCAATCCTGCAGCTTTTCCGTCGCCGCCTGCGAACGCAAGTCGAAAATATGGCGCTCAAGCTCCTGAACCTTGTTTTCGAGCTCATCGGTGCTCATCTCACGATAAAGATTCGCCTTCATACCAATATCCTTATCCTATCGTGTGCCTGCGCCTGACTAATCTGCACTTTATCGGCATCTTGTGCGCCACCCGCAGCAGCGCCCGCTTGGCCACTTCCTCGTCAACGCCGCTAATCTCAAACATAACGACCCCAGGCCTGACCCTCGCCACCCAAAACTCCGGCTCACCTTTACCCTTGCCCATTCGAGTCTCAAGCGGCTTGGAACTTACCGGCTTGTGCGGGAATATCCTCAGATACACCTTTCCTTCTCGATGCAGATAATGTGTGGCCGCAACTCGGCCGGCTTCTATATTCTTCGCAGTTATCCAGCTTGTCTCCAACGCCTGCAGACCGTACTCGCCGAACGCGACGTAATTGGTCCTGCCGGCGTTACCCTTCATCTTGCCGCGCTGGCTCTTGCGATACTTCACTCTTTTCGGCATCATTGCCATACTGCAAACCCTGAACTAAAATCTACGACTATTCTATGAATCCGTTAACTGTGCCGCAGAGGTCGGTCTTCAGCTCCCCTGCGGACCGCCGCCTTCGGGCTGTTCAGCCGCCGGCGGCTCGGTCTTGTCCGGCTGCTCATCGCCTGACTGAGGTTCAGTCCTCGGCTGCTCCGCCTTCGCCGGCTTACCCGGCTTACCCGAAATCTCACCGCCTGTGACCTCTGCACGTCTGAACGGGCGACGACGCCGGGCCTGTCTCACCTCCGGCTGCTCACCAAACTTGCCCTTGTATATCCACGTTTTAATACCAATCGTGCCGTAAGTCGTCTCGGCCCGCGCTATGGCGTAATCGACGTCCGCATCCAGCGTATGAAGCGGGATACTTCCCATCTTCTGCGTCTGCTGCCTCGCTATCTCGGCCCCGGCCAACCGGCCTGAACACATAACCTTCACACCTTTAGCGCCCGCGTTCATCGCCGCTTCACAAAACTGCTTCATCGTGCGCCTGAAAGACGCACGCTTGCAGAGCTGTTCCGCAATCGCCTCCGCCACCAAAAAGGCGTTCAGGTCCGGCTCCTTTATCTCAATGACGTTGATGGTTGTCTTGCGACCTGTCAAAGCTTCTATCTCTTCACGCAGCTTGTCAACCTCGCCTCCGCGCGGGCCAATCACCACCCCGGGCCTGGCGCTGGACAGTGTTACCGTAACCTCGTTGCGGGTCCGAACTATCTCAACCTTCGCAACACCGCCCTTCGGCATCTGCCGGTTGTATTTCTTGTCGATATATTTGCGAATATTCTGGTCTTCAACGAGAAACGTCCCGTAGTCGGCCTTCGATGCAAACCACGTGCTCTGCCAGCCCCGCGTTATGCCTGTCCTGAAACCTATTGGCGATACTTTCTGACCCATAATCGCTCTTGTCCGCCTTTGGCGAATTCGCCTCTATCTTTTAGTTATGACTGCGAAACCGTCATGTGTATATGACAGCCCTTTTTGTGAAGCGGATGTGCCCGGCCCCTGTCTTTCGCTATAAACCTCTTGGTGCCTATGCGGATGCCCGCATCATCAACACGCGCCTCACTTACGTAAAGATTATCCACGTCCGCTTCCTGCTCGTCTGCGTCAGCAACTGCGGCACTGAGGATTTTACTGACCATTACCGCAGCCCGCTTGCGGGTGAATTTCAAAATATCAAGCGCATCCTGCACGCCCCGGCCCGCTATCAACTGAGTAACGAGCCGTGCCTTGCGAGGCGCCACCGGCGCATATTGACACGAAGAATGCCACGCGCGCAATTCATTGACCTCCACCCCAAGCGCAGCCGCAAGGTGCTGGATGTCCCCGGTGCGGGGCTTCGGCTTAAATAAGCCGTTTTGCCAGTTCTTCACTGCCGAGACCGCGGCCTTTTTATCCAGCCCCGCCCTGACAAGCTGGCCGGCCATCTGCTCCACGCTCACCTTTTTCTGCTTACTAAGTTGTTTCAATTTTATAGCGCTCAACATAACAGCTTAACCTCTCGCCGATGAAGCGGTGCCTTCCTCGACTTTCCGCGTTGAATGGCCCCGGAATATCCGCGTCAGCGAAAACTCTCCGAGCTTGTGACCTACCATGTCTTCGGTCACGTAAACCTTGTTAAAAACCTTGCCGTTGTGCACAAGAAAAGTGAAACCCACGAACTCCGGGGTTATCGTGCACCTGCGAGCCCACGTCTTTATCGGGTCGCGAATCCCCGTCTGAACCTGCCTGTTGACCTTGGCAAAAAGCTTCGCGTCAACGTATGGCCCTTTTTTCAGCGACCTTCCCATTCGGTTTCCTCAAACTGCCTGCTTGGCTCCAATACTATTCTTCATACGTCACTATACCTGCTTACCCCGCGCGCCACTTCTGCGTCTTCGGATAATTCGCTTGTTGCTTACTCTTCGCGGGCATCTTGTTTTTCCACCCTTTGCGAGCACGCCGGTTGGTGAGCAGGGATGTCGTCCGCCGTTGCTCCTGCCTTCGCCGCCGCCCATCGGGTGAGATACAGGGTTCTGCGCCTTGCCACGGACGTGAGGCCTGAAACCCTTATGCCGCGTCCTGCCCGCCTTGCCCCAGGTGATGTTCTGGTAGTCGGCGTTGCTCAGCCGGCCTATCGTCGCCCGGCATTCCTTGCGCACCATCCGCATCTCGCCGCTGGGCAACACAAGAGTCACCCAATTACCTTCCTTGGCGAGAATCCTCGCTGCGCCGCCTGC
>CAYNVP010000224.1:0-3084 GCA_964400665.1 uncultured Pirellulales bacterium | reverse complement strand
GGGGCTGAAACTCGGCGACGAAGTATTTTACATCGGTATTGACAAGACGCCGGTGCTGGAAAGGCGGTTTCTGGTCGAGAGACATCTCATCAGCCAGCATCATGCGTTCGGCAAAGGCCCCCGCGGAGCGGTGATTGCCAGGCGGGAGTTTTTTACCGCAATGATAAATGAAGAGGACCATCTGCGACTCCAGGTATTAAAGGCCGGCTGTCAACTGTCCGCCTGCATCGAGCAGATTGACCGCATCGATGATAAGATTGAACAAAAAGTTGAGTATGCCTTCAATCCCAGGTACGGGTATCTTACGGCCTGTCCGACGAACCTCGGCACCGGCGTCAGGGTTTCTGTTATGCTGCATCTGCCGGCGTTGAAGATGACGGGGCAGATAGAGAAATTCCTTAACGCCGCTAAGTCGCTTGGGCTGGCTGTAAGGGGGCTGTTCGGCGAGGGGACCGAGGCGGCAGGCGATTTTTATCAACTGTCGAACCAGATATCCCTGGGCGTCTCGGAGAAAGACATTGTAAAACGATTCGAGAAGACGATTATCCCGGAGATTGTCGAGTATGAGCGCGTAGCGCGAGACCGGCTGCTGGCAAAGGAGGCCGGCGTGTTAGACGATAAAATCTCGCGGGCGATGGCGCTATTAAAGAACGCGAATCTTATAAGCTCGCAGGAAGCGTTGTTTTTACTGAGTCACATCCGCCTGGGGCTGAATATGCACAAGCACCAGGGCGCCTCAACGCCGGCAATCGAGCAGCTTTGTACGTTAGGCGGCGATGGCGGTGACGCCGCGGCGTCCGGACGACTTTCTATCGCTACGATAAACCGGCTCTTTATGCTTACCCTGCCTGCGCATCTGCAGCTTAACTACGGCAAGGAGCTCGATTCGACCCACCGCGATGCACTCCGCGCTCGAATCATCCGCTCGGCCTTGAACGGCTGAATCTGCAATTGTTCCCTGTCGTCTTCATCTGCCAAAATGGCATAAGAAAAAGGACAAGTGCACAAGCCCAAAAGCCACAAGCACTTAAATTAGCTGGATTTACGATTGTATGATTGGGTGGATGGCTGCTGGCACGGGTTTTGCACTTTAATTAGCCAAAGAAAGTTGAAAGGGAGTTGATTATGGCTACGAATAAAATAATTGGGATAGATTTGGGGACGACGAACTCGGTGGTTGCCGTGATGGAGGGCAACGCGCCAAAGGTTTTGATAAACTCGTCGGGTTCCCGGCTGACGCCGTCTGTGGTCGGCTTTACGGACAAGGGCGAACGCCTGGTCGGCCAGATTGCAAAGCACCAGCAGGTGACCAATCCCGAGCACACGGTGTTTTCCATAAAGCGGTTTATGGGCAGGCGTCACAGCGAGGTTGCGGCCGAGGAAAAAATCGTGCCTTATAAGATCGTCGGCGGCCCGGAAGAGCTGGTAAAGGTCAACGTTCGCGGCAAGGACTATACGCCGCCTGAAGTATCGGCGATGATTTTGCAGGATTTGAAGAAAACCGCCGAGGATTATTTGGGTGATAAGGTCGAGAAGGCGGTAATTACCGTTCCGGCGTATTTCAACGACGCGCAGCGCCAGGCGACGAAGGACGCCGGCACAATTGCAGGGCTGAAGGTCGAACGGATTATCAATGAGCCGACCGCGGCTGCCCTTGCATACGGTATTGAGAAGAAAAAGGAGGAGAAGGTCGCCGTTTTCGATTTCGGCGGCGGCACGTTCGATATCTCTATCCTTGACATTGGTGGATTCGAAGAGAAAACCGGCGTCATAGATGTGCTTGCAACCAATGGTGACACGCACTTAGGCGGCGATGACCTTGACGCGGTTCTCATTAATTACATCGCCGACGAGTTCAAGAAGAAGGAGGGCATCGACCTTCGCAAAGACCCGATGGCGCATCAACGGCTCAAAGAGGCCGCGGAAAAGGCGAAATGCGAATTGAGCACCCAGATAGAGGCGACGGTAAACCTGCCGTTTATCACGGCGGACGCATCAGGGCCCAAACATCTGCAAATGACAATTACGCGAAGCAAGTTTGAAGCCCTTTGCGAACCGGTTTTCGAACGCCTCAAGGCACCCTGCCGCAAGGCAATGGAAGATGGCAAGGTAACAGCAAACGACATTGTAGAGGTACTGCTTGTCGGCGGCTCGACGAGAATTCCGAAAGTGCAGCAGATAGTCAAAGAGATTTTCCAGAAAGAGCCCAACAGGAGCTTAAACCCCGATGAGGTCGTGGCGATGGGTGCTGCTGTTCAGGGGGCGGTGCTTGCGGGCGACACAGGCGTAAAAGATATACTGCTGTTGGACGTGACGCCGCTTTCTTTGGGCGTTGAGACATTGGGCGGCGTTATGACAAAACTGATTGAGCGCAACACCACGATACCGACAAGCAAGACTGAGATTTTCTCGACCGCAGCGGACAGTCAAACAACGGTTGATATTCACGTCCTGCAGGGTGAGAGAGAGTTCGCCCGAGATAACCGCACGCTGGGGAGGTTCCAGCTTACAGGTATTCCGCCGGCGCCGCGCGGCATTCCGCAGATAGAGGTTGCTTTCAATATCGACGCGAACGGTATTCTCAACGTCTCGGCCAAGGACCTCGCAACCGGCAAGCAGCAGTCGATTGAGATAAAGTCCAGCTCCGGTCTGAGTGACCAAGAAGTCGAACAGATGAAGAAGGATGCTGAGTCGCACGCCGCGGAAGACAAGAAGAAACGAGAGGTCGTCGATTTGAAGAACCAGGCCGACCAGTTGATTTACGCGACTGAAAAGACGCTCAAGGAGCACGGCGACAAGGTATCGGGCGATACACGCGGTAAGATTGAAAGTGCCGTCAATAATCTCAAAGAGGCCGCCAAGGGCGATAGCGCTGAGGCGATAAAAAAAGCGATTGAGAACCTAAGCAACACCAGCCAGGAATTAGGCAAGGCATTGTATGAGGAGGCCGCCAAAAAGACCGCCGGCACACAGCCGGGCGCCGGCCCGACTCAACAGCAGCCGCCTCCTCCGGAAGGCGAAGTCCGCAGAAAAGGCGGCGAAGACGACGTAATCGACGCCGAATTCGAGGCAAAAGACAAATAA
>CAYNVP010000223.1:0-3121 GCA_964400665.1 uncultured Pirellulales bacterium | reverse complement strand
CCCCTCGTAGATAGCGAGCAGCGGCAGAAATCCAGGTGTGTTCCTGCTTGAAACGCACCTGATCCAACCCCGAGCGGGTTTCTACCGTTAGCAGATTCGCATTGTGCAGCGCGTCTAATGCTCTGCGAACAGACGCCTCGTTTTGGCGGAGAATTCGCCCAGGGCCGTAGTTACCCCGGACCACCAACGGAGTCTCTAATGTTGATGAGCTCGGATAGTACCGATCGCGATAAATCAGGATGATGCTCATCCAGATCAGCGGGGGGATGGTAACCGTATCCCGATGACTTTGATATACCCCTAGATCGGATTTTGTCAGAATTTTGATCGGCTCCAGTAAATCTTCAGTATAGGTTTTAAAAATCCCACCCAACTCATGACGGGTTTTTTCATGGATGGTTTTTGAAGACCAGCGACCTTCCAGAACTCGAAATACCTCTGAAACCTCCTGGATTGTGATTTCGTCTTGCTGCGAGAGAATTTGATTGAAAACATTACTCCACAGAACCAGCAATGCATTAGAAGCCAGCAAATAGTGCAGCAGCCACAACAGACCAGGGTCGTCCAGGTAGGGGGAAGATGAAAGAACTAATGCGCCAAACGGGGTGATGCGAGTTTGCGAGTCAACCAGCTCTGCCTTACGCATCACGTTAATAGTTCCCTGCATCGAAGCCCACGTCATCGAAAGCTTTTCAGCAATTTCATCCCGTGTGATTGGCTCGTTATTCTCTTTATGCGCCTGTAGAAGTTCGAGGATGCGTCCTACATGAACGGAACGTATGCCATAGCCACGGTTGAGCGCCAGCAGCGCGCCCTCAGGGACCAAATCCGGCAGCTTTGCCCCAGGTTGATCCTTATTTAATGTGATCGCATCCAGTTCCTGCATCGTATCTTTTTGGGGTTTGTCCGGATCTGAAGGTTGATCAAACAAACTGAGCTGCCCGGTCATGGCTGGCCCTCTGGTATTGACACTTTGTTATTCTTCATCGTTTACGTCTTCCTCCTCTTCGCCGGCCTCGCCTTTCAATCCCTGTGCAGCCTCATGAACCGCAATCTCCTGGTTCAGTGCCAGCAGGCGGGTAAAAATCTCACGCTGCGCCTCCCGCGACGGCATGTAACGGATTTTCTTCCGGTCGTTGGAGTAAAAGTCGTGCTGTAGATCAATGTTATCCCAGCCGTAGCATGCCAGCACTGCCCAGTCCATCTCGGAATGGAGACGGCGCATTTCTTGAATTTCATCATCCAGACACAGAGGATTATGGAAACGGTTATAGGTCTTGGTCAGCCCTAGTTGTGTTTTTTTCATGACATTTTGACGATAATCGTAATAAGCTTTGCCAGTTTTTTCTGCTACCAATTGATGATACTCGCTTACATCCTGGGGAAATGGGAATGTCTGGAAACAGTCAGTAGGGGTATAGCGAATATCTGTGCGTAATGATGATGCCTGTCGCCTTAACCAAATCTCATGTAAACTACATTGGAGTATTGCAAAATTAACCCAATCCTCGTAAGCAAATATTACTGTGGCATCTGAGAATACATAACTCTTTGGAACGATTGCTAGCATATGTATTTCACTAACCCGGCTACGAGCAAAAACGATTTCCAAGGGCTTAATCGAAGATCTTAAGCTTCGTCTAAAATCTCCATACAGCCACCACTTTCTCTTATGCGTGAGTCTCTTTGCTTTATCACGAGCTGGTTTTACTTTCTCAACAACGATTCTTAGTAAATCGGGATAATTTCTTGCTTTCTCCAGAGGCCAATCCTCAAAACAAATAACATACCTACTCGGTGTTTCATCCCGGTTTATGTCACTGCCATTCAAGAAGGGATATAAGCACTCTCTATTTTTTTCGTTCTTAGAAATTAATTTCCTCGCTTGATCAATTGAAAGAGCGAAACCGATACCAGCAAGGTTATCGCCTAGAAAACATTTTTTCTGATTTTGCACAAGCTTCGCAGGGTCGATTTCCGGAAGGTCGTCCAAGTAAGATGAAATAAGAGATGTAGTGTTTCCATCAAGAATTTTTTTCTTCTTATACCCCGTATTATTTTTTATTAAAGCCACTAAATTTACCTCGACAGTCGCATCACCGGGCCACTTAACATAGCGCTCTGCAAAAATAATTTCACCGCCTTCAGAAGTAATTGTTCCAAGCCCGGTTGCTCTCGTATCACCTTGACCTATTGTATTAGTTGCCACTAATCCAATAAAACCAAATACAGGGGTTGTAAATCCAAAAGCTTGTCGGAAGAAGTAGGCCGCTAAGTCTGTATTCTTCTCTGAATTAGAAAACGAAGTTTTTAGATACCTCAAGAAGTTGTCCCCCAATTCGGAACTTATCATTGAGCCACCGAGAAATGGTGGATTGCCAATCACCACGTCAAATCCACTACTTTCTCTATTGTTATCCAAGTATATTTGGGGGAATTCTAGCATCCAATGAAGGCATTTTTGACTACCCAATAGAGTTCTTGCCCGATCTTGAATTCCGCTCTGTTGTTCACTTAGCATTTCAGTTGCTTCGGCTTCCAACGCAATTGCCAGCGAACGTAGGTCGACATCTCTGATCTTCCCGCCCATTTTTTGCGCCACAAGCAAGTCGCCAATCTGCTTATAAGGTTTAAGCAGTGTTTGAACAGTCTTGTAATCGGTTTCCTGGCTTTCTACATCTACTACTCGCTCAACTCGCAGTGCTGATATTCGTTCCAGCAGTTCATTTGCCTGGGTCAGTTTCTGCTGTACCTGGGGCAGCTCACGAAAGCCATACTGGCCGTGGGCTTCTGCTACCCGTGTATGCCGCGTTTCCTGGTTGAATGCGCTCTTTTCCAACACAGCAGTAATCTCTTCCAGACTCACCCCCAATAGACTGTTACCGCGCTTCAGGTGGTGGTCCAGGAAGGAGAGCGGCCGGCCCAACTGCATGGTCGCCAGCCACAATGAGAGTTTGGCCAGCTCGACCGCCATTTCGTTGATATCCACCCCGTACAGGCAGTTTTCTACCACCAGGCGGCGCCAGGCTTCCGGGTCCAGGTTCACCGCCGGATTGTCCCAGGGCGTGCTGGAAAGGATTTGAAGGATAAAACTGGTCAGGGTGTGGGCGATATATACCAG
>CAYNVP010000222.1:0-3133 GCA_964400665.1 uncultured Pirellulales bacterium | reverse complement strand
GGGCTGTAAATCTTCAGCAGCAGGCACAGCAGGCCTGGGCGGATATCGACGCCGTGCTACAGCGCCGGCTTGACCTTGTGCCCAACCTTGTCAATACGGTCAAGGGCTACGCGACGCACGAAAAAGAACTGTTCGAGAATATCGCCAAATCGCGTGAGAAGTATTTCGCCTCGGAATCGAGGGCGGGGAAAATCGAGGCCTCGAACGAGCTTGGGGGAATGCTGTCCCGCCTGATGCTGCTGGTCGAGAATTATCCCGAGTTGAAGGCGAGCGAAAATTTCCGTGACCTTCAGGTTGCGCTGGAGGGCACCGAAAATCGAATAGCCGTAGCCCGAACAAGATACAACGACGCCGCCAAACAGTTGCACGCCTATACGAAAGAGTTTTTCGGGTCGTTTTTCTGCCGGCGGGCCAACGTGCAGCCGGTCGATTACTTTGAGGCCACCGAGCGGGCCAAAACCGAGGTCCCGAAGGTTGAGTTTTGACTTGATGGCGAGCGCCCCGGCTTGTGGGAAGCGCCTTAAATTCTGTAAAGAATTTTGTTGAACACGCTCGCATTTTAAGATATTTTTGATGATGCGTAACGAGCGCTTTTTTTAACAATCCTCGGGAAAGCGTTTTCGGTAAACGATGAGGATAAGTGGTAGTTGGTTTTCAAGGAGAAACAAGTGGCTACAGGCAAGGTAAAGTGGTTTAACGAGAAGAAGGGTTTTGGTTTTATCGTCCCCGACGACGGCAGCGAAGATGTGTTTGTTCATCACTCGAAGATTACAGCCGAGGGTTTCAGGACACTAAGGGAGGGTCAGGCGGTGGAATACGACCTCGGACAGGGCAAGAAAGGTCCCGAGGCGACCGACGTAAAGCCTTCTTAGAAGCTATACCGGACGAAAAACCCACGGTCCCGCCGAGTTCGGCGGGACCTTTTTTATGCGCATCAAAATGCAAATGAGCCGAATAATTATTGCGGCCTGTCCTTATCAGTGGGCGGGGAATCATCTCGGTTGTAGGAGGGTTTTTTGAATTCGGCTAACTTTTTCGCATAATCCGCCACCGAGCTTGTCGCCTGCTTGTAGCGTTCGGACCTCTGTTTGGGCATTTGCTTTTCGAGTTTTCGCTGGTACCACTCCCATATCCCGTAGGCGACCCAGCCCAGTCCAACCACCGCCGCAGAAATGATTATTATCGTCCAAAACAACGTCATAGCTTTTCCTCTGCAAATATCTTCCGGCAATCCCTTTCGCCCTATTCGCCTTACGGAATATACTTCAAGCACCCGCGCAAGTCAACCCGACAATAAATTGGCCCGCTTTGCGGGCGAAGCGAGGCGAGGGGGCCAGGCATTGGAATATTGTTGCGAGGAAGTTGTGTTGTGGGCGGCAAAAAATGACGAAAAACAATTTGACAGTGTAGTGCGTAAACACTACAATCGTGATGTGTTTGGCTGAAAACAGCCGGATGCAATCCTGAGATTCGCCTATTGGCGTAGTTTCGGGGATATGGTTGGGCCTGAAACTTTGTTTGGGCAGGTCGGCCCTGTGGCGGGGTCGGCAGGTCTTGCGAAGCGGCCTGAGAAACTGTAGATTACCGGGATATTGTCAGGAAAGAGGTGTAAGATGAGTACCAATTCCAGCGGCTCGGCTGGTTCGGCCGAGAAACCCTCCATTCGCAAGACCCCCGACAAAGACATTCGAGGGCAGGCAGGCCTGAAGACAGGTGCCGAAATTGTTGTCCAGACGCTTATAGAGCAGGGCGTCGATACGATGTTCGGCTATCCGGGCGGGGTGGTATTGCCCTTTTTTGACCGGCTGTATGACGCGCCAATCAAATTCATAATTCCGCGTCACGAGCAGGGCGGCTGTCACATGGCCGATGCTTATGCGCGTGCGAGCGGTAAGGTCGGCGTAATAGTCGTAACCAGCGGTCCGGGCGCCTGCAATATAGTAACGGGTCTGGGGACGGCGATGATGGATTCGATTCCGATTGTCGCTATAACGGGCCAGGTCCGCACGGAGCTGATAGGCAACGATGCTTTTCAGGAGGCCGACACGACGGGCATTACCCGGCCTGTGACAAAATACAATTGTATTGTCAAAGACATCAGGGACCTTGCGCGGACTATCAAGGAGGCGTTCTATATCGCCTCAACGGGCAGGCCCGGCCCGGTCGTGGTTGACCTGCCGGTCGATATTCAGGTTGCAAAGACCAGCTATGACCCCAATGTTGAGATGAAGCTGCCGGGGTACAGGCCCAAGGCGAAGGGACATTCACGGCAGATATCGATGGCCGCTGATGCGATAAATAAATCCAAAAGGCCTGTGCTTTACGTCGGCGGCGGGATTATCATTGCAAATGCGGCCGAGGAGATGAGGACGCTTGCGAAAAAGGCGCATCTGCCGGTTACGATGACGCTGCTGGGACTTGGCAGCTACGACCAGAATGAGCCCGAATCGCTGGATATGCTTGGGATGCACGGCTCGGCATACGCCAACTACGCGGTGCAGGAGTGCGATTTGCTTATCGCGGTCGGCGCCAGATTCGACGACAGGGTAACGGGCAAGGTAAAGACCTTTGCGCCGCACTCGAAGGTAATCCATATTGATATCGACCCTGCCAGCATAGCAAAGAACGTCCGCGCGGATATCCCCGTTGTCGGCGACGCCAAATACATACTTGCGGAGATGGCCAAAGAGGTCGAATACCGCGAACGCAAGGAGTGGTTCGCGAAGATTGCGCAGTGGAAGAAAAAATATCCGTTTACGTACGATAAAAAATCGACGAATATCAAGCCGCAATACGTCATTGAGCAGATTTGCGAGCTGACGGGCGGCGACGCGATAATAGCGACGGGCGTCGGGCAGCACCAGATGTGGACATCGCAGTTTTACAGGTTTAAAAGGCCGAGGCAGCTAATCAGCTCAGGCGGGCTTGGGACGATGGGATTCGGCCTGCCCGCGGCGATAGGTGCGCAGGTTGCCAGGCCCGACGCGATGGTTGTTGACATTGACGGGGACCACAGTTTCAATATGACGATGACCGAGCTTCGCACGGCGGTTGAGTATGAGCTGCCGATAAAGGTTTGTATCCTCAATAACGGGTATATGGGGATGGTTCGCCAGTGGCAGGAACTTTTCTA
>CAYNVP010000221.1:0-3170 GCA_964400665.1 uncultured Pirellulales bacterium | reverse complement strand
TTTCGATAAATTTACCGATATGACAAGAATAATCTTTGATAAGAGAGAATCTGAAGTAATACCGGGATTCTGCGGATTCGGTGCTTTGGGGAGTATCACAAAGCAAGTTGTTGATGGCGATAAATTCAGATTCCAGGGACAATTCAGAATGGGTGACACCGGAGTGAATAATGCAGGTTTCTATTTCAGAAATCTTGAAACTCCATTTGGTATCATTCAGTTAATGCCGATGAAAGCATTGACTACTCCTTATGACGGTTATGTACTGCTTCCTAATGAGCAGGCAATCGGAATAAGAGAATATGAGCCCTGGCAATATCTGACTAACATCAAAACAGACAACAACTACAATGGTGTTAAAGATGTAATTAACTACGATGCCGGATTCTATCTTGCATTGTTACCTACTCACCACATTATAAAGATAACATAGGAAGGAGAGTAGAATAATGGCTTTAACACAAGGTGCTTGGTCTAAAAAGACAGTAAACGGAATGTTGGTTCTGCAATGTACTGTTGCAGGAGAAACTGCCGATGCAGATATAATCACACTGAGAACACCGCAGGATTTAAGAGGCGACAAGCCTTTTTCTCTGAGTGTTTATGCAGATGAAGACCTATCTGCTTCAGGTTCAGCAGCGGTTGACATTTGGGGCGGTTATGCAGATAACTGTTCTTTAGCAACTGCCGATGTCGGTACATATTGTGTACTTGTAGCAGCCAATTCCAACGATATAGATGCAGGCGGTACTCAGGTAATTCACGTTCTACCCGGAGTAGGCGGTAATGTAACTCAGGTTACTGATGCTTCACCCGGATGGTCTGTGATTCCTCCTTATCCATACTACATCTTTAATGTTGATTTGAGTACATCCTTACAGGATGCAGCTTCAATCGTATTCACAGTAGTCCAGAAAATATAATCAAGGGGCGATTAAGTTCGCCCCCTTTTATAAGGAAAAAATGATGAAAAAATATCTTTTATTTATTCTATTATCTCCAATGTGTTTTGCGCAATTTGCGGAAATCTATGTAGTGGGAGATACCACAGATTTGAAAAACTACGGAGGTTCTGGAGTAGTTCTCTTAGACCAATATAGTGGAGATGACGTAACCGGAGGCGGTCTTTTCCATAGGATAGATTCTACCTACACAGAAGGTTCTTATGCTTTTGATTATACAACCGAAGATGGTTATCAGTGGGCAAGGATTCTTGTAATTGACCCCGACCCGAATGTTCAAAGCTTAACGGCAAGCGGTGCTATATCAGGTCAGTCATTGAGTCTTGATTCTGCCGTGACTATAGGACAGGATGCTTTCACTACCACAGCTACTAAAGATACGGTAATAATCTCCGGGGCAGAGTCTACCGATGTATATGTGATACAACCCATATCGGAAACACTGGATGCACAGGATATTCAATTTCAGGTAAATGCAAAAAGCGATACTTTAGTTGTAACAAGACCATCATCCGGCGCAAGCGGTTTGGGATATTACTGGATAAGATTTAAGGTACATTAATTATTATAATGAAAAAATATCTAATTTATAAAAAGAAAAATGGCAACATTCCAAACAAGAATTGAAGATTATGTGGGTACAATTACCGATACCACAGCACTGAGTGATGCTCTCACTACAGCAGCAAGAAAAATTATAGATTTATTGCCCGAAGAAAAGTATCGTCAATTTACTACCAGCGTAGCCGATTCTGGTTCAGGTGTTTCTATAACAGGTTATCGTTTTATCAGAGCGCATAAATCGGGTATTCCCGCAAGGGAAATTGAAGCAGGTAGAAAATCTCAGGCTGTCGATACGGGGTCTACATATTATGCTACCGCTTTAATACCGAGACATTACATAGAGAATGGTACTTTATATGTACTCCCAAGTTCCGGGACAGGAATAGTAATAGCTTACCCGACAGTTGCTTATACAGATTCTACTATAGCGGGATTCCCCACCGAACTTTTAGGAGCAGTTGTATTGGATGCGGCAGTTCAGATGGCAACCCAACTTATGAATAGTGTAATAAATACGGCAACAAGCGAGCAAGATATTGAGTTGGCAGAATCTGAGATAAAACAATATCAGGAATTAATTAAAATCTTACAGATTGAATACGAAAAAGCATTGAAGGCTAATTTATGACCATTCAAAGAGCTTTAGAGAGAATTTCAAGAACATTCCCTGATTTGGGTTCTGTAGAAATCATAGAAGAACTTGATTTATCGCAGAAACGTCTTTCAGACGGAACTTACAATCTTCAGGGGATAGGACAGTTAAGTGATATTGATTCTAATGTAGGCTGGACGCTTCCAAACGGATTCATTGAACTTATTGATATTCTTTTATATGATGCTGACGACAATCCTCTTTATATGGGTGATTATGGTTACAAGCACGAAATTCTGAACGGAAAGTTTTTCATTTACACCACAGATTCAACCCCTATCACAAAATTAGATGATTCCATTGATACAGCTTATATAGTTTACTATAAAATTCCCGATACGATAACTTCTACAAGCGATTCATTCAGTCTTGATTCAAGATTTCACGATGGCATACTTGCAGGAGCTTATGAAACTCTTTATATGTCATATCCACTACACAAATTATCAATGGTAATGCTGTGCAGGCGGTTAGTTCTTCAATGGCGAGGATGTGGCAGAATAAATTTAAAGAAGTAAGAAGAAGAATTAAAATTTCAAGAAATGAAGATGCAACTTCATCGAGTGCAGTTAATTATCAGCAATCGGGTTTACAGGAACTCCCAAGAAGGATTAAAGATATTTCAAGTGCGGTTACCTTGAATGCGATTGTAAGCGTATATTCTAAATTTGCAACATTCCACTTAACATATCCTTCTACCGTTACAAATGTTATAGAAGCTACGGTAGGTGGATTTACGGGTGCAATTACAGGCACAATCTCAAGTAATCAACTTACCCTTACAAGCGCAGATAGTGAATTTACGAATTTTGCAGGGTGGGACAGCAATCAGAAACAGGACATAACAATAGATAGTTTTTCAGGTTCTACTTGGGTATTCGGACTCCCAAGCGGGAACTGGGGAGATGCAAATTTTATAATATATATATCATAATGCGAGAAACAGTTAACATACAATTATATAATAAAGGAACTATCACAACTCCCGATGC
>CAYNVP010000220.1:0-3182 GCA_964400665.1 uncultured Pirellulales bacterium | reverse complement strand
GAGTGACGGTATAAGGGCCAGCGAAGATGGAGCAGGCCTCGCCGTGGAATCCGCCACAGTTTGCGAAGAAGACGGAGTTTTCGGCAGAGTACTGTTTGGCAAGCTCGACTCCCTGGCCGACGAAGCAGTTGGCGAGGATGGCGCCGTCGGTGACTTTTGAGCCGGAGCAGATAATGAAGTTGTGTGCGAAGACGCCTGGTCCAATATAGACCGGGTCCTGCGGGCAACTGTTGATGGAGCCATTTTCGAGTCGGCTGACGGCCTCGATGGTGGCGGCCGGGCCGACCTTGACGTTCTTGATAATTCTGCAGTTAATGATTGTCGCCCCCGTTCCAACAAGCCCCATCGAGGATTTGACGGAGTTGACATAGCTGCCAATCATAGCGCGCAATTTTTCAATGACCTTCGGTCGGTGCCGATAAAGAGCGATTACATAGGCCAGTTGTGCTGATAGATGGTCGTAGATGGGTATTTCTCTGCCGCCGGCCTCGTTGATGACGACGACCTCAGTGCCGTTGCCGAAACAAGTTTGGCCAACGATAGCCAACTGGTCGACGTTTTCGATAACAACGTCGTCTTCTATACAATAGTTGGCGATGTAGCTTTTGACCTGGTTGATATAGACGTTGTTGCCGATGTAGCAGTTGTGGATGGTAGCGTTTGAGATGCCTGCCGGTCGGGTCAGTCCGCCGCAGAATCGGACGTCCTTTTCGAACAGGCCCAGCCGGACATCGCCTGAAAAATGGGTCGTTTTTACCCTTTCGGGGTCGAAGCCATCGGCTACGAGCAGTTTTGACCAGTCGGAGCAGGTGCAGCCCTGAGCGGTAAGTTTATTGATTTGGTCGGGAGTTAAAGGTCGCCATTTGGATGCCATTTTTATATCTCCTGTTTTATTGGACTCTCTTAACGATATCCGCATCAACTCGGGGCGATTGCACGGCTGTTTTCTTCGCAGCGCCACCGGCACTGTGCTGATTGTTTAACAGCCGAGGCGAGACGGGTCAAGAGATTTTCGTCGGCGTTGAAGGCGAGAATTTGCGAGTGGTTTTGGGAATTACAATAATTTAAGGAATCCGCGCATAAAAGTTACAGCAACGGATTGGAGGATGCCGATGAAATCCTATGTAACCAGCCGCAATTTCGACGACTGGGTGTTCTTATTTTTTTATCGCAGAGAAGCAAATATGTCAAATCAGCCACTTCGACACTTCGACGAAGCTCAGTGCAGGCAAGCTTCCCCGATAACGTCTTTCCCCCTGCCAAAAGCTTGCAGGGGCAGGGAGGGCAGTCAGGGCAGTTCGAGGATAGCAAAGGTTTTGGTTGTTCTGCTGGTCTCGATGACAACGGGCGCGGTTGTTCTGATGGCTTTGGGTAATCACCCGCCGTCAGCGGGGCCGTTCTGCCTTTCGACATATTATCGGCTTGACCCTGTGCAGGAGGCAATTAGCTCGCTTGTCACCCAGTCGGTGAGCCGGTGGGAGTGCGTCGAGGTGTATTACAGCGGGACCAAGGCAGGCAATATCGACCAGCTTGCGTCGCTGTCGGGCCTGGCCAGTTCCGACGACATCAACTGCCACTTCGTCGTATGCAACGGCTTAGGCGGCAACGACGGACAGATACAGGCAAGCGAGAAATGGCAGGAGCAGTGGTCGGTCATACCTGACCATACGTGGTACGGCAGCTCGAGTACCATCAGGATATGTCTCGTGGCCGACGGCAAGGGCGTTCGACCGACCAACTCGCAGATAAAAAGGGCCGAGGCCCTTGTTGAAGCCCTGTCGATGAAATTCAACGTTCCGGCTTCACAAATCTACTACCCCGCAAACTGGCGGTAAGCGTGATTGCCGTCACGCCGTCGCTCGTTACTCGTGACTCGTATCTCGTAAATTTACAGCCCAGCCAGCCAGTTACCGGTTAAAACGGCCAAATCATCCAAATCGATAAATTCATCGCCGGTGAGGTCGGTACCGCCGCAGTAAAGCGTTGAGTCGGCCTGTCGCCATTTGCGGCCCATCAGAGCAAAATCGGCGAAATCCACGTCCTTGTTATTATCCGAATCTCCAGCTATAAATTGCCAGGCGAGTTTCGGATAACTTACGCCTTCGCATATCACCCAAATATCGTTTGGCCCATTGACGGTCTCCCATACAAAATCCCAACCGACGAAACTGCTTTGCTGTTTCATTTGTGAATCTGTTAGCGGTGTTCCGTAACCGTTATTCGGCCCAGCGACATCAAGAAAATAGGAACCGCTGATAGTACCACCGGCATTTTGTCCAACAAAACCACCGACCAAGTACGAATCAGGGCCGGTGCTGATAACAGTTGTGGAGAAGGAGTTGTTAATGATACCGTAGTTACTCCCCGTCAAGCCACCAATTAGGTGTGAGGTATCTCCTGAGGTAACTGTGCCTGACGAGAAGCAATTTGTGATGGAGCCGCCGTCATTTATTCCTTCCAGTCCGCCGACATATCGAGAGTGATTGCCGCCGACCACATCACCTGTAAAAGCGGAATTACTAACTGATCCGATGTCGCCTATTCCCACCAGCCCACCGACAGAATCTGTATTGTCCCCGCCGCTGACACTGCCTGTAACGGAGATGTTGCTGATAGTACCATTACTATTATACCCTACCAGCCCACCGATACAGAACGAATTGTCTCCGCCTGCGATGGTGATATCTTCGATGAAGAGATTTTTCACTACGCTGTTGGGTCTGATGCGTCCGAACAGGCCGAGAAAATCGTTTCCGAGGCCATTAGTATTAATTGTCAAGTTGATAATCTTATGTCCTGCCCCATCAAAAGTGCCACTAAAACCAATTTCGGATTCGATGACGGCGGTAGTGAAAACCTGTCCGCCGGGCAGACACGGGTCGAGGTTGATGTCGTTGATGAGGATGAAACATTTGTTGTAGTCATTGGTGTCGTTTGCGAGAGTGAGCAGGTCGGCGACGTTGGCGATTTGGTAGGGGTTGTTGGGTTCGCCGGAGCCGCCGTAGTATTTGGCGTGTGCGATTGAACAAATAACCACAACAGCCAGGAACGCAAAAATTATACGCTTCACAGGCATGTCCTCCTTAAAACACACCTTTTATTCAAGCGAACGTAGAATCCTCAAAACCGGAGTTATTATACCATATTCAATTAAGCGGAACAAGACCCGCCCTACAACTGCA
>CAYNVP010000219.1:0-3189 GCA_964400665.1 uncultured Pirellulales bacterium | reverse complement strand
TGATTTTTGGTAATTCGTGCTTGTTTCGGATTTCGTATTTCGATATTCGAATTTTGGCAAGAAGGGGAGAGGATTATGAAGGTTAACTTAACAATCGGTATTCCGGCCTGGCTCGACCGTATCTGCGCCTGGCCGGCGGTGTGGTTTCGAAAACGCCGTTACGGTTATTCCTTTCGTAAAATCTACTTGGGCCAAGGCAAATTCACCATTGTTGAGCCGCCGGATTACTACCGGTTTGGCAGTTTCAGATGGTACCTCAGGGGAAACGGAACCCAATTCTATGCCTTAACTAACTGCATTGTCGGGCCTATGCGGACAACGGTGCTTGCCCTGCACAGGATAATTATGAATGCACCGGCCGGCCTCCTTGTTGACCATCAAAATGGAAATGGCCTCGATAATCGAAGGGCAAATCTTCGCCTCGCAACCCATTCTCAGAACCTCTGTAATAGCCGGATTAACAAATCAAATTGTTCTTCCCAGTTCAGAGGCGTTTCGCTTTTTCGCAGAAGGGGTGTTTGGTCTGCCAGAATCAAAATCCGCGGAAAGAGTATCTTTCTCGGCTACTTCGACAATGAAATCGACGCCGCAAAGGCATACGATAGAGCGGCCATTAAATACCACGGCGAGTTTGCCCGATTAAATTTCTCGGAGTGAAACGGAGATCCCGGAATGTTGTTATCCGGGACCCAGCTTCTCTGGATTCGCAAACCCGGGACCCAGTTTTCCCCGAGCGAAGCGAAGGTCTCGGCGTAGCTATAAGCGAAGCCGGGTCCGCAGTTAACTTTGAATTTTGCGATGTGGTTTTGCCTTTTACATTTTGATTTTTGAATTGAAAAACTGTCCGCTTCACGCTTCACGAGATACGAAAATCCCCCTTGCCTTTTTCGACAATCCCGAGGATAATACCTGCCACGGCGACCTGTCCGGCGTAGTCCCTTAGGGACGAAGACGGAAGTTAGAACGAAGACGGGACTCGCCGAGGAAGGTTAAGGAAAATGGTAAAAGCGAAACTCACAACAGCTTTTGTGTTGGCGGTGCTCGCCATCATCCTGGTCCTGCAGAACACCGAACCGGTAGAAACGAAGTTCCTCTTCTTGACAGTGACAATGCCCCGTGCTGCGCTGCTGGCAATCACGATGTTAATTGGCATCGCCGTGGGCATTCTGGTCTCGCTGGCCTTGACCGGAAGATGGAAAAAAAAGGCGAATACTAAACTCCGGCCTATTCATTAGCGCCACTTATCACGGCGCATCCAGGCGGAGCCGGACTTGTCACGGCGTAGTTGAAAACGAAGCCGGAACCTTTGACCCGAAAAACAACCGCCTGACTCAAGGCCGTTAATATGCGGCTTTGCTCTTATGCTACCATTCTTCGGGATGGTCTACGTTTTTGAGCCAATAGTCTGCAAACATATCCAGGTCATGCGAATTCACACTGCCGTCTGGTTCTCCGGTGGGTCCTGATATATCGCCGGGCAAGCCGGCACCCGAATTGCCCCAGTCGCCGGCCAGGAGACAAAGGTCCTTGAAATCCACCATTCCGTTTTTGTTCAAGTCCGCAGGGATAACACGGCCCCAGAACTCCCAGGTGACCTGAACGGTGAAGTCAGTCCAGCCGGGCGTTATGTGCTCGACATTGATATCATGCACAGCCATCGTGATATCTGTGATTGCACAACCGAAAAAGTCTGGATAGTCGGGTGCGATGCCGGGGGATTTGTTGATGAAACTTTGTTCCGTGCCGCTGTTGCCGACACACTCTGAGAAGTAATAGATTGTGTCGTTTTGGCCATTCGTAAGGAATTCCACGAAGTGGGGATAGTCTTTTGCGAGCAGGGTTCGAAACGTTCCTGAATCCTGGTTGCGAAGTCCGGCTACTTTCGGTCCTTTTACATCTCTCATGCCTGAGACATATATGCTTAACCTTATGCTATTGCGTTCTTCGTCTGAGATAGCCGAAGTCTCGTTGTGGTATATCGTTCCGAGCAGGATGGCATCAGGCCTGCTGGTCGCCTCGATTTTACACATGAAGTTTGTCGTGAAGGCGTCAAACTTATCCAGATTCGTCCAGCCGTAATTTGGTGAGCTTCCGACGGTGGGCGAACCGGCTAAGAGATAACTGATAGAGCCTGCGTCTTCGACTGACCAGATAAACGTCTCTGGCACACGAATGTGCGGGACATCGAATGTGACGAGCTGGATTGCCTCGTTTAGGACGATATCGGTAAGAGGCGGGCTTTGCCAGATGAGCGTTCCGGGCGAATCATTCGGGGCATCTGGCAGATAGAAGAACAGCCGAAAGTCGCTCGTCTCATTGAAATCGCCGGAGTAGACGCCTATCCCCAGTGTGAAACGGTTGATAAATCGCTCAGAGCCGGACAAAGTAACAGTATCGCCCGCCTCGCTTGTGGCCATGTAGTACAGGACGGATGTGGTCGTATTGTCGTAGACAACTTCTGCGGGGCAGGTTGAGCAGAAAAGAAATGCCGTGAGCAAAGCAAAAGGGGCGAAATGGATTCGGTAGCGGTTCATATAACCAACTCCTCCAAAAAATGTAAAACTCCTCTCGAATCAACCGATTTTGAACCGGTTTAGCGCTTTACTGATTATATCCATTTGTCGGGACTTTGGCAAGGAATATGGCACAGTTGCGGGTGGGGATTTTGCTATGAATGGGTTTTCGGAGGTATTTGGACAAGAGGGTTGCCTTTGGCGACAATCAAGAGGATAATAATACCAACAGGCCGAACGTCCGCCACGCATCAGCGTGGCGAGACTTCGCCTTTAGGCGGGCACCTTTGACACGAAAAAAGAACCGTTCAGCCGTGATACTTACATGCCTAAAGGCACTGATGGCGGTTTTGTAAAATTAAAACGTGGCATTGTAAGGGCAGAAAATAGACTTCGATATGCCATAAACAACTTTTTGGCCCCAAAACCGCGTTTCTTAATACAAATGTGGCTTTAACCACTTTACATCGTGATATTGTAAGTTTACTTCGTGGCTTGGGGAGCTTACATCATCGCATTGTCGCCTTACTTCGTGGCAAAGTAAGCGTGTCCTGTAGCAAAGTAAATACAGCGTAAATCTGTGTTAAACCCGTGAGATGGCGGCTTTGCCTATCTCATGGGTTTAATCCGCGTCTAAAATTTTTTATGCCCTTTTGCGTTTTTTCACGGCTATATA
>CAYNVP010000218.1:0-3235 GCA_964400665.1 uncultured Pirellulales bacterium | reverse complement strand
CCTCGGTAACCTTTCAGACTTCCCCTCTCATCAAGAACCGGACCTCCCGTTGTCCGAAGCCAGTGCTGTCTGCCCTTTCTATCCTCATACAATGCCTCGAAGTCCTTTATAGGGTCCTTCCTTTGGAATATCTCTCCGATGGCACTTTGGGCGCGATGTGCCTCTTCGGCGGGCATAAGGTCAAAAGGTCTCTTGCCTACTAGTTCCTTGGCAGCAACACCGAAAATAGCTTTCACCGCACCCTCGCAATAGGTGAAAACGCAGTTCTCATCCACCTCCCACAACAAATCAGCCGAGCTTCGTAATATGTCCCTGAACCGTTCCTCGATCTGCACCAGCGATTCAGAAATCGCCGTTGGTCGAAGCGGCTCTACTTTAGCCGGCCCTTTTTTGCCTTTGCGAACCTGTTCAATCCGTTCGCCGTTCTTTCTCGACCCGCGCATAGTAATCTCCCAATCTGCAACCTATGCACAAAAAGAACCTTTCCAGAGTTGCACCAACGCAGAACCACAAATACCAATCACACTGCTTGGTAAGCCGACCTCGAATCGCCTGTCTATATATTCCGCCCCATTATTACAGACATAGAACTCCTCCCTCGCCGCACCACCATTCGACGCACGCCAACTACGCGTGCCTAAACTACGCACACTTACCCCACTATATTTTTTCCCCCAAATCTATGGGATAATTTTAGACCGGTGTCGTGGAATGTCCAGCAAAATCCGGATAAATATGAAAAAAATATCCAGCAGCAAACTGGATTACCGCTCTCTCTCAGGCCAGTTTCTTATCGGCAATCTACGCAGCTGTCCGGGAAACTGCCTTATCCCGCCTCAGCCGCGGCCTCGTACATTGCTATTATCTTCTCAGGCGGAATCTCCGCAGTTATGTTGTGGATACTGTTGAAAACATAACCGCCCCCTTTGCCAAGGCAACGCACAACCTCTCGAACTTCCGCCTTCATCTCTTCCACCGTTCCCATCGGCAGCGTCGCCTGTGCGTTCACGCCTCCGCCCCATAGCGCAATCCGCCCCCGGCATTTCTCCTTCCACTGCCCGTATGAATGCCTTCCCGCCGACCACTGCACAGGATTCAAAACGTCAAATCCCGCCTCTACAATCAAATCAATGAGCGGAAAAATCGCCCCGCAATTGTGCATAAAAATCTTTACCCCCGGCGCAATCCGCCGACATTCGTCGTTTACCTTTCGCATATACGGCAGGAACAAGTTCCGAAACACCTCCGGCGACGCTATCAGCGAATTCTGCGTGCCCCAGTCATCCGCAGACATCATAACGATATCCACGTAATCCTTAATCGCCGGCAGCAACCTTCGCATACGTTCCACCGCGTAATCTGTTATCAGTTCGTGCAAAGCCGACACGTAGTCCGGCTGCGTGATGCAAAGAACCGGAAAAATCCCAATCCCCCCGCGCCAAATAATGCCGATGTCGTTGCTTATCCACTTTGCCAAAAACACCGCCCGTTCCGTTGACTCACGAACCTTTCTGCAATACGCCGCGAACTCGCCAATCTGCTCGTCGCTGGGTCGTTGTTCGTCCAGTTGCGCCCTGACAACGTCCAAATCATCTTTCGGAATCTCTCCGCTGTAGTCAATCGGCTGTCCCCCGTGCTCTTCATCGAAAACAAACGACGTCGGCGGCATCCGAAGCTTTCTGCCCTCCCATTCACATCTTATTGTCCCGTGCTCGTCCTCTTTGAATACGTCTACGTCCTGCACCAAAGTGGGCAGCCGACCCCCGAAATCATACTCCTGCCATTTTTCCGGCTCCTCGAAGGCGTTTGTGACGTCCCCGTCAATCGCGACCACGTCGCAGCCAAGTGCATCGAGAACGTCAATATCAGGTAACGCCAGCATCTGCCACACGTCGTGAATCTTCGGCCTGCGGGCCGGCAATCCAAGTGCCTCCACAAGCTTAGGATACGCGAAAGCGCTGATGCCCGTTGACCGCATCCCCCCTAAATCTTTAGCCAATCTGTCCGGCCGCTTGAAATTGAGGGTCGTCATTACCCTCTCACGTGGCGTCATTGCTGAGCTTCCTGTCGAGGATTTCCGCCGCCACCTTTGGATTTGCCCGGCCCTTTGTCTTTTGCATCACCTGGCCCAGCAAAAATCCCCTTGCCTTACCACTTTTCTTGCCCCCGGCCTTGAAATCCCCGACCGCCTGCGGATTGTCTTTCAGCACCTCATCGACAATCTTCTCTAATTCACCTGCGTCGCTTTTCTGAATCAAGCTCAACTGCTCAGCCAATGTCCGCGGCTTTTTACCTGTTTTCACCATTTCCTCCAAAATGGTATTGGCAGCGGTTGCGCTAATATCGCCCGCTTGTGTCATCTTCGCAAGTCCCGCTACATCAGTTGGCTTAGGGCCAAGCTCGGCAATACTGCATCCGCGGGCGTTTGCCAGCTTGAGCCCCACTTGTGTCAGAAGATTACACACACGTTTCGGTTCACCACCTGACTTAACAGCCGACTCGAAGAAATCAGCAATAGCCCGCTCGGAGGTCAACACACCCGCGTCATAATCGCTCAAACCGTATTCTTTGACATATCGAATCCGCTTTTTCATGGGCAGCTCGCAAAGCCGGCTCTTGATTTCATTTAGCCGCTCTTCGCTGACCTGCACGGGCACAAGGTCCGGGTCGGGGAAATAACGGTAATCGTGCGCCTCTTCTTTCTCTCTCTGCAAAACTGTCATTTCCTTCACGTCGTCCCAGCCGCGGGTGCTCTTGTTGCCCATCTCCATTACTTCACCAGTTTCAAGAAACAGGTCTAACTGCCTGCCGATTTCATAATCGATACTGTTTTCCAGCGCCCTGAAGCTGTTGAGGTTCTTCACTTCCACAATCGGCGTCTTGTATTGCCCATCGCCTTTTGTAATGACAAGGTTCACGTTCGGCTCGAAGCGCATATGCCCCTTTTGCATATCCGCTTCTGAAACACCCAGGTATCTGACTATCCGCTGCAATTCCTCAGCCAGTTCCCGCACCTCGGCAGCCGCTTCCATATCCGGCTCGGTAACTATCTCCAGAAGCGGCGTTCCGGCCCGGTTCAAATCCACCTGCGAAAAGTTCCCCGCTGTATGCACGTTCTTGCCCGCATCCTCTTCCAGATGCGCCCGTATTATCCTTATTTTCTTAAGCCCGCCATCTCTCGTCGATATCTCGATATATACGTTTAACGCCTGCGGCAAATCATAGTGGCTTATCT
>CAYNVP010000217.1:0-3263 GCA_964400665.1 uncultured Pirellulales bacterium | reverse complement strand
ATAAACCATCGGCTCGTCTTCGACGAACAAGCTGGTTGTCGCCAGGTGAGACCCGAAAAAGTCGCAGGGGAAGAAAATCTTGTCTTCCGCCAGATAAGTTCCCATCGTCTCAGGCCAGTGCACCCAGGGTATGAAAATAAATTTTAGCGTCTTGTCGCCGAGCGAAAGCGTTTGTCCATCCTCAATCGTAATGAATTTGTCCTCGTCGATATGCAAAAGGTCCATCAGCATCCCTTTGCACTTTGCGTTTGTGACAACCTTCGCGTCGGGATACAGCAACAGCACATCCGAAATCGAGCCGGAATGATCCTGTTCGGCATGATGGGCAACCAGGTAATCGAGCCGTTCAATTCCGGCTTTTATCAGATTGTCCAGCAAAACGCCTGTCTTCGTCGGGTCAACCGTATCCAGCAGAGCCGTCTTTTCACTCCCCTTTATCAGGTACGCGTTGTAACTGGTGCCGTCGGGCAGCGGAATCAATTCATCAAACAGCCGCCTGTCCCAGTCAACCGCACCCACCGAATAAACATTGGGCTTTATCTCATTTACCATAATCCGACATCTCGTCTAATAAATCTCTTGCCTGTCTAAATCCTTAAAGTTCCTTTACGGCCTTGAGCACGGCGTCATAATTGGGCTCAGTTGCAATCTCCGGCACTATCTGAACATATCGCACAATGCCCGTTTTGTCCACGACGAATACCGTCCTTGCCAGCAGCCGCAAATCCTTTATCAGAACCCCATAGGCATTCCCAAACGACGTATAACGATAATCCGACAAAGTTTGAACGTTTTCTATGGCAGCCGCTCCGCACCATCGTTTCTGGGCAAACGGCAGGTCCATACTGATTGTCAGCACGACAACGTCGCCGCCGAGCTTGCCCGCTTCTTCGTTGAACCTGCGGGTCTCCATATCACAAACGGAGGTATCAAGCGACGGCACCGAGGCGATTATGCAAACTTTGCCCGCGAAAGACGAGAACTTGACCATCGACATATCATTTGCAACGACCTCGAAATCCGACGCCTTTTGTCCGACCTTAACCACCCTGCCCACCAGCGTAACGGGCTTACCTTTCATTGTCACTATGCTTGTTTGCTCTCTCATAACATTCTCCTTGCATCCTCAGAATAGCAATGCCGCCGGCATCACGATGCCAAACGCTGCTATTGTGACAAAATCTTTGCTCACAGTCGTCAATCCTTACATATACCCTAAGCCATACACCATTCACTGTTAAAGACGGCCACCATTGTTTAACCCATTACCTATATAGCAAGCAAAGTCCTCTCACAATAAGAAAAATACTTATTCTTTAGTGGGGACTTGCTTATACGTTCTCAATAATTCACCGCCTCAAGCTCAAAATATTTCTTCGGATGAGCACAGGCAGGACAGGAATCGGGCGGTTCCGTCCCTTCGTAAACGTATCCGCAATTTCGGCACACCCATCTCGTCATTTTCGGCCTTTTGAAAACTACACCATCTATAATGTTCTTGGCCAGCGCAAGATATCGCTGCTCATGCCTTGTTTCCGCAACCGCGATATTTTTAAATACCTTCGCTATCTCAGGGAACCCCTCTTTGTCTGCAACCTCTGCGAATTCCGGATACATTGTTGTATTCTCGTAATGCTCACCTGCTGCCGCAGCTTTGAGGTTTTCAATGGTATTGCCTATCACACCGGCAGGGTAAGCCGCTGTTATCTCCACTTCTCCGCCCTCAAGAAACTTAAATTCCCTTTTGGCGTGCTCTTTTTCCTGATTGGCCGTTTCCTCAAAAATGGCCGCTATCTGCTCGAAACCCTCCTTTTTGGCCTGGCTGGCAAAATAAGAGTAGCGATTCCTCGCCTGAGATTCACCCGCAAACGCTGCCAGAAGATTTTTCTCTGTCTGTGTGCCTTTGAGCTTCATTATGACCTCCTAAATTCAGTCAATTAGAAATTTTTAATACTATTTTGCCGAACTGCCGTGCTGCCTCCATTTTCGACATCGCCTCACGAACCTCGGCAAGCGGTAAAACCGAGTCCACAACCGGCTTCAGCTTGGCTGCAGAAACTGCCGACAGCATTGCGCTAAAATCGTCGTCCGAACCCATCGTCGAACCCATTATAGTTAACTGGTTCCAATACAGCGCCTGCAAATTAGTTTCCGCTTTCGGCCCAGACGTCACTCCGCAGATAACAATTTTGCCGCCTCGTCGGGCACAGGCAAAATCAATCGACCACGTTGCCGTCCCGACTGTATCAACCACCACATCCACGCCGCGGCCAGAAGTTAATTCCTTCACGCAAATCGCAACGTCGTGGCGCTTATAATTAATAATGTGATTTGCGCCGATTTGTTCAGCCCGTTTGAGTTTTTCATCCGATGAAGACGTTACTATTACATCCGCGCCGGCCAGTTTTGCCAACTGCAGCGCAGCAAGCGCCACACCGCCTCCAATACCGTGAATCAGCAGCGTCTGTCCCGATTTCAAGCCAGTCCTGGTCATCAGCATCCGCCAGGCAGTAACATAAACAAGTGGTAATGCCGCGGCCTCATCAAAACTTAAATGAGCAGGCTTACGGTATAAATTCGCCGCGGGGACTGCAACATATTCTGCGAAAGTCCCCGGCCTGCTCATTCCGACAATACCAAAAGAAGAACATTCGCTCTGTTCGTCGCGGGCACAATGCTCACAGCGCCCGCACGATAGCCCCGGATTAATAATCACCTCATCACCAACCGCAAAACCACTTGTATGGCTATCCATCTCGCTAATCACTCCACTTGCATCAGAACCGAGAACATGCGGCATTGCCAATGTCATACCGCGTCCGCCCTTCCTGACCCATATATCGAGATGATTTAACGCTGCGGATTTGACTTGTATCAGGACCTCACCCTGCCCCGGCTTCGGCCTGGCAAGCTCAGCCACGTCCACATTGTCTAATTCACCGTGCTCCGTTACGACAACGGCCTTCATTTGCAGTTACCTCCAAAAACACTCGCAGGAACCTATATATCATTAAACGGATGATAATGAAAGCCGAAAAACTTTTTGCATTTTACTGATAGAGGAATTGCGGAGGAGGTTTAGAAAATCGCCTGTGGAGTGTTTGAGGTCAAAGAAAAGCGTTTAGTAAGCTAAGTTACAAACGTTGGCCGTCAACGCGAGTCGTTCTCATCCATAGAATACGAGCCAGGTCTCTTTACAGATTTTCATTTAGAATCTGTATTCCACCCAGACACCGACGGCGGCCGCTTGGCAGCGGTAATCG
>CAYNVP010000216.1:0-3270 GCA_964400665.1 uncultured Pirellulales bacterium | reverse complement strand
GCGAGGATCTTCGCTGCGCTACGAAAGGAGAATGAGGAATGGCGAGGGTAGAGATGAAAATTCCGGACTGGTTAGACAGGGTTTGTGTGTGGCCGGTGATGTGGTATCGCAAGAGAAAATATGGTGAGGCGTTTCGCAGGATTGATTTGGGAGAAGGAGAATTCACGATTGTGGATGCTGCGGATTACTACAGATACGGGAAATTCAAATGGAGCGTCGTCGGGACAGGTAAAAATTTATACGCCGTAAGGAACGTCAAGGTCGGGCCGAAACTGACGACAATAACGAGATTGCACAGGGAAATTATGAACGCGCCACGGGGACTTCTGGTTGACCACAGGAACAACGACGGATTAGACAATCGCAGGAGCAATCTGCGATTAGCGACCAATTCGCAGAACCAGTGCAACAAGCGAAAGACGAGGTCGAAGACGTCGTCGAAATTCCGGGGCGTATATTTCGACAAGCGCAGAATGCTGTGGCAAGCGTATATACGGTATAATGGGAAAAGGATATATTTAGGAAAGTTCGATGACGAAATAGAAGCGGCGCGTGCTTATGACCGTGCCGCCCGTGAATATCATAAAGAGTTCGCGAAGCTGAACTTCCCGGAAGAAGAACAGAAATTAAATATCAGGAAGTAAAAATGATGAAGCGTGGCACGATAAATTTTATTGTGGATTTGGTGGGCTTTCTGGCGCTGTTGGGTTTGGTCGCCACCGGGTCGATAATTCACTGGGTTTTGCCGCCCGGCACCAGCGGCCTGGGGCGAGAGCTTCATAGCGGACAGGGCAGAGAGCATATAAGAGAGCTTCTTGGTATGAGCAGGCACGACTGGGGAGAAATCCACCTGTGGCTGGGGATAATATTTATCGTTCTGATGCTGGTGCATCTGGTTTTGCACTGGAACTGGATAAAGTGCTATGTCAGGTCGCTGTTTACCAGGCCTGAGACGCAGCCGTGCGACGAAAATTCGATATCATAATGCCTTTGTTGTCCGGGCGCTTGACTTCGGGGTGATTTTTCGTATCCTTGCGTTTTTATTCGAGCAAGGAGGCCGAAGTTGGCAGAACAACAGACAGAAGGAGTATTTGTTTTCGAGCCGGTTGACCAGCCGCCGGTTGGCAGTATTCTATACGACGAACATCTCGAACTCACCGATAAATCGCATATCGCCGAGTTTGCCGGTTTTCTTATGCCATTGTGGTATTCGTCAATAAGCGCCGAGCACGAGGCAGTCCGTCAGCAGGCGGGGATTTTCGACTGCACACATATGGGGGCGCTGGAGGTCTGCGGCACTGATGCGGAAGGATTTTTGAATGCGGTGACGACCAATGACGTCAGCACATTGAAAAACGGGATGGCGCAATACAGTTACATACTCGATGCGGCAGGCAACGTGCTGGACGACATCATTATTTACCGGAGAGGGGATGATAAATTTATGGTGGTTGTCAATGCCGCCAATGAGCCGAAGATAAGGGCGTATCTTGCGGCGGTCCAGGCGGGTAAGGCAGTGATAGATTTGTCCAGGCCGGACAGACAGATTGAGCTGGCTTCGGTTCGGAATATGCGTGATACCCGCGGCGGGCCCGCCTCGCCCGACTCGCGCCGAGCAAGTCGAGGCGGGCAGGACTGCCGGGTGGATATAGCATTGCAGGGACCTGCGTCGGTGGAGGTGTTAACTAAACTGGATAAATCGGCCCCTGCCTACGACGTGCAGGGGCAGGCAGGACAACAGGCGGGAGAATTAAAGAGTTTCACTTTCTTCGAGGAGAAGCTATCTGGCATTGACTGCATCATATCGAGGACGGGATATACGGGCGCGAAGGTGGGTTTCGAGCTTTTCGTGCATCCGGATAAAGCGGTGGAGTTGTGGCGCCGGCTGATTGAAGCGGGGGCATTGCCCTGCGGGCTTGGCGCCAGGGACAGCTTGCGGATAGAAGCAGGACTGCCTTTGTACGGGCACGAGCTTGCGGGGCCTTATAACATATCGCCATTCGAGGCGGGCTATAGGTGGGCGGTGAAATTAGACAAGAAATTTTTCATAGGCAGGCAGGAAATCGAGAAAGTTGCGAAAAATTTTGATATGAAGGTCGCGCGGGTGGAGCTGCCTGGGACAAAAGGCGTGAGGCCCGTTCGGCAAGCGGACGCGATAATAAGCGACGGGGCTTGTATTGGATGGGTTTTGAGCAGCGCCAAGGCAGACAAGAGGCAGGTCGCGTTAGTTTATATGGACAAGGACAAAGCGATAGAAGGAAATCCGGTTGGTGTGTATTATCTGGCGAGAAGCGAACGCCAGAAGAGCAAAGGAAGAAAACATACAGTCGAGCGAGGCGAACAATTAGAGCCGGACATTACGGGCAAAATAGTCCACCGATTTGAAAAGTTTTAATAGTGGAGGCAAGGCTATGGTTGAGAAGGGACTGCTTTACACAAAAGAACACGAGTGGGCGAGGATTGAAGGGGACATTGCCACCATCGGGATAACCGACCATGCTCAAAACCTGTTGGGCGAATTGACTTTTGTGGAGCTGCCCGACCCGGGCAAAGAGGTCAAGCAGAAAGGCGAGCTTGCCGTCGTCGAAAGCTCAAAGGCCGCAAGCGACGTTTACTCGCCGGTAGCGGGAAAAGTTACAGAGGTGAACACAGACCTCGAGGCCAGCCCGGAACTGATAAACAAACACTGCTACACCGACGGCTGGATTTGCAGGGTTCGGATAACGGACAAGGCCTCAACGCAAAACCTTATGGACGCAAAACAATACGAGGAATACCTGAAGGGACTTTAAGGCGGAGGTATCGAAGGTATGCCGTTTATAGCGAACACAGACGAACAGCGAAAACAAATGCTGGCTGAAATCGGGCTTTCGATGGAGAAGCTCTTTTCGGACATACCGAGCCGGCTTTTGTGCGGGAAGCTCAATATAGCCGACGGGCTGACGGAGCAGGAGGTCCGCGGGGCGCTGGCGGAGCTTGCGGACAAGAACTCGATAGACCTGACACTTTTCCTGGGCGGCGGATTCTACGACCATTTTATACCGGCAGCAGTGTACTCGATTGTGTCTCGCAGCGAATTCTATACGGCTTATACGCCCTATCAGCCGGAGGTCTCGCAGGGGACATTGCAGGCAATATACGAGTACCAGTCGATGATTTGCCGGCTGACGGATATGGAGGCAGCCAACGCGTCGCTTTATGACGGCGGGACTGCGATGTATGAGGCGATGATGATGGCGCTTCGCATCACGGGCAGGAACAAGGTAATCA
>CAYNVP010000215.1:0-3288 GCA_964400665.1 uncultured Pirellulales bacterium | reverse complement strand
ATGTCGCCGTCGAATATCTCGCAGACCTGGCCCAGACACCCCTCATCAGTCAGGTATTTTAATAACGGCTCAATGAAACGAGCTGCTTGCTTTTTGCTTTTCCGGCTCAAGCCGTGCACCTTCAGATACGCCTCGACAAACGGGCCAATCAGATAAGGCCAGACCGTCCCCTGATGATAGGCCCCGTCACGCTCGGACTGTGGGCCGGTATATAAACCGTGGTATCGTCTGTCATCGGGTGACAGTGTTCGCAATCCGAATGGCGTAAGCAGCTTTTTCTCGACGATACCCACGACTGCCTTTTGCTGCCCGGCTGTTAACGGCGAAAAAGGCAAAGATACGGCGAATATCTGGTTCGGACGAAGCGTTGCATCCGCCGTGCCGTCAGGCAGGATACAGTCATTCAGCCAGCCCCACGTCTCGTTCCAGAATAATCTGCGAATATTCTTTCTGACCTTGTCAATTTCCAGTTTCAGCTCCCTCTTTGGTTGCTCATCCTCATCATAGAACTGATTAAGGAGCATTAAAGCATTGAACCAAAGGGCATTGACCTCGACGCACTTGCCGTATCTCGGCGTAAAGACAACGCCATCATACTTCGCGTCCATCCACGTAAGCTGCGTGGAATTGTCGCCCGCGGTGATAAGACCGTCTGTATCGGCGTGGATGCCGAACCTCGTGCCGTTCCGATAAGAGTCAATAATCGAAATAATTGTTGGCAGAAACCGCTCATTGAAAGTCACACGGTCTCCCGACGCAGCCAGATACGCAAACGCCGCGTTTATATACCAAAGAGACGCATCCACGCTGTTAAAATGCGCTCCCCCGCCGTAATCGTCGAAGCAGTTGGCAATCATTCCCTCGCTCAACGCCCCCGCAAACGTCAGCAAAACGGATTCCGCTTCTTCGAATCTGCGAGTTGCCAGCAATAATCCCGGCAGCGATATAAATGCGTCTCTACCCCAGTCCGCAAACCACGGAAATCCCGCAAGTATCGTCGCTCGCTCTTCGTTTTTCACTTCTACATTGGATATTGGGTGTTGGACATTGGACATTTTTCCGCCCTCTGTCTTCCGTCCTCCGTCTTCTGTCCTCCGTCTTACAATAAACTGGTCGGCCGCAAAATAAAGCATAGAAAGTTGCTTGTCGCCGTTTGCCTCGGCAGCGACAGAATTATAATGTTCTCGAAGCCGTCGAGTGACTTCCTCAATATCAGGCAGGATACCCCCCTGCTTACAACCACTGCTGAGGTCGGCCCAGAAAACTATCCTCGTCGGTGAATCAACGCGATATCTGATAACGCCCGGACAAAAAAGGTCTTCGCTGAAATCCTGTCCTCGCTCCCTGTCGCGCCGATAAACAAAATTGAACCACCGTTGCGGCTTCTCCTCGAAAATACCGCCCCTGTAATTCAAAAGCAACCCGCCGCACTCTCCCGCCTTGTCACTGATAACGATTTGCTCCGACTCCGATACTATTTTAAGCTGCTCACCAGTTTTCCGCAGCGAATGAAAATCCCGCATCGCGACAAGGGGCTGCACGACAAAATCAAACGGCTGCAGAACCTCACCAAACTCATACACAATCGCAACCGTATCCCGCTCGCGGGCAAGATATACGGATTTCGTCAGCCGAAGCTCGCCTATCTCGTAATGAAAGTGAACACCGGTATCTTTATTAAAACCTTTTAGGCGGAGGTACCCGTCCGGATGGATTTTACCCGGGAATTCAAACGTTGAGAGATTGAACTCCCCCGGCCCTAAGAATACCGTTTCTAAGCAGTTGGCAATCGCCAGGATTCTGTTGACAGGCGGATTGAGTGCTCCGACAAGCAGACCGTGATAACGCCTCGTATTGCACCCGACTACCGTTGACGAGGCATACCCCCCTCTCGTATTCGTCAGTAGCCATTCCTTTTCAAGCAATTGCTCAACCGGCACACCTGCCGTCTCAACAAATATCCCCGCCTTTTCGCTCGTTTTCTGGGCCGTCAACATAAACAACACCCTAACAACATTCTCCACTCGAATATACTCTGCACCTTGCCACCCTGCAAGACCATTCATTTCGCTGCGACGGAAATTCCGTCGTTGCGAGGTCATAGGCCGAAGCAATCTCATACAATCTCACAACACTTTTCTCAGATAAATCTTGCACCCGATGTCTTGAAATCCGTGTAGTTTGGAGATAGAATTAAGCTGCAAAAGAGGAATTACGGCATAACGGCAGCATAAAATTAGTATAAACCGTGCTTTATATTATTATGTTCACCTAATAAAGGTTATGAAATATCACGGCCCAAAAGATATGCTTAATGCTGCTCGTTCCTCGGTTACGTCACCAGAAGAATTGGCCAATTTGGCTGATTCCGAATATGTGTTCGTGCGTGTTGCTGTATCAGAAAATCCCAATACAGCAATTCAAACTCTTTCACGGCTCATTCCCGATAAACTCCGCAATGAGATAAACTGGAAAGCTGACGAGAAAGGGTGGATAACAAACAAAGAAAAGTGGGAGGTGGTATGCGGGTTGCTTCGCAATCCTAATTTGCCCCATGATTTTTTTCTAAAAATATCGAAAATTCTCAAGCCGGTTCTATCGGAGATTTCCTCGAGAGATTACTACCCTATAGAGGTTGTTAAAACGCTGGCGCGGTCATGTTCCGCTCCCCAAGAAGCCGCGCTCATACTATCCGATGCTTCGATTGTGCCGAAACATATCCGGCGCAGGATTGCTAATCCAAACAGCATCGAGGTTCTTTTAAAACAGTTGACAACAGACCCAAGTGAGAGGGTACGAAAAAGAGCACTCAAAGCTTTAATAAAAAGAAGAGAAAAAATTGAATAACCACCTGTTTTGCAATGCTAACTACATTCATTGGCTTGTCGATTTGTGTATTGAAGAATTAGACGTGACTTTCCAACTCTTTCCCCACTAAAACCCATCCCTCGGTTACCCACCCCTGCAGGCGAATTGTATTATGTATTTGGATTTTGTTTGGGTCTTGAAATTTGTTATTTGAAATTTGTTTAGGACCTGTCCGGCTTAGCGTGAGCAAAGACGGATTTCGGATTTGGAATTTAGGATTTTCGCAACTGCCCGCTGAACGCTATACGCTGCACGCTATGCTCGCCTGCGTCGCGGTATTATGCGAAACCTTGCCGACCGGCGCCACAGGGGTATGCTTGGCGCACCTATGGTGCAGATTGCCCAAGATATTCATAAAGTTGATATAGGAATCGTATGGCGAATCGTAGGGATTGAAATACTTGTGCACGTCCCCGTCGG
>CAYNVP010000214.1:0-3300 GCA_964400665.1 uncultured Pirellulales bacterium | reverse complement strand
GGCCGTCGAGACGCCCGACTTTATGACCGCCGATTTTTCGCGCATCCCTTATGACGTCCTTGCGAGAGTATCCAGCAGGATTATCAATGAGGTGCGGGGCGTCAATCGTGTCGTTTACGATATCTCCAGCAAACCCCCCTCGACAATCGAATGGGAATGATACGATACCTTATTACGATTCTTGTCGTGATTCTTCTGTCATACTCGGCTTACGCATCCTCACCCGATTTCAACACGTTTCCCGATAGATTGCTTTCTGACGCCAATGAGACGTTTTCAAAGCCGGCCAATTTAGCGGCGCTTTTGCTGGCAGGCGGAGCGAGTGTCGCAATGCACAATACCGACGCCGATAGAAACATTGACGATAATCTGCGCAGCCGGTCGTTCAATGATACTGCCGACAAAATTTTTGACTATGCGGGTAATCCGTGGACACATCTCGGAGCGACAGGCCTGTGGTATTTATTCAGTCAGGCAAACGAGGATGAATTGAATAAGCAAAGGGCCACGTCGATGCTTAGCGCTCTGCTGATTACCGACGCAACCATTTTTACGCTAAAGGTAATAAGAAACAATGACACCCCCAACGGCAAAGACCTCGCCTGGCCAAGCGGTCATACGGCCAGCTCGTTTTGCGTCGCCTCGGTCCTCGATGAATATTACGGCCCGCGGGTGGGTGTCCCCGCCTATATCGGCGCTAGTTTGGTTGCCTGGAGAATGCTCGATTCAGGCGACCACTGGGCCTCAGACGTTCTTTTCGGCGGAACACTCGGCTATGTTGTCGGCCATTCGGTGGCCGCAAGACACAAACAGCTCGAAATCGCCGGCTTCAAAATCGAGCCGATGATTCATTTCGGCTCTCATTCCTCAACGGGAATCGCTCTGGTAAAAAGATTTTAAGGTTGTGTATCTCGCTATGTTTAAGAAAAATTGACCGGAGGCAACATTGGATTTATAATGCCAAATACATAATATGCATTAAAATAGGTATTTAGGAAGCTAAAGCCGTGATTACAAGAGAAGAAATCCTGAAAACGCTTACCAAAGACAAGCTCGAACTTCAAAGACAGTTTAAGGTAAGCAAAATGGCGCTTTTCGGGTCATACGCGAGAGGCGACCAGCAGGCAAACAGTGACGTGGATATACTTGTCGAGGTTGACCCGTCGATAGGCCTGGAATTCGTGACCTTGGCGGAAAGAATCGAGCAATTGTTAGGCGTATCCGTTGACCTTGTGTCGAGCAGGGCGGTTACGTCAAAGGCGATGAAATACATTGAGCCGGAGCTGATTTATGTCTAAACGACCCGTCGATTTACTGCTTAGCGACATACTCGAAGCGATAGACAGAGTTGGGCAATATGTCGAGGGCTTTTCTTTCGATGCCTTTTCAAACGACCAGAAGTCCATCGACGCGGTGGTCAGGAATCTTGAGATTATAGGCGAGGCCGCAAACCGTCTGCCTGAAGAATTCAAGGGAAAACATCCGCAAGTAGAATGGCGCAAAGTCGTGGGTTTACGAAACAGAATCATCCACGACTATTTCGGCATTGACCTTAAAATTATCTGGCAAATCATTCACGCCGATTTACTAAAGCTGCGTCGGACCCTGTCCGGAATATAAATTTGCGGGTCGGGGCCTTATCCATGCTTATTCCGTGAAATCGCCGGCTTCAAAATCGAGCCGATGATTCATTTCGGCTCTCATTCCTCAACGGGTATTGCAATTGTAAAAAGGTTTTAAGGTTTGCCGCTAAAAACAGTGCCTACCTGCGTTACTTGCCTTTCATTGGTTGAAACAGCCGGTCACGAGGAGAGTAGGGCATCCTAAAATCGAAAATTTTTAGCGTTTCTTTCGGCCTAAAATACCATAACTTTTGTTAATAGAAGCGCTTACAATCTGCGCTCCTCTGTGTAATCTGTGAATAAAAAAGCTAGATATTTATTGAACTTTTGTGGAAAGTATGGTATAATACTACCGCACTGGTTTGGCGGTGGGCCGAACCGGCAGATTTAGCGCAGAACCCGTTCGACAAGCTCAGGGCGGGGCGCAAGATATGACCCAGAAGGGCAAGGTAGTATCAAACATTAAGACACTTGGCAAGTTTGTGTCTTGGTGGTGAACGAAAGGGGATTGGGTTATGTCTGCTAATTTAACTATCAGCATTCCAGAATGGTTGGACAGGGTTTGCGCGTGGCCTGTGGTGGTTTATCGAAAACACAAATATGGCTACACTTACCGCAAGATTTCCTTAGGCGAAAGGAAATTCACTATTGTTGACCCGGCGGACTACTACAGGTTCAATATCTTTAACTGGTGCCCCAATGAAGACGGCATGAATATCTATGCTGTTCGACTCGTTAGTGTTCCTGAGAGGAACATCAGGATTGTTTCCCTGCACAGGGAAATTATGAATCATCCCAAAGGACTTCTGGTTGACCATAAAAACCGCGACGGCCTCGATAACCGCAGAGCAAATCTTCGCGTAGCGACGAAATCTCAGAACACGTGCAACCGTCGAAAGAAAAAAAACGCAACATCGAGATACTTCGGAGTCCATTTTGACAAGAGGCATAGTCTTTGGGCCGCTAATATCAAGTGTCGAGGAAAAAGAATATGGCTCGGCTATTTCGACAATGAAATCGACGCCGCAAAGGCTTATGATGCGGCAGCGAAAAAGTATCACGGCGAGTTCGCCCGGCTTAATTTTCCGGATAAAGATTAACCGTTCGCAGGACGCAGGACGATTTTATTTGCCGCCGAATCCCGTTTTCTTCAGCCAGTCGGCGCACAGGACAGGCCAGCGTGAAACCGGCTCGCCGGGTTTGCCCAGCCCGAAGCCATGACCGCCATTCAGCCATATATGCATTTCAACGGGCACATGGGCCTTTCTGCGCGCCAGATAAAAGTAGATGCTGTTTTCCGGCGGCACGGTTTTGTCGTCCGTCGCGTGGACAAGAAAAGTCGGCGGCGTGTTCGAATCAACCTGTTTTTCGTTCGAGAATTTGTCTATCATTTCCTGCGACGGGGAATTGCCCAGAAGCGCCCTTCGCGTGCTGCTGTGCGACATAGGCCCCATTGATATGACCGGGTAAATCAAAACCATAAAATCCGGCCGGGCGCTGGCCCTGTCAATCGCGTCATTCGGCTCATAAAATCTCTCATTGAAATGAGTGCCAGCCGTCGATGCAAGATGACCGCCCGCGGAAAAACCTATAATGCCTATTTTATTCGGCTCGATGCCGAATTCCGCTGACCTGTTTCGTACGGTTCTTATCGCGCGCTGCGCATCCTGGATTGGGG
>CAYNVP010000213.1:0-3305 GCA_964400665.1 uncultured Pirellulales bacterium | reverse complement strand
CACTAACGAAGTAAGGCAATTCACTTGGCACAGTTTCTGCGATAACTACATCGATTCCCGCCGGGATATTCAACTGTTCGACATCTATGTTGTCGCTGCCGAGGAACACCATCAAGTAAGGATAAATTTCGTCTTTCCTCGCGATATTGTCGCCGATTAGCATGCTTAGGTGAAGACCGCTAATTACGTGAAGTTTCCAGTCAAAGATAAATTCTTTTTCATTTAACAGCGATTTTATTGCGCCGGGTTCCGCTTCGATGAACAATCGGCGAATGGGAGAATCAATGGCAGCAAATTTCTGTAAAACTTCATTAAATGAGTTAGTGTCTGCTTTATAACAGAAGATCTCACCGCCATTGACCCATCTTGAGTAGACCAAGCCCGGCGATTGAGCAACTGCGGCGACGCCGTCGTACCAATCGCAGCTTATCTCTATGGGCCTGTTGCCAAAATTCTCCGTTGCCAACGCGAATCCAACAGTGGGAATGGCCAAAATGAACAAAAAAGTTGTATATCTCTTCATCTTACGCACTTCGCGACCTCCAAAAATTAAATAGTCTTAAACCTATTATACTTGACGTACTCGCCGAGACAATAGGCAATACGCCAAGAGATTTTGTGTTATAATTGCGTTTTTATCAGGTTAAATGGAGCTAATAGAAATTGATGGTTTATAAAAATACAAGTCTTAATTTGTTACAAATGCGCGACTGCGGGCTGGAGGACTTTCGCAGAACGCTGGAGATGCAGCATCAACTGGTTGAGCAGAGACGTCAAAACCAAATCGGCGATACGGTCTTGATTGTCGAGCATAAGCCGGTGATAACACTTGGAGCAAGGCAAAGTGCGAACAAGCTGCTTGTGGACAGGGATAACCTCGCCAATCGCGGTATTGATATCGTCGAGATTCGCCGGGGAGGCGGAACGACTGCGCACAATCCGGGTCAAATCGTCTTCTATCCGATTCTGAACCTGCAGGAATTGCGGCTTGGCATCAACGAATACATCAGGAAACTTGAACAAATTGGGATTGAACTGTTGACACAATTAGGCGTTGAGTGCAGCAGGCGCAAGGGCTTTCCAGGGCTTTGGGTGGACGACAAAAAAATCGCCTCAATCGGCGTGCGCGTTACGAGGCAGATTACATACCACGGAATGGCAATAAATATCTGCAACGACCTGAGCATCTTCGAGACAATCGTTCCCTGCGGCCTTGAAAATATCGAAATGACCTCAGTTCTGAATGAAACTGGAAAAGAAAACTCGATGCAAGAGGTTAAAAAACAATTATCTCGAATTCTTGAGAAACATTTTAATCGGCGAAGATTACCAAATTGGCTCAAAAGGCCGATGCCGTCGGGCGGGGAATATAACAAGACAAGCGACATTGTTAATTCGCTCGGCCTTGAGACGATATGTATGAACGCCAACTGTCCGAACCGGGGTGAATGCTGGTCGAGGGGCATGGCCACGGTTTTGATTCTGGGTAATATCTGCACGCGCGGCTGTAAGTTTTGTTCGGTCGCCAAAGGAAGACCCAAACCGCCTGCCAAAACCGAACCGGCCAGATGTGCCGAACTGGCTAAAAAGTTAAATCTGCACTACCTCGTAATCACAAGCGTCAATCGTGACGACCTGCCTGACGGCGGTGCGGGGCATTTTCGCGATTGTATAAACGAAGTCCGCAGGCAATGTCCCGATGTAAAATTTGAAATCCTCACGCCCGATTTCCTCGATTGTCAAAATGAGGCGATTGAAATTCTTGCCCAGGCACAGCCCTTTGTATTCGCACATAACGTTGAGACCGTGCCGTCGCTGTATCCGAAGGCCAGGGCAGGCGGCGATTACCTGCAGTCGCTGAATTTGCTGAAGCTCGCAAAAGAATCTTTCGACGATACCCCCACCAAATCCTCGATTATGCTCGGCCTTGGCGAGACAGACGATGAAGTGGAGCAGGTCTTGAAAGACCTGCGCGACGTCGGTTGTGACCGGCTGACAATCGGGCAATACATGAAGCCGTCGAAGAATTCGCTCGACGTCGTCGAATACATCACCCCTGAAAAGTTCGACTGGTTGAAGCACAAGGCGCTCGAACTCGGCTTTAACTGGGTCATCTCCGCACCATTCGCCCGAAGCTCCTATTTCGCCGAGAAAACCATGGCTGTATAACTATTTCTGTAACTCACTCTGCTAAAATAATGTCCCCTTTTACCGGCGAGTAGTTGTTCTTCACCTGCTCCTGCCCGTTATTTAGTGTCGTGACTTTCTGGAAGTGACATTTGATGCCTGTGCCATCCTGGATTATCGGTGTATTTTGTAAATGGTAGTGTAGGTGCGGCTCAGAGGAGTTGCCCGAGTTCCCGCAAAGACCTATCAGTTGTCCTCTGGCGACCTTGTCCCCTACTTTAACTTTTATGCTGTCAAGTTTCAGATGAGCCAGAACAGAGACCTCATTTTCGCGGTGCTGAATAAATACGGCATTTCCCAGCGCAGAATACGGGTTCATCGACCAGGGGACGTTATCCCGCACTCCGTTGATTACATCGGTTACGACGCCATCTGCCGGCGCGAGTATCTCCCTGCCGAAAGCAAAATAATCCTCGTTTGTATTCCCTTCACCTTTCCTGGTTTTGCCCTCTTCATTCACACCGAGCAAATCGAAGGCGAATTGCTGGTTTGGGGCATCGTGGTGCTGATTAAGCTCCTTAGTGTCCCCGCCCCAGATTACCAGCCATTTACCCTTAAATGGCAGCGATAATTCTGTCTGGTGTTTATCCACTGTTGGTATATCCGGCAAATGCGGCAAAAACAGCAAACCGATGATTTTGTCCTGTCCGTCAAGAACAATCTTGATGTCGAGCATCCCACGTTCAAAGTGGGCCGGAAAGACCGCCTGATCGGGAGGAGTGTATCGAACGGGGTCAAGCTTCTCAATTTTGCCATATTGCGCCACAAGCCCCTGAAAGAAGGGTGTTGATTTTTCCAGCGGAAAAAAGTCCAGCATTACCTGCCCGAAATCGACCTGAACACCCGGCCAGTTCGCGTCATTAATGGCCTTGACCATCCTGTTGACGACTTTTTCAAATCTTTCCGTTGCCTCCTTGGCCGACAACGCCGAAGGCAGCAACAGCAATACGAACAGCACTAAAACCTTTTTTCTCATCTTTGGCATCTCCCATTACCTGACATTTCTAATTGAATCGCAGTTTATCTTACCTGCTCTTATAAGTAATAGTAACCGCAGCCATGGATTTCTTACAGATAAAACTGGATTTCGCAAGGTACTCTTTACAATCCTTCTTATT
>CAYNVP010000212.1:0-3329 GCA_964400665.1 uncultured Pirellulales bacterium | reverse complement strand
CGCACGCCTTCGGTCTTTGAGAGCATCCCTTGCATCATTCAACAAATAAGGCGTTCAACACGGACAAAATGTTGACGATAAACATCTTTTTCAAAATAGGATTCTAAGCGAGGCGCCTTGCTTGTTACCTCTTTTCGGCGAATCTTTTGAAAACGATTTGTGATCGCGATAGAAGTAAAGTTGCAACTCATTATGTTACAGGCGGTTACGAATTGTATTAAGCGGGTTATTAGACCAGACCGATAGAAGCACTTACATCAAGTCGAATTACGATTAAGACCCGACTTGCCCTCAATATATGAGTCCGCCTATATCGCCAATGGCCGGAAGTCAAGAAAAACACAATGAAGCCATATGAGATATTCTGTTCCTTCCATTCGAATAACTTTGGAGGAAGTTATTTGGTTTCATTTGCAAACAAACCGACTCTATCAGTTATAAGCGATTTTTTACCTAACATTACTTGGTAACATAATTAAGACAATACCTGTTAAAGGTTCAGAAATGTGATGAAATCTGAACTATTAGCCTTTAAAAAATTATGGTTATTATTTTCATAACCATCGTTCTATTGGCAGACGATCCACAGATTGACGAAACACAGGTTCGACGTTTGTGTAAATTTTATTCGTAAGTGTTGGCGATGAGTGCTCTAAAAGCCGTTGTGTAACAGCCGTTGATACACCATTCTGGGCAAGCAGCGAGCCAAAGGTCTTTCGCAGATCATGAAACTTCAAGTCAGATAAACCTGCAGTTTTGCATATCTTTTTCCAGCGCTTGTGGTTGAATTTCTTGACAAATAACCTTTTCTGTTCAGGATTTAAGTGTTTAACATATGATCTTAATTGTATCATTACAGAAGCCGGCACCGGACGAGCTCCCATACTCTTCCTGGTTTTTTTGCTCGTGGTAGTTATACAGTTCCGCTCGAAGTCGAGGTCGCTGACTTTCAATGCTTCAATATCACCACGCCTTAGCCCAGTTCCCAAAGCCAATAAAATTCTGATTTTCATTGATGGATAAGGCTCTGCAGCTTTTATCAACTTCTTTATCTGAACATCGTTGAGCGATTTCACTAGCCGTTCGTCTTCCTTAAGTTCTTTGATCTTTAGATTTCCATTCAGGTATCTGTTTTCTCTGCACCAATTGATAAATGTCTTTAAATTTCTGATGTCCTTGTTAAGAGTGGGACGTTTTACTTCACTGCCTCTTTGAAGTATGAATTTGTCAATGGCACCTTGAGTGATCTGCCTTGAGTTGTATTTTCCCACGATTCTTTCAAAATTTCTCAGCGATAATGCTATTTCATAAAGAGTCCCTTCGGTCAATCCCTGTACTTTTTTCGCTTCACGATATTCGTCTACCATCTGATGCCAATCGGCTGCAACAACTCCTGTGAATACATCTGAATTTAGCTGAGTGTATTTAATTTGCTTGAAATGTTCTGCCAAATCTTTGCTGGGCAGTGCCTTCGCCTTGAGTCTATCACTTTCGTACCAGCCAAACCACCAGCATTTAATATTTTTCAGCTTGTATATCCAAACCTTTTTCATAACATTAGCCTATAAAAATTATTCATGCGAAATCAATCCTATACAAAGTCTAAGAAATGATGCCAAATGGAGACATATCGGTGTCAGGGTTGAGAGGTCCGGATACAGTGAGATGCTAACTTGCTTGTGCAAAGTGAGTTAAGAATTGCTCTCTAATTAAAGGTGGTTTTTGCCAACGGATATATAAAACCAATGCCCGCTAACCGTTAGTTTTTATAAGCGTGAGTATCTGCTCAAAATCGTTTGGCGCTTCGACAGGAGGGTTGCTGAACTCGCCCTGCTTTTCCTTGTGGTAATTGACGGTAACGTTCGGGTCTTTCAGCGCATGGCCGGTCAGCACGCAGGCAATCCGTTCATCGTCTCCGATAATACCCTCGGCCCGCAGCAGCTTCAACCCCGCCACTGACGCCGCTGAGGCCGGCTCACAGCCAAGCCCGTGTCTGCCGATAACCGCCTTGGCATCGCAAATCTCTTCATCGCTCACCGCCCGAACCACTCCGTCGCAAATATCTATCGCCCGCAGGCACTTCTTCAGATTGACCGGGCGCGAAATCTCTATCGCCGACGCGCAGGTATGAGGCGAAAAATTGCGGGCCGTCAGGTCGGCATAATAATCGGCGATAACCTTGTTATCGACCTTGCCGTCATTCCACACGAGCTTCTTATTGTTAACAAGGTCTGTAAGCGTAGAAGCGCCGGTTGCATTAATGATGGCCATCCGTGGTATTCGTTTAATCAGCCCCAAATGCTTCAGCTCATAAAATGCCTTGCCGAACGCGCTTGAGTTGCCTAAGTTGCCGCCCGGCACAACAATCCAGTCGGGCACTTCCCAGCCAAGCCCCTCTATGATGCGATACATAATCGTCTTCTGGCCTTCCAGGCGGAAAGGATTCAGCGAATTGAGCAGATACAGCCCGAGTTTCGCGCATACGTCCTGCACCTGCCGCATACAATCGTCGAAGTCGCCCTGTATCTGTATCGTCTGTGCCCCGTAATCCATCGCCTGAGACAGCTTCCCGAAGGCGATTCTGCCTGAGCCGATGAAGACCGTGCATTTCAGTCCGCAACTGTGTGCGTAAAGAGCTACCGATGCCGATGTGTTGCCCGTTGAGGCGCAGGCGCTTGATTCCGCGCCGACCATTTTTGCGTGGCTGAATGCCGCCGCCATCCCGTTATCCTTGAACGAGCCGGAGGGATTCAATCCTTCATACTGCAAAAACAATCGCCCCGGCTTCATACCAGCGTATTTGCCCACCTCGTCATTGGCCTGCAGAATCGTCTGCCCCTCGCCGATTGTTATCTTGAATTTATCGTCGCAGAAGTTCAATAGCTCCCGGAACCGCCATACGCCCGACAAATCAAGAGGGATATTCCTGCTCGCCCAGCGTTTGCCGAAGTCGCTGAGCTTCTTGGGAACCTTGATTTTGTCCCAGTTATATAGCGCATCCAGCAAATCCCCGCAACGCGGACATTTGAACATCGCCTCGCTGACGTCAAATTCCGCCCCGCACTCAGGTTTTATACACCTTTGATAAGCCGCATCAGTCATACTCATACCCAAATCGTTTAGCCACACCTGTCCAGGCAATTCGTTGGCCGGGAAGGCCTGCCCGCCCTCGAAAGTCGTAGTCGGGGGCCTGGGGGTCATTATTACCGCCGTCCTGCCCCTGTATGTCGTAAACAGGGGTCTCGACTAGTTCTTCCTTGCCTGCCCTCCGAAGCACATCGTGCGAAGGAGGGTCATTCCCGCGAACCCGTCCTGAGCTTGTCGAAGGA
>CAYNVP010000211.1:0-3344 GCA_964400665.1 uncultured Pirellulales bacterium | reverse complement strand
TCTCTGCACCGCGTCTGACAAGCCCAATGACCTGTGTGAACTCACCAACGGCAACATCTATTTCACCTGCCCTACCTGGGGTTCAACCACTTATCAGGGCGTATATCTACTTGAACCTGGCGGCACCGTAACCCGTGTGAATAACGGCCTGAATCAGCCCAACGGCATAATCACCTCCCTCGACGAAACCAAACTCTACGTCGCTGAAAGCAGCAGCAGCGATAACACCAAAAAACGCTGGTGGGTTTTCCCCATTAATTCCGACGGGACACTTGGCACCGGCTCGGTCTTCTTCAAGCCGACAGATTTAACGGGTATGGGCACAAGCGACCCAGATGGTATGACTATCGATGAGCACGGCAACCTGTATTTCACCGGTTTAGGAGGCGTATGGATTGTCTCGCCCACAGGCACTGAGATTAAAAGGATTCCGACACCTGATGTTCCTGCGAATATTTGTTTCGGCGGACCCGAATACAGAACGCTTTATATCACCTGTAATTTCAGAGTTTATTCGCTCGCGATGGTCGTCCGAGGCGGTGAATAAGCTATCCCCACAAAACCACAAATAAACCGGCTGACGACAGAATCGTCAGCCGGCTCTTTTTATGCGCTTGCATTAAATCAATACAACAAATACTATCGCATAGAGTGAGTAAATCGCGCAGATTTGAAAGGAAATAAAATGAAAACAGATAAGGGACAGACCAGAAGAGAATTCATACAGTTAGCGGGTATGGGAATTATGGCCGGGGGGATGGGCACCTTTACTGAGGCCAAAGCCGAAGGGAACACAACAAAGGACAAGACAAAATTTAGTTTGGGTATGACTTCGTATACCTTCAGGAAATTTCCTCTTGACCAGACGCTTGCTATGACAAAACGGCTGGGTTTAAGGTATATCAGTTTCAAGGATTTTCATTTGCCTCTTGACAGCTCTCCGGAGCAAATTGAAAAAACCGTGGCAAAGGTAAAGGAGGCAGGACTGGAACTGTACGCAGGCGGCGTAATCTATATGAAGACCGAAGCGGATGTGCAGCGGGCATTTGACTACGCAAAAGCGGCCGGGATTAAGCTGATTGTCGGCGTGCCGAACCACGAGCTGCTTGGTATGGTCGAAAAGAAGGCCAAAGAGTACGACATCAGGGTGGCGGTTCATAATCACGGGCCGGAGGATAAGCTTTATCCCACGCCGGCAAGCGTCTATGAGAAAATAAAGGACCTCGACAAGCGAATCGGCCTTTGCATAGACATCGGCCATACACAGCGGGCGGGCATAGACCCGTCGCAGCCGGTAGAGGAATTCGCAGACCGGCTTATTGATATGCACATAAAAGACGAAAGTTCGGCGACCGCTGAAGGCACAACAATTGAAATGGGCCGGGGAGTGATTGATATTGTGAAGCTTATGCGGACGCTTGTCAAAATCGGCTACTCCGGCGTCGCGGCGTTTGAGTTTGAGAAAGACGAAAACGACCCGCTGCCGGGCGTCGCCGAATCAGTCGGCTATACGAGGGGTGTTCTGGCAACAATATAATTTGCCTTTCATCGGCCAACCGTCGAGAAACCATTAAATTATTTCGGGGACAACGTAGGGTCGGCGATAGCTGCGGGAAAGCATCTTGTTAGCGGGACCGTCGGCGACGAATTTCTCTTTTTGGCCGTCGAACACGAGAGACCGGCCGAGCCGATACGAGATGTTGGAAAGATGCACAAGGGCCGTTGACATATAGCCGGTTTCGATGTCGCAGTTGAGTTTCCCTTTTTTGCCTCTGCGAAGCGCATCGATGAAGTTGACAAAGTGGCTGTCATCACCTGTTCCGGCCGGATTGTTCGGGTCTGCAGATGCTTCCGTCTTTTCCGAACAAGGGCCCTGCTCATTTTTCCTGCCGAAGTATGTCTTCCAGACAGAGCCATTGAGATACATCCAGCCCTTTGTGCCGAAGAAAAGATTTCCGACGCCAACGCCATCCTGAAGTTTGGTAACCTGGTTAATCTGCCTGGCAATTTCGTTGGCATCTGCGACGGCAGGATTGTGGCTTTCAACGGCTTCAGATATCATCGCGGCTTCGTCATTAGTAAAAAGTCCGCGAACATCGAATTGCAGAATCTTGCCGTCGGCATATTCCAAAACGGCTGACTGGGTATTGGGCGTCTGCTGGTCTGACTCGGGGCCGAAGTAACCGCCTGTTGAATACACCTTGATCGGATGTTCATTTTTATTAAGCCCCCATCGAGCAATGTCGAATTGGTGCGGGCCCTGATTGCCGATATCACCGTTACCATAGTCCCAGTTCCAGTGCCAGTTGTAGTGAAAGCGGTTATAGTTGAAGGGCCTTTTGGGGGCAGGCCCAAGCCAACGGTCATAGTCAACGCGACTCATATAGTCGGCGTCGTAATTTATGCCGGGATTGTTCCAGACATAGTATTTATATTGCGGTCCGACACCAATTCCATCCGGCACTTTGCCGATGGGGTCTCGACGCTTGAAGCAAAGACACCTGGCCATATAGACCTCTCCTATGCCGCCTGAGTGCAGGAATTTCAATGCCGCCCGAACGTTTTCGATTGAGCGATTCTGCAGGCCGACCTGGACAAACCGATTGTATTTGTGCGAGGCCTCAACCATTTTCCGGCCTTCCCTGATATTGTGCGAGCAGGGCTTTTCGACATAAACATCTTTGCCGGCCTGACAGGCCCATATCGCGGCAAGAGCATGCCAGTGATTGGGCGTCGCAATCGCTACCGCGTCAATATCCTTATCATCATAGACACGACGAAGGTCCTGATGTACAATCGGCACAAAATGCTGAATCTCCTCGATTTTCCTGACACTTTCGGCAAAAAGATTCATATCGACATCGCAAACCGTTTTTATGGCAACGTTCGGGATTTTGGCAAAACCCTCCGCAAGTACCGTGCCTCGGATGCGTGCTCCGATTATGGCTAAATTGATACGGTCATTGGCGCCTACAATGCGTCCTTTCACATCGGGCGATACTGCCGGCCCAGCACAGGAGGCCAGCGCGCCAGCTGCAAAAACGCCTGCCGAAACTTTGGCACTTTTGCTCAAGAATTCCCGACGTGTTATCTGCCCGCGAGTCAGAGACATCATTCTTCTCCTTCAATTCAGTTCAGTCCGATGCCCTCTATGATAATTGATTGTTGGGGCCGGTCAAAATAAAATGTTTGTTCACAATCTCCTTCGCCCAATATCCCTTGTTTTTCTTCTTGTCGAGACGCGAAAAACGAAGTATATTCATTTTTTGGTTGTAGTACCGAAAGGATGAAATACGCGGCCGCTCTGCTATAAGTCCTTTAAACAGAAATCCCTGGAGAGGTGA
>CAYNVP010000210.1:0-3392 GCA_964400665.1 uncultured Pirellulales bacterium | reverse complement strand
TTCGAAAATCCTCAGCAGATTGTCCTGCCTGGCTCCGTCCAGCAGCGGTTCTGGTATATGATTCTGACTCTAACCAATAAATCGGGCAAAGATGTCGATTTTTACCCCACTTGCGAGCTGATGACCGATACTTTTCAACGCGTCCCGGCCATACAGGGAACGTCCGACGTCCTCTTTGAAAAAATAAAAAATCGTCATCACGGCAGATACCCCTACCACGAACTGCCCGAAAACGCCGGAAATAAAATAATACAGGCCCAGGACAAAACTAAGGATGTAGTGGTCATCTGGCCCGATTTCGACCCCAACGCCAAGTCGTTCGATATCTTTATCTCAGGGCTTAGCAATGAAACCGTTGTCATCGACCATCCTGTAGAAAAAGACCAGGATGGTAATCCTGTCAAAATATACCTTCGAAAAACCCTCCGGTTGACGTACTCCCTCGCCGGCGACCCCAAATTCCGCGACAAGCAAAAATTGAAGCTCGAAAATAAACAATGGGTTATGCGGTAAACCCTCTTCTCAGCTTGCCGGTTCCGCGGCTTTCTGCATCAGCTCGTGCACCCACTCCTCGAAAAACACAGGATAAAGGTTCATCCTCTCGCTGGCCAATTGCAGACCGTTCCTGCTCAGCAGCTCCTTCAGGCGGTCTTTGTGTTCGGGAAATTGCTCCGCAATTCTTTTCAGATATAGCGCTGCCAGCACCTTCAGCCGCTGCTTTTTCACCATTTCCGGCTGTTCCGCTGCGCGGAAGTATCGCCGAACCGATTCCATCGTAACTCCCGGCTCGGGAAAATAAGATGCAAGCCGATGCGGCAGTTCCTCGGGCAGCACAAATTCGTCATCCATCGATGAATCCAGCTCATCCGGCTCATAATGCAAAAACGGGTCGTAGAAAAATACCGCCGGATTATAATCCACTCGATGTTGCGCCAAATACGGCACGAACACGTCCGGCGACTTCCCCGCCTGAAATAGACTCAGCGGGCCGTCGCCGACCAGCACCGTGAAGCAGTATTTATTCAGGTCTTTGCGGTTGTACCCGATGATTTTGTTATACGCCTGATGGAGCTTGGGAAGCGTAATTTTCCGCACGTCCATTATCAGCATCCGCGACTTTGTCGTTTGCTCCGTCATCGCTTCTATCTCTTCCAGCCGCGATTGCCACAGCGACTCCTTGGGCACGACAAGCTCGTAGAACCGGGTCTTCGTGTCGTTTTGCAGCCGCTCGTAAATGTCTTCGCCCAGAACACGGTCCACCGTAAGGATATGAATCCTTGGCCTGCGCTGCTGATAACTTAATACGTCAAATTCTTCGCTCATCACTCTTATATTATACTCAATTTTATTTGACATAAACTCATATTTTCAGTAATTTCGGCCTCCAGGTCGCGAGATTTTGATTGAGTTAATCTTTAAGGAGCGAGAAATGAAGGCCCGCAGGTTGGTCTTTTCAATTGCACTTTTAGTATTAATGTCTTGTTGTGTTGAGCAGGTTTGCGCAGGCGAACCCGCCGACCCGAATAGAAAGGAGGATACTATGGCTGTTCAGTTAAAATGGTTCGGACACGCCAGCTTCAGAATCTCCGAGGCCAACACCGTCATATACATCGACCCCTGGAAACTAAAAGAGGCCCCGCACGATGCAAGTCTGGTCCTCGTCAGCCATAGTCACTACGACCATTACTCCGCTGACGATATTGCTAAGGTGTCGGGTACGGCCACAAAGCTCGTTGCTTCCGGCGATGTTATCCGGCAGCACGGAAAGGGCCAGGTCCTTAAACCCGGCCAGGCCATCGAGGCCGCCGGCATCAAAATTATCGGGGTCCCCGCATACAATCCCAGCAAGCAGTACCATCCAAAATCGAATAACTGGCTGGGTTTTGTCATCGAAATCGCCGGAAAGCGAATCTACTACGCCGGCGATACAGACCTCATCGACGAAATGAAGGACCTCAAAAATATCGACCTTGCTCTGTTGCCAGCAGGGGGCACATATACGATGAACGCCGACGAGGCCGCCGAAGCTACTAAACAATTCAAACCCAAAATGGCAATCCCCTATCACTGGGGCGATATAGTTGGCAGCAAGAAAGACGCGGATGCCTTCGCCCAAAAAGCCGCCTGCAAGGTCAAAGTCCTCGAACCCGGCGAGTCAGTAACGCTCGAATAAGGTTCTCGCCTTGCTATTGCTCGTATTTAATCCCCTGTTTTAATAGGGGGATTTTTTGAATGTACTAAATGGGCGGAATTCTCGTCAGGGAAACCCTGATTTGTCGATGCTAAATACCTTGCCTCACACAAAAACAGCCCGCGATGTGATATAATCACTGTTACTGGATAACCATTGGCCACTTTAGCTAAAAAGGCCAAACAGCTTTAACGCGATAATCGTATCTTTTAATAGACGGGATGGCTGGGGGGAAACCGGCAATGCCGTTAGTTAAAAAGCTCGGGCTGTCTTATCACCAAACCTCCTAAAAGGCAGCCCGACTTATTTTAACCTCGGCTAAAATTGCTATTTCACAGCCGCTTGCTTTTCCCTTTGTATATTATGGACCCGCTTACACCGAGGGCATTTGACTGTTTCAGAAATATAATTCGGCGGTATCTTCAGCGTCAGCCCGCACACACACGGTAAAAATACGAATCCGTTTACCTTCCGCATAATGTCGCCGACCTGCCGCATTTGCTTTTCTAATCGTTCGCTTTTTGCCTCCTCGCTTGCCTTTCTAAGTGCGAGGTCTTCCTTAGTCAGGGCTGTCGCCGGTACAATGGTTTTGCCTTTGGTCACACTTGTATATGCCTCCGAATAGTCCTTCATCGACGCCCCCTGCGACATACTCCGAAGGATTCGTATCCTCTCTGATATCGGCGGGTGAGTGCTCGTCAGGTCCGAAAGTGCCAGTTGCCCTTTCTTCTTGAAGGGGTTGACTATGAACATCGGCGCCGTAATTTGGTTAGAGCTTGCAAGTTGAGGTGATCTGTCAGCCGCTATCTTCTCCAATGCGCTTGCCAGCCCTTCCGGATACCGTGTCAGCCGTGCCGAACCCGCGTCGGCCAGATACTCGCGCCTCCTCGACAACGCAAAGTAAAGAAGCTGTGTCATAATCGGTGCCAGAATCGCCGCCAGCAGTGCTATCACGATTATTATCGCCGCGCCCCCGCCGCCCCCTTTGCCTCCTGATGAGTATCTCCTCCGCGAGCCGCCTAAGGAACCGTAAAAAGCGCTCCGCAGAAAAACCTGTGAAAGAAGCACCACCGACCCCAGCATTATGCCCGCCAGAGTAACGAATAGTATGTCCCGGTGCAGTATATGGCTCATCTCGTGCGCCACCACACCCTGCAGCTCGTCCCGGTTCAGCTTCCCCAGTAGCCCCGCTGTAACCGCA
>CAYNVP010000209.1:0-3484 GCA_964400665.1 uncultured Pirellulales bacterium | reverse complement strand
TTTAATCCGCGTCTAAAATTTTTTATGCCCTTTTGCGTTTTTTCACGGCTATATAAATCAGTGTAATCCGCGTAATCCGTCCGCCTTTGGCGAGACCTTGCCCGCCGCTCCGCGGGTGATTAAAAAATCTTCATGTTTCTTCGTCCGCCTCCGGCGAGACCTCGCCCTTTGGCGGGTGAACTTCGTGGTAAAAAATTCTAAGGAAAACTCTGCGTCCTCCGCGGTGAAAAATCTGTGTAATCCGTGGTTAATATTTTCTGTCGTTTTGCGCTAGGTGGTATTGACACCTACTGAATATATCTCTGGACGAAACCTTCGTGTATCTTCTCCCCCTTCGTGGTGAAAAAATCCGTGTAATCCGTCCGCCTTTGGCGAGACCTCGCCCGCCGCTCCGCGGCGAGGCGGGTGATTAAAAACTCTTCGTGTTTCTTCGTGAACTTCGTGGTGAAAGTAAATCCGTGCTAATCAGTGGTTATAAATAATCCTCTGTGAGCTCTGTGGCTAATAAATCTTTGTGGTAGGAAACTACGGCTTGATTGTCTTTTGGTCGGTGAATACCTTACCGGACAGATAATCCGTGAAACTAACCTTGACGGTCAACGGTTTGTCGTAATTACCTACTAATGTGCTAACATCATAAGTCAGCCGATAGCTGGTCATAGCGATTGTGTCGAACCACAACTTTCTAAGCTCCTCCGGCCCAATACTCCACTTGCTGACCAACGCCTCGGCGCTCGGCTTGTTCAGGTCCCAAAGCTGCACTTCAACCGCACCAGCCGCCTTAATAGCGTCCCCGGTCTCGTCGATTGGCTCAACATAAACAATCAGCGTCTCCTTCGTCCCGTCTTTGTCTTCATCGTACAGGTTTGTGTATCTGCTGATTTTCACCGTCTGCAGGCGGTATATCGTCTCGGCCTTTTTATCGCCTGGCAGACCGGCCAGCGCCTCCATCTGTTTTTTCAACCCCTCGTTTCCTGCCTGCGACTGCTCCAGCCGGTTTTCCAGCTCTGCCTTTTCTTTGGAAAGCTGTTCGACTTGCTGTGAAAGAGTGGTCTTACCCGGTGCGTTGGCGTTCTCACAACCTGCCGCGAACACCAGCATAAGCAGTGAACTACAAACAATTAACAATGAACTACGAACTAATAACATCATTCAAAAATCACGATTCTTTATTGGTGTCTTTAACCACTTCCGGCGCCCTTTGGAGTATCCGGTCCGCCAGCCCGTACTTTATCGCCTCCTCGGCGTCGAGCCAGAGATTCCTGTCGCAGTCCTTCTCGATTTTTTCCGGCGTCTGTCCCGTGTGACGAGCAAGTATTTGATAAAGCCGCTCGCGAAGCCGAAGTATCTCTTTTGCCTCGATATCCAGGTCCGTGGCAGGCCCTATCAGTTCGCCCGTAAGCAATGGCTGGTGAAGCAGTATCCTGTTGTTCGCCAGCAAAAAACGCTTCCCCGACTTGCCGCCCGCCAGTAATAACGCCGCCATACTCGCCGCCTGGCCCACGCAATACGTCGCGACATCGCACCGCAGAAATTGCATCGCATCATATATCGCAAGCCCCGCCGTGATGGAACCGCCGGGCGAGTTGATGTAAAAGTGTATGTCGGTCTTGGTGTCCTCGTTGCTCAAAAAAAGCATCTGGGCTATGATTAGGTTCGCCGTCGAATCATCTATCGGCCCGCCCACGAACACGATTCTGTCCTTCAGCAGACGAGAGTATATGTCGTATGCGCGTTCGCCGCGCCCCGTCTTCTCGATTACTATCGGCACTAAATTCTGGTCAACTCTCATATCCTGTCTCTCAAAGTATCAATCGTTAAAATTTGCCGCCCTTAACCCGCAATTCTTCTTGTTTTTTTCTTCTTTCTTTACCCGCCGCAGGCGGTTTTACTTCTGTCTTCTACCTTCTGTCTCCTACCTTCTATCTCCTGCCTTCCATTCTCCGTTCTCTGTCTTCTTTTTTCTTTTCCCATTTTACCCGCCGCAGGCGGTTTTACTTCCGTCTTCTACCTTCTGCCTTCTATCTCCTGTCTTCTACCTTCTATCTCCTATCTTCTGCCTTCAATTCTCCGTCTTCTTTTTTCTTTTCCCATTTTACCCGCCGCAGGCGGTTTTACTTCTGTATTCTACCTTCTACCTTCCTTATTCCCGAGAAGTCACTTCCCTGCCCCTGCACGTTGTAGGCAGGGGTTTGGTTCAGAAGCAGGGAATCTTTACTTCTTCTCTTTTTTTTCCTTTTCTTCTTCTTTCTTCTTCTTGCTCGGTTCTTCGAGCTCCAGCACCTCGTCGATTAGGCCGTACTCTTTGGCCTCCTCCGCAGTCATATATCGGTCTCTTTCCGTTTCCGAGATTATCTTCTCCACGGGCTGCCCTGAGTGCTTCGCTAATAGTTCGCTTATCACCTTCTTTGCCTTAAGGATTTCCTCCGCCTGGATTTTGATGTCCGCCGCCTGCCCGTAAACACCGCCCCACGGTTGATGGAGCATGATTTTTGCGTGGGGGAGGGCGAAGCGCTTGCCTTTAGTGCCGGCTGATAATATGACCGCTGCGCCGGACTGGGCGCGGCCGATGCAATAGGTGGCGATTGGCGAGCTGACAAACCTCATCGTATCGTAAACCGCCATCGTGTCGTCCACGCTGCCGCCGGGTGAATTCACGTACAAGCTGATTTCGGTGTTACGCTTCTGGTTATCGAGGTAAAGGATTTTCATAATGACCTCGGCGGCCCTGGCGTAGTTGATTTCACCGATGAGAAACACTATGCGGTTTTCCAGCAGCAGGTCGTCTAAGCTCATCTGGCGATAACGCTGGTAAGCACCACCCGGAGGGCCATATTGTTCGTATGCCTGCATCTTCGGCTCCGGAGTAATTATGCGTCTTTTGGGACCTTCGCTGAACATCAAAAGTTACCCCTTAAAAATGGTCAATTTTCGATACTAAGGATTTATCGGATATTCTGACGGCCAGGTTTCCTTTTTTCAAGCAGTAGATAGGGTCTTTTTACAGTTTTTTCGCGATTTGTGGTATCAGTTTAGCCGGGTTTTGCCACTAATTAGCACGAATTATCACGGATTTTTCACCGCGGAGCACGCGGAGAACGCAGAGAATTTTTAACCACGGATTAGCACGGATTTCTTTTACCACGGAGGTTTCCGAAGCGGGCTCGTCACTTCGCTCCGTGTCGGGCAGAGATGTATTCAGTAGGTGGCATTGCCACCTAGCGCAAAACAACAGAGCACTTTTTAGCCACAGAGAGCACAGAGGACACAGAGAACAGTCAGCTTTGTGTTCTCGGCGGAGGCAATGCTCCAAGCATTGTTTGTGCGCTTGCCACCCGCCTTGTTCCACAAGGGCTTATTGCCCTTTAATAAAGCTGACTGCGGGGATGACACAGTTTTTTCGCGATTTGCGGTATCATTTTAGCCGTTTTTTGCCACTAATTAGCACGAATTATCACGGATTTTTCACCGCGGAGCACGCGGA
>CAYNVP010000208.1:0-3612 GCA_964400665.1 uncultured Pirellulales bacterium | reverse complement strand
CTTGTTGAGGATTTTTGTGTTTGTTCCGGGCATGTTGCCATCAGTGCCAAACCATACATCACAGAGAATAGTATCGCCCGGCTGACGAGGAGCAGGCCTGGTCCACGACAGCGCAGTTACTTCAAACGGAACAAGATCGAGCGCACCATCTTCAGGGTTAGGGTTCGACGCAGCGTAACGCCAAGTAACTGATACATCATCCCAGTTAATAGAGCCGTCAATGTCAGCCGCGCCTTCGTGTCTATCCAGGTACAAAAGAACCTTGCAGGTAACAGCCAGAGGCGGCGCGGTCCTGCTACCGGAAATAAACTTCCATGTATTATAGGGATCGCAGGGATCGCTTAAACTTGGAGCACCATAAAAACGCCCTATTTCTTCGGCGAGAATCAGGGCATTGACATCGTCGTACCACTCGACCTGGAAAACCGCATCAGCGAAGCGAAGACCAAGATTATCTTGTACGGCAGAATAAGCGTAGACGCTGAAATCGTACTCATCCTTGATTACAGGAAAATCCTGGTATAAATAGGTATCATCCCACCATATTTTCACACCTTTGGTGCCGCTATGTACGCAATTAACACCAGCATAATTAACATCACTATGATGCCAACCGTTTGTGCCGACAGTCGTCCAGTACGTCACATTCTGAGGTTCAAACCTGCCTAAAACACCCTCTTCAAAGCTGGGGTTCAGCAAAGCATTGGCCAAGGCATTGCCGGCAGCAAAACCTATAACCAATATCACTAACAGGACAATCTTTTTCTTCATAATATATCCTTTCCTTAATACGGCAAGACAGGTCTTAGTTTTTATATTTATATCTTTAATATGACAAAATCAGGGCGCTCAATTTTTTATAACCGAGCGCCCCAACAATTCAAAGACCAATTATTTCCTGCGTCTAACAAGGAACAAACTGCCCAATCCTAACAGAGCCATTGTTGCTGGTTCTGGAACTGGACTATAGACCATATCCCCGAACGTTGCCTGCTCCCAGTTACCAGCCCCCGAGTTCCCAGTCTGAATCTGAAAATAGCCGCCGACCCCGGCGGGAGTGAGCATTCCCCACTCGCCGTGACCCTCCGCGGGATTGCCCTGGTCGAAGGCTATCGCGCCGCTGGTGTAATCTGTCCCGGCCATAGTCAAAAGATATTCTATAGTAGCCGGGGCTGACATGTTAAGAGCGTGAGGGTTATAGATGACACCCATTCGAACCGTGTCTCCTTTGGTATAACTGAGGCCTTGATCAGCGGTGAAACTATAAAATGGTAATCGGCCTCCAAAGCAAGCAATCTCTCCGCTACTGCCATTAATCATATACCTGCCGTCAACATTCAATGACCACCAGGGTGAGACCAACAAGCCGGCTTCAGAAATGCCTTGACCCGTAATAGACACATCTGAGGCGAAGGAAAAGGGGTCGCCGTTAGCAAATGAAGCAGCAGTGCTTCCGCCGTCGTCAGATAAAAGAAAATTGTGCAAATTGGCCCAACCCACTCCAGTCGGCGTATCATTGATTGTTATCGACGACGCATAGGAATTGGTGGTAGTGAGTGTCGACGTAGGGTCGTCGTTGAAGATGCGCGTATTAATAACCGCGCTGTCTATGGCCGGCGACGCGATGGCAGTTCCACACAGAACCATGCCCAAACTGACACATAACGTAACATACATTAATCTCTTCATCTCTCTGCCTCCTAAATAATAAAGTTTACGCGTATTTATAACCCAGCTACACGCTTAATCGGGCAATACGCAAAAATGCCAAAATGTCATAACGTTTTCGCGACTTGATTTTACCACTTCTGCAAGTCCCAAAAAACACCATTTTGCGGATATTTTTAACCATCTTGCGACTTTGGATAAGAAACGAGGTTTTTGGTCAAATATCAAGGTTTTTCAACTTTGCTATCATTAACTTTTGCTCAAAATGGCCGATTTTTGAATAAAACCGAAGTTTTTTACTTTTTTGCTACACTTGATGCTTACTTTCAATCGAATAAACAAGGTCTTAGCCAAAGTTCAGGTTCAAACCTATTTATTAATAGTGAGTTCCATGAATCAATATGTCAACTCCAAAAGTCAATTTCATACTTTTATCCGAATAACCAGTATAACTAGAACCGCCGAGAAGTTCCTCCTGGTCATAAGCCCTCTCCTCGCTGACATGGCCATCGAGAAACAGCACATTACTGACACCCGTGTTCAGTTGTGAATCGTTAGCCTTGTGGAACGTCGCTATGCAATCGCCGTTGCCGTTTTTTCTCGGGTAAAAAAACATGTCATTAAGGGCATCGTTAGATAAATTAAGGCCTGGAGGGTTGTCACTGCTGCGTATAGTCCATATATTTTCCTCCGTGAAAAAAAGCACTCGTGATGGGTGTTTTACCTGATTCATTCCTATCATTTGGCCGAGAGCATTGGTAAGGTCACTTTCGCCGCCGCTGGCGTTGTTGCAGCCGCCGGCGCTGAGATGTCCGTTCATAGAGTAAGTAAACGTCGGTTTTATAGGGATATTAGGCTGATGCCCCGGGTGATTCGCCCCCCTGGTTTTGGCGATGGCGGCAAAAGTAGGGCAGCAATGTACACCCTTTGCCCGCAGATATGGCCACAAAGGCCCATCAGGAACAACTTCGGCATCGTGCCAGCGACACTGAAACGGATGCTCCGCTGTAAACGTCGTACAGCTGTAAATGCAGGTGAGCCCAAACGGAAATATATTGTCGTGTGCATCAAGATACATTATTCCAGCAAGACCATAATTTTTAAGGTTGCTCTTACAGATAATCGATTGGGCCTGTTTGCGTGCCTTGCTCAGTGATGGGAGTAGAATCGCCATCAGCAACGCAATTACCGAAATCACCACCAGCAATTCTACTAACGTGAAACCTTTATTTTTTCTCATAATTCTATTCCCTAAAAACATTTCAAATTTATCGTTCTTATTTCCGCCAATCGGCAGCCATTTGTGCAAAATCAACGAATGTATAACTGCTGAGCCAATTTGCGGCTAATATCATTAAATCGTTCATATCGACAACGCAGTCGTGTGTGTAATCGCCGGGGAAATTACATTTGAACAACAGATTTACCGGAATTTGTTTTTTGGAGATTCCCGGCCCGGCGAAGCTAACTGTCAAATCCTGCGAATCTATTTTTTCAAAATAGGTAACAACAATCAGATGTTTTCCGGCGACGAGACTGACAATTCCGCTTCTTTCCTGCATCCCGTGCAGACCATCGTTATCAACCACAAGGATGTCGTTGACATACAATTTGCTGCCTTCGTCGGAGTTAGTGTAGAAAGTATATTCGCCGCTGGTTTGTATATTAATATAACCGGTGAAGCAGAGGGCGAAATAATCGTCCTGCTGTCGCAGGCCAATATCAAAGTTGTGGGCAGTGCCTGTTGCGGTCGGTGTGAGGGAATCAAAATCAGGCAGCGAATTCCACGTTCCCTCGTAATACTCGTAATTGAGGCCGTTGTCGGTTCTTGTTGCCCAGCCGATGCTTTCGAGCATTGGCGCTATTTCCGGGTTGGCCATAAACAAATTCCAGCACAACTGAGTGCGGTAGTTTTCAATCATTACTATAATCGGACCCTGGTCA
>CAYNVP010000207.1:0-3682 GCA_964400665.1 uncultured Pirellulales bacterium | reverse complement strand
TTGATTGTCTGCCCGACGGGTGCGAAGGCGGCGGGGGTGTTTACGACGAACAAAATTACATCGGCGGCCGTGCAGATTAGTAAAAAGCACGTCAAAAGCGCGGTTGTTTACGCGGTGGTTGTCAATTCCGGCAACGCGAACGCCTGCACGGGAGAACGGGGGATTAAAAACGCAATTGCTATGTGTTGCGAAACAGCGAGAGCATTGAGATTGCTTCGCTTCGCTCGCAATGACGCAATACGCACGACGCAATACGTGCCACGTGAGGTTTTGGTGGCATCTACCGGAATTATTGGCGAGCAGTTGCCGATGAAAAACGTCATCGCCGGTATTGCGGACGCGGCAGGGGGGCTGTCAGATTCGGTCTCGGCGGGGATGAATTTTACAAAGGCGATAATGACAACCGATACGAAGACCAAGCTGGCCTGTCGGCGAGTCAAAATATCGGGCAAGCGAGTCACCATAGCGGGGACGGTCAAGGGTGCGGGTATGATTGGGCCGAATATGGCGACGACGCTGTGCTTTATAACGACCGATGCTGCGATTACGAAGCCGTTATTGGCCAAGGCGCTCAAGAAAGCGATAGGCGAATCGCTGAATAAGCTGACTATTGACGGCCATCAGAGCACGAATGATACGGCGATAATTCTCGCATCAGGTCTTGCGGGCAATCGGCCAATTGTCAAACAGTCGGGGGAATATAAGAAGTTCGCAAAAGCCCTTGTGGATTTGTGCGAGGACCTTGCCCGTCAGATGGCTTTGGATGCTGAGGGTGCGACGCGAATGTTCAAGGTCGTTGTAAAAGGCGCCGCGACGAAGGTTGAGGCCGCCAAGGCGGCACGGGCGGTCGCGGATTATGATTTGGTCAAGTGCGCCGTGAATGGCGGTGACCCGAACTGGGGCAGAATCATTTGCGCAGTCGGCTCATCGGGCGTGAAGCTCAATCAGAAAAAAATGTCCTGCAAGCTCGACGACCTTGCTGTTTTCAAAAATGGTGCGCCGACGAATTTTGACCGCAAAAAGGCGAGCAAAATCGTCTCGCAGAAAAGCCATACAATAACGGTAGATTTGGGCGCGGGCAAATACAGTGATTTCTGCTATGGCTGCGATTTGAGCAAGGGCTACGTTACAATTAACGCGGAGTATCACACTTAAGATATCGCCAGTTTACAAAGGCCATAGCGAGGATTGCGCCGAGGAGGTCGGCGATGAGGTCAAGGGTGGTATTGACGTAATCGCCGACGCCGGATTCAGGAACGACCGCAGCGACGATGGCCTCGACGATTTCGTTGAAGGCGCCGACACCGAGGCCTGCCATCACGACCACAATCGATAATGCGACGAAATGCTGAAGATTTTCCCTGAGCAACGGCCGGAGGAGGTCAAACATTGTCAGCGTTGCTACGGCGAATCCCCAGGTGTGAACGAGCTGGTCATATCGCAGGATGGGGTATTTTTGCGAAATGGGAATTAGGATTATTTCGTAAAGCAGCGTGCCATTTATGTAAACCGAACCTCCCGCCAGGTGCATAAGGGACCAGACGGTCAGGCCGATTAGCGTGGGGATTGAATAGCGAACTTTGAAAAAAGTCGCTGCTATAATGGCCAGACATACGATTATGACGCCTACGTAAATTATGAACTCGTAGTTTTTTCGCATTAGAAACGCCGTGCCGAACGCGACCAGCAGGGCGGCATTTATGACAAGCAAAACGATATGTCCGGGCCTGATTTTATTAGTCATCCGAGGAGTCTTCGTCGAACTGGTTGTAAGTAGAGCGTTCTTCATAGTCCGGTCTATGCCGAACAGGTCCCTTGAACGAGCGAGGTCCGGGCGGCCGTATATACAAAAAGACGAGGAGCAATACAGACAGCAGCATTACGGCTGGGTAGAGGACGGGATTTTGTGGGACGATTGAGGGATGCAGGACAGTCGCAGTAATCAGGCCGATGATGGCGCCGCCTAAGTGAGCATCGTGGCCAATGTTGCCTCTTTGTGCACGTATGCCATAGAATGAGACGAGCATAAAAAGGACGGCGTATATGTGAGCGGGAATGGGGAAGGGTATGAGAAAAAGCATCACAGATGTGCCGGGCAGAAGAAAGATGCAGGCGAAGATGACTCCGCAGACACCGCCTGAGGCGCCGAGTGCGAGGTATTCTTGTTTTTGATGAAGGACAAGCGCGAGGATATTGCCGCCTATGATGCCGGCCAGGTAAATTGCCAGAAACGTCAGCGGGCCGAAGCGCAGCTCGACGGCGCTGCCGAAGGAATACAAGCTGAACATATTAAAGAGCAGGTGTACCCAGTCGGCATGCAGGGCGCCGCTGGACAGGATGCGGAAATATTGTTTGTCATCGAGAATTGCCCGCGTGCTGAACAGGTAACGGCGGATAAACGCAGGGGTGACGAACCCCCTGTAGGAGAAATAGCCCGTGATGGCGATTATGATTATGTTGGTTATTGCGAGCGGTTCGTTCATTTATTGAGCCGAAACAATTTAAGTCCGGTTTATAAAAGGAATTGTAAACGGTGGGGAGGCGATAGTCAACGGCCGGCTCAGCAGGGTTATTTGTGCGGAAAATACTTGAAAAGCCCGGTGTATTTATTAAACTGCCTTGTTTCTGCGTTGTAGCACGGCCATCTTGGCCGTGCCTGCACGGGCTTCAAGCCCGTGCTACCGATGAACATTAGAGTGGTTTGAGATAAGGAGAGCAGAAAGTGAAAATTGAAAGGATTGGAATCATAGGAGGTATTTTGGCATTCGCCTCGACATGCCTTGCGGCTGAGGCAGAATCGGCGGCGGAGGCAGCAGATGTCGCTGAGGCCGCGGTCGGCGCCATACCGTGGCTTTGGTGGGTTGCGCCTATTAGTTCGCTGCTGGGGCTGGCTGTCGCGTATTATTTCTACAAGACAATGATGGCCTCGGAGAAAGGCAATGAGAAAATGGAGGCAATCGCCTCTTATGTTCGCGAGGGCGCATACGCGTATCTGTTCAGGCAATATAAAGTGGTGGCCCTGGTATTTCTGGTGTTGTTTGCGATATTTGTGTGGCTTGCCTACGTCGGCATTCAGAATCCTTTCGTGCCGGTGGCTTTTGTTACGGCGGGTTTTTTCAGCGCATTGTCGGGCTTTTTCGGGATGAAGAGCGCGACAAACGCGTCGAGCAGGACCGCGCAGGGCGCGCTTCACAGCTTGAACAGGGCATTGCAGGTGGCCTTTCGTTCCGGAGCGGTGATGGGGCTTGTGGTTGTCAGTTTCGGACTGCTCAACATCGCATTCTGGTACTGGCTTCTGGACCGGATAGTTTATACGCCTGAACATATGCAGAACGGCCTGGTTCTGTGGGGATTGACCTTAGTCAGGGCGGGTATGGACCCATCGCATAAGCTGGCGGAAATTACGACGACAATGATAACCTTCGGTATGGGCGCTTCGACCCAGGCATTGTTTGCACGTGTGGGCGGCGGCATCTATACAAAGGCGGCAGACGTCGGTGCGGACCTCGTCGGCAAGGTCGAGGCGGGAATACCTGAGGACGACCCGCGCAATCCTGCCACAATCGCAGATAACGTCGGCGATAACGTGGGCGATGTGGCAGGTATGGGCGCGGACTTGTTCGAGAGCTACGTGAATTCGATTTTGGCGGCGGCGGCACTTGGTGCGGCCTTATCGGCAAAT
>CAYNVP010000206.1:0-3699 GCA_964400665.1 uncultured Pirellulales bacterium | reverse complement strand
CCACAAGCAGTTCAACTAATGTAAACCCGCCTACGCTTGCGCTACGGCGGGCAAGTCCCCTGATACCCCTCCTTGTTTTCATTCGCCTCAACATTTCAAATTCTCCTCTCACCAAAGCAAGTCGTGGCCTTTATCCATATACCCGAAGCTGCCGAATATCGTCATATCTCTTCATATTACCAATACTGCCCCCGAAAATCAACCCCAATTTTAACAAGGTCTCTCTGAGAGTTTAATCTTGCCTCGCCGCCGCTTTTGGACTATATATTTGTCCACTGTCTGAGGTCTTAGGTCTTGTGTCTTGTGTCCTGGGTCTTTAACTATGCGATACTCTCGAATCCTGATACCGACCGTCAAAGAAGTCCCCGCCGACGCTGAAATCCCCAGCCACAAGCTTATGCTCCGCGCTGGCCTGATGAGAAAACTGGCCAGCGGCACGTACACCTACCTGCCGCTCGGCTGGCGATGCCTGCTAAAGGTAATCGACATCGTCCGCGACGAAATGAACAAGGCCGGCGCCCAGGAAATCCTTATGCCCTCCGTCCAGCCCATCGAGCTTTGGCAGCAGACCGGCCGTGACGTCGATTACGGCCCGACTATGGCACGCTTCGAGGACCGCCACGGCCGGCTAAATGTCCTCGCCCCTACCGCCGAAGAAGTCGTAACAAGCGTCGCCGCAGGTGAAATCAAATCCTATCAGCAATTGCCCATAAACCTTTACCAACTCAGCTTCAAATTCCGCGACGAGTTCCGCCCCCGCTTCGGCGTCCTCCGCTCCCGCGAATTCATTATGAAAGACGCCTACAGCTTCCACGCCGATGCCGAATCCCTCGACAAAGAATACTGGAATATGTACGAAACCTATAAGCGAATCTTCAAACGCTGCGGCCTCGATTTCATTATCGTCGAGGCCGAATCCGGCGAAATGGGCGGAGAGACCTCGCATCAGTTCACCGTCCCCTGCCCCTCAGGCGAAGATATCATCGTCTATACCGAAGACGGAAGTTACGCCGCAAACCTCGAAAAGGCCGCCGTCGACCCCCTGGTTAGCCCCCAGGCCCGCCTGGGGGTTCCTGTGAATCAACAAAAACTCCCCGCCCCAGAACCCGTCCACACCCCCAACATCGGTTCTATCGAAGCCGTCACCGCCTTCCTCAAAACAAAACCAAAAGATATGCTCAAAACCCTGATTTACTGGGAACGCGACTCGGCATTAACAGATTCTATTGCAGAATATAAAAAACGCATAGAAAAGCTTAAGTGTGACCTTGACCTGGAAAGAAGACAATTCACAAAAGCTTCTACGGAAGTAGCAATGGAAGATAGTTTTCGAAAACAGGCCGAAAACGAGGCAAAACGAACCGGTGATATGGTTGAAGCTAACGAGGCAGAGTTGAAAAAACTTGAAAATCCGCTGAACTCTGATTGTTTTCAGAAGATTCATTTCACCGTAGCTGTAGTCAGAGGAGATCACGAAGTCAATGCTGAAAAACTCAGAGTCATCGCGGGCAAACCTCTGGAATTGGCCTCAGAGGATATGATTGAGTGGTTGACCGGTGCTAAGGTCGGCTTCGCAGGCCCGATGGGTCTTGCCGATAAGGTCTCGAAAATGATTATCGACCACGCCGTCGCTTGTATGCCCGTCGGCGTCACAGGTGCAAATAAGACCGACTACCACGCCAAAAACGTCGTCCCCGGCCGCGACTTCCCCCTCGAAGGCGATAATGTAATCGTCGCCGACATACGTAACGCCGTCCAAGGCGATACTCACGACGGCAAAAAACTCCTCTTCAAGCACGGTATCGAAGTAGGCCAGGTCTTCAAACTCGGCTCTAAATACTCCACCAAACTCAGCTGCAGCTTCCTCGACGAAACCGGCAAAGAAAATCCCTGCCTTATGGGCTGCTACGGCATAGGAATCAACCGCATCGTCGCCTCCGCTATCGAGGCCGCCAACGACGACAACGGCATCATCTTCCCCATATCAATCGCCCCCTTCGATTGTATCATCGTGTCGGTCAATCAGGATGACGCCGAAGTCGTCAAAACCGCTGAGGATATTTACAAACAGCTCATTGATAAAGGCATCGAGGTCCTGCTTGACGACCGCGACGAACGTGCAGGCGTAAAATTCAAGGACGCTGATTTAATCGGCATCCCCGTCCGCGTCACCGTCGGCAAAAAGGCCCTCCAGCAAGGCAACGTCGAAATAAAACTCCGCTCCGAACAAAAAGCACAACCGATTCCCATCTCCTCCGCCGTCGATAAAACCGCGGAGATGGTTGGTGCTTTGAAGTCTCGGCTTGACGCATAACGCTCGAAATACGAGATACGAAATACGAATGACGAACAATGTGGGACTTACAAAACCCCAAACCTGTCAAACTCATCATCGGCATACTCGCCGCCAATGAAAACGCCCTTGCCGCTGCCGTCAAGGCCCTCAATAAGCAATTCGGCAAAATCGACCTCGTCAGCGACGTCTGGCCCTTCACCCAAACCGATTATTACAAAGACGAAACCGGCCCCGATATCCTCCGCCAATTCGTCAGTATTGAGAAACTAATCGACCCCGGCAACCTCGCAAGAATAAAGCACGATACCAATTCTCTCGAACAACAGCTCGCCGACTCCCTGAAACTGCCCCACCCCAGACCAGTCAATCTCGACCCCGGCTTCATCGAACCCTCCAAGCTCGTCCTCGCCTCAACCAAAAATTTCTCGCATCGCATCTACATAGGCAATAAAATGTTCGCGGAAGTCACGCTTATGTATGAAAAAGGCAACTGGCGACATTTTGATTATACGTTCCCTGACTACAAGCAGTCCTGCTATCACGACTTCTTCACAAAAATCCGTCATCGTTTACTGGAGCAGTTAAAAACGTGTCACTGACCACCCTCGCAATAATCCTGCTCGCCGCCTCGTTCGCTGCCTCCGCCGCCCTCACCTGGCTGGTTAAAAAATTCACCACGCGCATCGGCTTCGTCGCCCGCCCAGCCGAAGACAGATACCACCGCTCCATAATCGCCCTCGGCGGCGGCGCCGCCATCGTCACTACAATCGTGTCTTTCCTCATCGCCGCCGTCCTCATCGTAAAATTCCTCGTCGCTCCCGGCCGTATCCCCTCACTCGACCAGTCCATAACCGTTCACGCCGCCGGCTTTATCGATAAAATCGGCCAGCTCCTAATCGTGCTCGCCTGCATCATCGCACTGTTCATACTCGGACTAATCGACGATGCCAGACATCTCGGCCCTTTCCTCAAACTCGCCGTCCAGCTCGCCGTCGCACTCGTCGCCGCCGTCTTCGCTGATATCCGTGTCGAGCTGTTCATTCAAAACAAACTCCTCACCTCACTCATCAGCGCCTTCTGGCTCGTCCTCATAATCAACGTATTCAACTTCCTCGACAATATGGATGGCGCTGCCGCCGGTATCGCCGTAATCGTCGCCGCAATTCTCTTCACCGCCGCCGCAACAAGCGGCCAGGTCTTCGTCGGCGCATTCGCCCTGCTCTTCATAGGCACACTGCTCGGCTTTCTCGTCTTCAACTTCCCACCCGCCAAAATCTTTATGGGCGACGCCGGCTCGCTTCCGCTCGGCTTCATCCTCGCCCTGCTTACACTCAAAACCACCTACTACCACCAGGCCGCCTCCGGCCCCTGGTACCCCGTCCTTATCCCCCGCATATCTATGG
>CAYNVP010000205.1:0-3716 GCA_964400665.1 uncultured Pirellulales bacterium | reverse complement strand
CCGAAACCGCAACTATGCCGCCACGACTCTCGCTGCGGTGTCGACTCTCGTCGTCGCGGCAGGGGTCCTTGTGTTTGTTGTCACCAGCTAAGTACCGATTAGCAGGGGTTGTCACCGGCTAAGTACCGATTAGCAGGGACGGCTTGGCGGTCGAGGAATACGTCGACTCTCAGTCCGGTTCAAAGCCGTATGGATACAGCAGTCAAGAACGCTCTTGACGACGGCGTCGTCGTCGATATCAGGCTCTTACGGCCGACTCGTATCCCCTCACGCTCACCATGTACCGCGCCACAGGCGCGGTCATTGCCCACTGGACCGAAACCGAATAGCCAAGGCTGGACAACGACCCATCCACCAGTTTGGGTGTGCCACACGAGTCCACCCGTCCCCGATCAACGATTCTGTTGCCATAACGCCCACTCCCGAGAGTGCCCGGAAACGGCACGTCCCGGGGGGTTCTTCCGGCACACGGGTCTTGTGGCGTATCACAAGACGTGATACGTTGAGGGCATGTCTCAAGCGATTTCAGTTCGACTCGATGATGAAGCGGTCCGTGCCCTCGGGCGGCTCGAAGCGACCGGTATGACCCGTTCCGAAGCGATCCGTGCCGCACTCGTCGACGCTGCCTCCCGGCTTCATGACAAGCGGGCCCTGGCCGCTGAGGTCGCCGCTCTCGAAGCCGATGACGATGACCGTGCGGAGATGCTGGCGGTAGCCGACCTCATGGAGAGCCTCCGTGCGACGGGGTGACATCTTCGCGCTGCGCCTACCGAAAGGTGTCGGGCATGAACAACGAGGACGTCGCTTCGGTGTCGTCGTGCAATCTGATGCCTTTCTTCCACGGTCTGTCGTGCTGGTGGCCCCCACATCCACCAGCGCCAGGGCGGCATCGTTCCGGCCCGAGATCGACATCGATGACACGGCTGCTCGCGTTCTCGTCGAACAGGTAGGCGCCGTCGACGTACAGCGCCTAGGTGTCCTCGCTGGTCATCTCACCCCCGAAGAGCAATGGGGAGTTGACGCCGCTCTACTCACCGTCCTCGGTCTCAACTGAACAACGCCGATGGCCGAATACGGAGTAAGAACGAGCATTCCGCCCTGTGCACCACATCGGCACGTCGGCGTACGGGTGGAGCGAGCAGGATCGCAACGCACTGTCGCGACGAGTCGCCTGAGGTGGGCTGCCTGCCGCGCTGGGGCAGGTGGGCGCCAAGCCGTCCAAGGTGGGCGGCGCGTGCCTCAGCGTCGGGGGGTCCGTCGCAGGTGCTCGACGACTTGGACGGTCGTTGCGTGGCCGTCACTCCCAGCGGAAGAGTCGGGCGGCGATCGCGGTGCAGATCACGAGGACTCCGACGAGGACGCTTGTCTCGAACATGAGAGATCCCCACGGCTCGCCGAACCAGAGTCCCCGCAGAAGACGTACCACATAAGTCAACGGTAGGAAGTCCGAGATGGTGTGAATCGACTCTGGCATGACCTCGAGCGGGATAGTTGCACCCGACAAGAAGATCATCGGGTACAGGGTGACCATGGCAATGATCTGGGCCGTCCGGGCGGTTGGCGCCAGTCCGGCGATCAGATAGCCCACGGCGAACATTGCAGTGCCCGACAAGATGATGGCTAGGGCCACGCTCCAGGCCTGGCCCTCGAACCGGACCCCGTACAGGCCCCATCCCACGACCAGCACCGTTGCCATTCCTGCCAGCACCATGATGAGGTTGGCGGTCACGTCAGCAGCGATGTAGAGCAGCGGCCGCATGGGGGTCGCTTGGAAGCGTCTGAGAATCCCTGCTTCTCGGTAGCTGCTGGTGGTGATTGCCACCCCGAGCAGCCCAACCGTTCCGAGTATCAGCGCCGTGTAGGCGGGCATCGAAACGTCCATGGAGCCGTACCCGTCGAACATCTCATCTGGTTCATTGCCATAGATCATCCCAAAGATGACGACCAGCATCACAGGGAAGGCCACGGTGAAGAACGCCGCGGCTGGTTCTCTAGCGAACAACTTGAGGTTCACGTTCACGAGCGATCCAAATGAGCGAAGCGCAACGGAGCTTCCGCGATGAACCACCGTCGTGTTTCCCGCCCCTGCGTGACGCATCATTCCCTCATCTCCTTGCCGGTTAACGACAAGAACACGTCTTCCAGGTCTGGTTCCTCTGTTCGAAAATTGGTGAAGACGATCTCGGCGTCTTCCAGCGCATGGATGACGGAGCTCGCGAAGCGATCGCCGTGGCCATACACGATTACATGGCTGTCGCTTCGTTCGACCCGGGTGACAGCAGCAAGCCGGCTGAGACTCGAAACATCTTGTCCCGGAGCGCCGAAGACGATCCGGGTGTCGGCCCCGAGCGAGGTGATCAATACTCCTGGTGTGTCCATCGCGACGATGCGGCCGCGATCAACGATCATCACGCGGTCACACAGCCGCTCTGCCTCTTCCATGTAGTGGGTAGTGAGAACGACGGTGCGGCCGCGGTCACGGATCTGCCGTACCAAGTCCCACATCGAGCGTCGTGCCTGGGGGTCCAGTCCGGTTGTCAGTTCGTCGAGGAACACCATTTCGGGTTCGTTGACGAGCGCTAGAGCAATGAACAAGCGCTGCTTCTGCCCGCCGGACAGCTTGGCGAACGCTGTCGTACGTTTCTCGGTGAGCGACAACAGCTCCAAGAGGCTATCGATCTTCAGATGATGTCGGTAGAGGGATCCGAAGAGCGTCAACGCCTCTTCCACCCGAAGTCGGGCCGGTAGCGCGCTCTCCTGCAACTGAATGCCGATTCTCTCGGTGATCGCCCGTCGTTCCGCCGATGGATCCATACCCAGTACGCGGACACTGCCTGACGAAGGGCGGCGCAGTCCTTCGAGACACTCAATGGTCGTGGTCTTCCCGGCACCGTTGGGTCCGACCAGGCCAAAGATCTCTCCCTCGGCCACTTCAAACGAGATCCCGTCAACAGCCCTAACGTCACCGTAGGTTCTCCGCAGATTCCGGACTTGGATCGTGGACACCACGTCGGCCTATCAACCCCCGACTTCATCATCTCGCCGAATCCGAGCCTACATCGTCGCCGAACCAGGCCTCGTCACCTGGACAGGAAACCCCGGCGTTCACGGATTCTCGATCTCCACACTCACCCACGAGAACGGGACATGGCTGGTTGGCCAGACCCGGTGGATCGGGGAGGACGTGCCCTAACCCTCCACGCCACATCGAGACCCGCGCGCCCGCCCATATCGGCACCTATGGGCGGGTGATTGGTCGTTTGGGCATGGTTGTGGACGCGGCGGTACTCTCACGCGATGAGCGCGAAGGATCCCTATCGGCGTATCGCCAGCTTCTACGACTGGCTCATCGAACCGATGCAGGTCGGAATTCGCCGCGTCGCCCTTGACGTGGTTCCGCCACAGGCTGAGTGGCAGGTACTCGATGTCGGCTGTGGCACTGGGACCGGAATGGCTCAGTATGTCGGGGCTGGCTGCACCGTCACTGGCGTCGAAGTGTCGGCGGCAATGCTCGAGAGAGCCACCACCCGTCTAGGAGACGAGCCGGAGCTTCACCTCACGGACGGTGAGACGCTGCCTTTCGATGATGGTCGCTTTGATCTAGTGACGACGTCGATGGTCCTCCACGAGGTTCCCGCAGACGCGAGGATGGCGTGGGTGAAAGAGATGGCTAGGGTCGTGAAACCGAATGGCTCGTTGCTGTTCATTGTCTTCCG
>CAYNVP010000204.1:0-3722 GCA_964400665.1 uncultured Pirellulales bacterium | reverse complement strand
TGATTGGCGAAGACAGCAAAATCATATAAGTCCACTATGCCGGACGGGTCTTCGTAAAGGTTTGCACGTGAATCGTAGCCCGCATCGGCAGGGACTTTTAACCAGGAATCGCAAAAGACAGCCAAGCCATCGAAATCGGGAGTAACGACAGTAAGGTTATATAAACCATATAAATAGCCATATAGGGCCGCTTTGCCGCGCATTGACTGCTGGGGTGTACATTCCGTATGGGCCCAAACATATCTTGTGTCGAAATAACCTTCCGCTGCAGGCCAGCCGGAATAAGCAGGATAACACATAGCAGCCAAGACGCTTGGCCTGTTGCCGACCATACCCGAAGAAGCCCAATCTTCAGTATTCAAATACGGTGTATATCCGGGATGAACGCCGGGCGAGCCGTCGTCTCTGCCTGTAGTATAGGCATTTCTGATGCTGCGTTTGCTTGCCAGGTTTGTGCAGGCGGTGGTCATAATAATGGTGTTCATATTATTACGTCCAAGTCCCCAGTCGGCCTCCAGGACCATGGCGTTTTCGAATAACGCTATATCCGAAGGATTGGTAGCGACGGCGTGGGCGAGGATGCAGCGCTGGACGTTCTGGCTGGTCTTAAACCACCCCGTGTTATTGTCAGAGGCCCTGCGCGTCGGACGGGCGTTTGAATAATTGGCCTCCCTGTTTTTTGCCTCGTTAATAACGGAGTTCCTCATCCTGCTGAATAGCGTCGGATAATGAACTGTCCGCTTGGTTTTGAGATATCCGGCACATGCCCAAAACTGATCCTTAGTCTGAGGATTATTGACCGTATCACGTACCATTGAAGTGTCTGATGTTATTTCGCACAGGGAATTGAGCATATCTTCATAAGCTGTATCTCCCGTCAGGTTGTAGAGAAAGGCCGCGGCCGTCATTTTCAAATCCTTTCCCCTGACTGTTGAATCACCGACGCCTTGCGTAGCACTTAGCATCTGGTCGGGAAGCCCTGAGGCGTAATTGTAAGCAGTAATCGCAGCATCTCTGTATGTATCTCTCAAACTATCCAGACCGGCAAGCTCAAAACAATAAGCCAGCATAGAAGCGTTTGCGGCGTTTGCCCATGCCGCTATCGGCGTGTTTCCTGCCTGATAAAGAATAGGATTGGTATAGTTGGTAGGGTTAGTAAGTCCGTAACTGTATCCGTCTTCATAACGTAATCTAAGCCAGAAATCAACCTCGTTTCTTGTTTCATCGAGGAGGTCAGGGATGCCGTTGCCGCTTTCGGCAATTTGCAGGTTATCATTATTCAATTTACCATCGGTAAGAATATATGGCAGCAGCATATCATAAATGTTTGATATATGTCCCAGGTGCCTGTCCCAGTCCGCGGCATCGGAGTGCCCTCCGTATGCGTTGTTGTTCTGAGGACTGCCCGATATCACATAGGAGGCCCAAGAGGAGGGATTATCCCAATCTTCGCTACCTGTACGATTGGTTATATAAACCTTTGTGCTTGACGGTGATACACCGGGGATAAAAAGAGGCATTCGCGGAACCGGCATTCCGGGATAATAGGTATCCTGCCCGATGCGCATATAAAAATAGCCTATAGTGCTTACCCTGAACGGCTCAAAATAGACGTCTTTTTTTATCTCGAAATTTTCGCTGCAGCCCACTCCTTCTATTGCGACGCGGTATGTTCCGGGGGTATTAAAGCCCGTAAAGTCCGCCTTCCAGACGTCTGAGCCCGTCAGGTTCCAGTGAATCATTTCTTTCGCGCTGGATTTCCAGAAAGCAACTGTTCCGACTTCCTGCGTTGCAGAAGTATTCACATTATATATATAGGCCTTTTTACCGACAAAGGACGAGTAATTACGCGCGCCTCCATTTCCCATATATATATATAAATCGACGGCTTTTACGCTGTTGTCATCCAGATAGCCGACGAGATTTACGTGCACCGCTTCCGACCGGCTGTTGAAAATATCAAAAGGAAGGGCCTGGCTGAGTACGTCGGAGTTTGTATTAGCGTTTATTTCAATGGTGTAGCCGGCGCCCTGCGATAGTGAAGAGGGTAATTGCAGAAAAATCCAATGCTCCATCGTATAGTCGTAATTCCAGTCACCAGACCCCCAGTCCATTTCAGCCATACCATTCATTCTTGATTTACGGTAGCAGTTGGACGGATGCAGGCCTGTTGTGCCGTAATTCGCGTCAGCAGTTGATTTTATTGTCCAGTTTGCCGTTGCCACGGCGTTTGTTGTGTTAAGCGCACTTCCGTAATACACCGCATAATTGTTGGCTGTCTGATGGTCTCCTGTAAAGGCGAGGGGGCCAAGACCGTCATCGACAAACTCTACATCCCCATCTTTGAAATAGACCATAATGTAGTCCTTATCGACGACTTTTATTTCGACAAGTTTGCTTGCGAACGCTTCAGTGGAAATAATTAGTGATGCTAGCACTGAAATGAATAAAGCTGCTCTTTTCATAACCCGCCTCTCTTTTTAGCCCTCCCCCGAAGGTAATTAACCCATCTGAACCGATATTTCCCATTTACACGGCCAAAAAACATACTTTTTCCCGTGTGATATCCGGTGTGATACCAATAATTCTACGAAAATCGGCCTGAACTGTCAAGATTTATCTTCCCTGAGGTGTATTTCGCTAAAATCCGCACAAAAATGTGGATTATTATGCTCCCGACTTCTTCCCGCTACACGGGACTTCGCAATGCTTCGTCCAAATCCTGTTTTTGTGCAGACCTTGACCGTTCTGACCTTCATAAATCCAGGTTTTTCAGCAAATCTTTGCATTAGCCAGACCTATCGGAGAATATCAAACAGGCAATTTTGGCACTGGTTCAAACCGATTTTGACAAATTCGGGCAAAATCAAACAGATTCAAACAAATAATGGTTTTGTTGTTCGGAGATTATGCTGTACGTCGTCAACCCAAATGAGACAGTAAAGAGGTCTATTTTGGTTGACGGTTTTGGCTCACGGTTTCGGTTACCTTTGAGTTAAACTCTTTTCTGTTTTCAATAGTTTTTGCTTTTAGCTCTGCCCTGCGTAGTTACAGTAACGAAGCGTGGTGGACGATGGCAAAGCTTTTGAAAAAGTTCGCTTTATGAAAAAGATTTGACAAGGACATCAAGCCGAGCAAAAGCAGCCTGCCCCGGCGTAGCGCAGCGTAGAGGGGTGTAAATCAGTGTCTAAAACCTTCGTGTTTCTTCGTGTCCTTCCGCCGTAAGGCGTCCCATAGGGAGTGGTGAATTTTTTATGCGGCTTTAAGCTTGCTCTCCACAAAATTGACAATCATTCCCACTGTAAACAAATCCGCGAACTTGCTCATATCCGGGTTCTTGGCAAATTCGCCTATGTCGGTGTGCGGCATCTTCGCCTTCAGCTCTGCCAGGCCCTTTTCGGTGAGCTTGCCGTTGTTGACATACTCGGGATTATTCATCAGCGTCTCCGCAGGGAACAACTCCTCTCGCGGAATCTTTATTCGAAATGCCTTTTCCAGACGAAACACGATGTCCAAAAAGTCAATGCTCTCCGCCCCCAAATCTCCCATTAGTGTCGCTTCCGGTTTCACCTCATCGTCATCCACACCCAGTGCGTCCACCATCACCGTCCGAACCTGCTCGAAAACCTGCTCTCTATCCATCGCCATATCGTTTTCACTCCATACACTGACCAACTCTGACGTTAGTACTGACTTACATTGACTGTTTCTTTTGCATTCTG
>CAYNVP010000203.1:0-3733 GCA_964400665.1 uncultured Pirellulales bacterium | reverse complement strand
CGGAATCACTGCACCTGCTTGCCCTCGAACTTCGTTGTCGGGGGCCGGCTTTTCTCTTCCGGCGTCGGCTCGTCGAAATGCTTTATCTCCACAAGCTCATGCAACGCCTCTGCCGCTTCGTTGGCGTCCACACCCTCCGACTTTATCTTCAAACGCGACCCGCACAACGCCGCAAGCATGCTCATCTGCATAATGCTCTTGCCGTCCGCGCTGGTCTGGTCGTTGCTGACTCGTATTGACGACTGATACTTATTGGCAATATCCACAAACTGCATCGCCGGACGCATATGCAGCCCGTCCGCGTTCTTTATCTCCACCTCAATCTCACAAATACCCTTTTCCACTGTTTCGCCCGTCTGCATATAACCGCCTTTGCCGCCACCTCGCGTCTTGTCCCCGCTCTTGTCTTGGCAAGAAGACGCCGGGGCAGCGGGGTCAAAACTCATAAGGACGGATTCGTATCTGCCTCTTTCAGCAAATCCTCTATCTGCGCCGCTGTCTGTGACTGTCTCAGGAATTTGCGAAACTTCTCCTGCTGAAGATGCCTGAATATCTTTTCCATCGCCTGCAGATGTTTTTCCGGGTCATCCGCAGGGCTGACTAAAAGTATCACCGAGTACACCGGCTGCTTGTCTAAAGCCGGAAAGTCCAGCCCCTTGCTGCTCTGCCCAACCGCCGCCACTACATCCTTCACTGCCTTGTGCTTGACGTGCGGGACTGCTATCCCTTTGCCCATTCCCGTGCTCGCCTCATTCTCTCTCTTGATTACCGCGCGAGTTATCTTGTCCGCGTTGTTTTTGCCAAGCCGGCCCGCTTTGTTCAGCGCATTCACAATCTCACTTATCACACCATCTCGGTCCTTCGCCTGCAACTCCGGAATTATCGCCTCAAAACAAACGAAATCTGTGAATTTCATACCGCCCTTTCGAGTTATTTCCGCAACCCTTCGCCGTTCGTAACCAACAACCAGTAACCTGCTGCCCGCAACTTGAAAAGGTCTTAGCGCAACCGGTGCTTCTTGTTCCGCTCCTTCTTCTTTATCTTCCTGAGCTGCTGCTCTAATCTGTGCGACGCCAGGTCGATTGCCGCGTAAACGTCGCTGCATTTCTCCTTCACCACAAACACTTTCTTGTGCTCGCCCCTGGCGATTATCTCCACCGCAATATCGTTGCCCTCCTTGCCGTCGATAATCACCTCTACCTGATTGATGATATTGTAAAACCTCGGCAGCTTGGAGGCCTTCTCTTCCGCGTGGTCCTTGACCTTTTGAGGTATATCAACGTGTTTGCCGCTTATAGTGAATAACAAAACTGTTCTCCTTAACCTGCTTTTCCCAAACGTCATTCAAAAAACACACAAACCTGCCCTTGACCGCCGTTTTTCTGGCCGCCTTGGCCCGCCCCGGCAATTCGCTGGCCGGGGGCATGTCTTAGGCACGGGGCCGCCTGCTGACTATTATACACAGGCCAGCCAAAATTTCACGCATATTCCACGCCAACCCGAATCGCATCAACCAATGTTTAGCACCCCCCAATTTGTCCGCCACAGGCGGATTTATTGGGGGGGATTATCCATCGCAGGCAGATTTCGGACCCCACCCTCTATCTCCTTGCCGCCACCCGACACGTCCGGCAATATCAACCCCGCACTTACTATAAACTTGAATGCCTCCTCTATCGACATATCGAGGTCGATGACCTCATCTTTGGCAACCATTATTACAAAACCCGTCAAAGGCGATGGAGAAGTAGAAATAAATACTGACAGAAGTTCCTTTTCCTCCTTGTCAATCAACTTCTTTAACCCCCTGCCCGTCACCAGCCCAATCGACCACACCCCCTTTCGCGGATATTCCACCGCAACTACCCGTGAAAACATCTTCTTCGTCTCTTCCTGAGTCAGGAAAAAGTCCGTCACCTGCTTGATGTAAGGATATAGCTGCTTCAACAACGGCGTGTTCATTATGAATTTCTCGACCTGATGCCACAGCGTCCTGCCTAAAACACTCGCCAAAACAGCTCCAACCACACACACAACCCCCAGCGCAATCAAAAATCCCCACACCGACAAGGCCGTATCCACCCAGAATCTCGCCAGCTCCTCTTCCGACCCCCCGGCCATCTTTATCAAATACACCAACCCCCGTTTTATATGGATACTGATGTTATCGTTGATAAACGCATATCCCCACAGGATTATCCATATCGTCAGGACCGTAGGCAACAGCACCGCCAGACCACGCAGAAAATAACTCCTGAACCGCCCCGATTTCGACATATCAGCTCACAATCCTTTTTTCATATTTACGCGACAATCCTGTTATGCCACGCCCCCCCGATTTATCTGCCTTTTACCCGCCTGTGGCGGGGTGATAAACCATTATACTTTATTTGTCCAGGCCCTCGTAGTCAATGGCAATCTCTTTCCCGCCTGTGGGCGAGGTCTCGCCATCGGCAGAACCGATGGCGGATGGCAGATGCCCTCCTGCAAGATGTATCCACGCTCCTGGCAGCGATGCAACCATCCACACTACACGCTGGCACAACGCTATCGCCAGCGCCTGCTCCGCCTCCACTCCCGCAACAATTGTAAATAGCGTCACTAATCCGCCTTCCACCACTACCGCACCGCCGACGCTTATCGGTATCGCCCCCAACGCCCACGTCAGCGGAAAAAATACAAAATAATACTTCACACTCGCCTCTATCCCGATGTGCCTGCCAACAAGCCAAAAACCTGTTATCACAATCCCCTGCAGCACAAACGTAAGCCCAAAAACTGCCAAAATCGTCATCGGGCTGCGCGAATATACTACTACAGCAGTCCACAGTTTTTTAACCAGTTTCAACACCAATCCCCACGCTTTGGCAGCCAGCTGTCTCCCTGCCGGAATCACAAGCAGGACTATTACAGCAAGACCCAGTATAACCAATCCCCACATCGCCCACTTGCTATAACCTCCCTCAGATGCCGCATTACTTTCGACTCTGCCGATTCCCAGCTTCTGACCTCGCAGCAGAACAAAATAGCAAAAGCCCGCCATTATCACCGAACTTGTGAAACCCAATAGCCGGTCTACAAACACGCTCAAGACCGCCTCGAACCTCCGATGCGTATGCTTTGTCACGTACCACGCCCGTATCACATCCCCGCCCATCGAGCCGGGCATAAAATTATTGTAAAAAAGGCCTAAAAAATGCAGCCGGACCGCTGCCCATATACTTATATGAACCTTCTGTGTCCGCAGAAGCAGCCACCAGCGAAACCCTACTAATACCTGGCTTACGACAAAAACCACGATAACGAGGACGAAAGTGCCACGGATCTCGGTGATGGTGTCCCATAAATTCGTCCAGCCGACATTGGTGCTGACCCATATAACGCCGAGAATTACCGCGGCTGTAACGAAACATACACGGAAATACAGAAAAAAGCGTTTGCCTTTATGATTTTTCTTCTCGTTCATCTGGTCCGATTTCACCCTAAAAAAATCTTGTCTGCCGACATAATAATGGTTAAAACCTTTCCTGACAAGATTATACATTGAAGGAGAATTATAACGTGGCTACAAACAAATCAATTGAACAGGGCACAGAGCTTACGCCGAAATTCGACGACAACGGCCTTATCCCCGTTATCGCCCAGGATTCCAAAACAGGCCAGGTCCTTATGTTCGCCTATATGAACCGCGAAGCCCTCGACCAGACCATCAAAACAGGTCTGGCAACCTATT
>CAYNVP010000202.1:0-3754 GCA_964400665.1 uncultured Pirellulales bacterium | reverse complement strand
GTCTCGGCGTCCCGGATTTCACCTATCATCAGGACCTGCGGGTCCTGACGAAGCAAAGAACGCAGTGCCGTCGGAAAAGTCATCTGGCCATACGGGGTTATCTGGACCTGGGTTACACCGTTTATCCGAATCTCCACGGGGTCTTCAAGCGTAACAATACTCTTGCCCCCAAATTGTTTTTGGATATACCGCAATATTGCGGCCAGCGTAGTGCTTTTGCCGGAGCCCGCCGGTCCGGTGACCAGCAGCACTCCCTGATTCATACAGGCAATCTGCTTGAGTGAGGCACACATCGCCGTTGAGAACCCAAGTTGAACGATATCCGACAACTGTGTATTCTGGTAAAAAATTCTCACAACTGCCCGCTGACCGTGAATGGTCGGGAAAATCGCAAGTCGCTGGTCCAGGACATTTTTGTGTCCGCTATTGACTTCTATCCGGCCTTCCTGCGGTATGTCATTTCGATACGTCAGAAGCCCGCCCAGAACTTTCAGCCGTGCTATCACGTTGTCTGAAATTGTTTTTGGTAAAACTTCAACCGTATTCAGCAGGCCGTCAAGCCGATATTTCACCGTCAGTTCAGAATCAGCCGGCTCAAAATGAACATCGCTGGCGCCGATATTCACCGCTCTTTCGAGCAACTCATCAACAAGACAAACAACATCATTCGGTCTGGCCATACGTTCGCAATTATCGCCCTCATAAGGGGTTATAGCCATTTTATCGCACCTGCCAACACATATCCGCGTGTTTTTCAACGACCCTCTGTCAATTAAGACGTGCGGGTTTGACAAAATGTTATTCAGTAAAAACGAGATTTTTCACCATTTGTCCTCAAATTCCTGTTAACATATTAATAGGATAGCGCGTCCTAATAAGCGGAGATATTATGGCTGACAGGGCCGTCAGTATTGAGCTGTTGTGGGATATTCCCATCCCGAAGTTGCTGGAACAGACACAGGGGTGGGTACTATGCGCAATGCAGCGGCACGGCCGGGGGCTGGTTAATATGCTCTGGCGAATACTCGGCAATGAGCAGGACGTATGTGACGCTTATCAGAATACGTTTCTGAAACTTGCACATCACGAACACGGATGCAAACCCGAGAATGTAAAGGCGTATGTCTTTCGCTCGGCAAGCAACATGGCAATGTCAATTCTCAGACGCAGGTTTATGGAAAAGAACCGGCTTGCGCCGAGGATTAACGAACGAAGCAATACGAGTTCCCCGGCAAATGAGCTTGACACACGGTTCCTGACGGAAACCTTAAGGACGAGCATAGCAAAGCTGCCTGACCATTTTCGTGACGTGGTAACTTTACACGACCTTGGGGACTTGTCATACGAGCAGGTCGGAAGAATTTTGGGAATAACGGCTGCGACCGCGCGGGTTTACAGGTGTAAGGCAGTGCGGCTTTTAGCCGTCTGGATGAGAAAGGAAACAAGGTAATAATATGTGGGCCGCAAAAGAAAAAAGCCGCTGCAGACAACTAATTGACAAGGCACTTCGGCTGCTGGCAGGCAGTATCAGCCCGGACCGGCAATGGATACAAAATCATATCGCAAACTGCCCACGGTGTCAGCGACGCCTGGCTCGTCTCGGCAAAGTCGAGCTTGCGATTTCCCTGTTGAAATCCCGGCCTCACAGTTTGGATTTGCTGATGCGCGCCAACACTCAGGCAATCGGCGTGCTCAAACATGGTTTACGGACAACCGCAAGGGCTGAAAAACTCCGAAACACTCACCCCGATTTAGGCATTCTCGAAAAGTTCTTGAAATACAAACACTCATTGGCCAACTGCGCGGCGTGCATAGCCGTCGCCGTTCTGATGAAAAACAGCGCCTTTTATTCAGCCAAGACATTCGAAACCAAAGGCCATAAGGCGGTGGAGCACTACTATGTCAGCCATGTAGGAGAGGACATCGCCCGCGACATATTCACTACGAATGCCTAACCAATGGCCTTATACGCAGGGGGCAGAGGTTCAAGTCCTGTACCGCTCAGTCAGACATGCTCAGGCCATTTTGCAGGCGAGTTTGATTTCGTCGGCGATAATTTTTAAGCCGGCCCGGACCTTGCCGATGTCCTGGGCGTAGCTGATGCGAACGCACTGTCGCTTATGCTCCCAATCATCGTCAAGTCCCGGAAAAAAGTAATGGCCGGGGACAACCAGAACGCCGCGTTTTTTCAGCCGCTGATAAAGCTCCGCGTCGGTAATTGCAAGTCCGGGCAGCCACAGCCACAGGAAAAACGCCCCCTCCGGCTTATGTATATGAAAATCTATTCCATCAAGCAGTTCGCGAAGCTCATCCATCGCCATCTTTGCCTTATCCTGGTAATAGGGTCTGATGACCTCCCTGCTCAGCCGGATTATTTCTCCGCTTCGGACAAGCTCGGTTGCTATTGCCGCGCCGATACTGGCCGTGCCTAAGCTCATCACTGCGTTCATCTCCGAAACTATTTCGACAATCTCTTCCCTCGCGATGACGATGCCGGTTCGCGTCGCAGGCAATCCGAACTTCGACAGGCTCATACATACAATCGTATTTTCATTCCAGACCGGCCTTGCTTCGGTAAAAATTATATTCGGAAAAGGCGGTCCGTATGCGTTGTCGATTATCAGCGGAATATCTCCGGCAGAAGCGATGTTGTTCAGTTTGGCAACCTCGGCATCGGTCAGCACGTTGGCAGTCGGATTAGTCGGCCTTGAGATGCAAATCGCCCCGATATCCTCATCGACACTGAGCCGGTCAAAGTCCACGTGATACTTAAAAGTATGTTCGTCAATATGCTCAATGTCGGGTTTATTTGCCACAAACAAATCGTCTGCAAAACCAACATCGCAATACCCGATATATTCAGGGGCAATCGGCAGCAGAATCTTCTTTTTTGTGCCGTCGTCATAAACGCCCCCGAAAATGTTGAAAAGTATGAAAAAAGCCGACTGACTGCCGGTAGTAAGGGCGACATTGGCGGGGCTGACGTTCCATCCACACTCTTTCTGCAAAAGCCCGCATATCGCTTCGATAAACTCCGAGTTGCCCTGCGGCGGGTCGTAATCCCCTATCACTCGCTCGAAAAGCCCCGGCCCGGCGAGAAGCTCATTCATCCTCTGACGAAAGACCCGTTCCACTTCCGGAATATGAGCAGGGTTGCCCCCTCCAAGCATCAGGATATCGCCATCGGCCGAAAGCCCCTCGCCAAGGTCGACCATTAATTGACTTATGCCCGACCTTCGTTTTATCTTCTGACCAAATCGTGATACCTTCATTATGTCTTTATTTTGCCTCGTCCCCATCTGCTGTCAATTGGTTTCTAAATGTTGACATCAGTTTACGTTACAGATAGGATTTTTAAATCCGGCATTATTTAAGGACTCGAATATGTATAACCGATTCAATACCAGGAGGAAAATATGAAAAGAGAATTTCTATTAATCTTTCTCCTGCTGGCCGTCGGCTGTGAGCCGGGGCATAAACAAACAGGGACAACCACACAGAATACCAGGCCCGAAAGGCCGCCGCTAAAGGGCGTATCGTTTGCAGGCGGAAACGGCAGTTCCATTGAAAAAGCCGTTATAATAAAGGCGCCGAATAGTTTTATTGGTATTCGCGCAGAGTATGACTGGATAAGAAAGAATCATCCCGATTGGAAACTGGAAAAACAGTCGGTGCTCAAAGGAGGCGGCAAAATATATGACAAGATGGATTTTCAAACGCCCGACGGTCGGTCCGTTACCCTGTTCTTCGATAT
>CAYNVP010000201.1:0-3774 GCA_964400665.1 uncultured Pirellulales bacterium | reverse complement strand
CAATGCTCATCGATAGTGCCCACATCTTTGAGAAGAGAATCTGAAAAACGGAGCAAAATGTGGATTGGGGATTGCTTACTCATTGAAATCAACCACTATATAATACGCCCAGTCGCAGCGAAAAGTGTTTCGTCAAAGACCGGGCGCTTGGTATAATCAAAGTGCCGAAGCGTCCCCTTCACGCTGAGGCCAAGCCTCGCTGGCAGCAACCAGGCGAGGTTTTATATTATTCTAGCACAGGGAATGGAAATATTTTTATCAAATTTAAAATATCCTATCCAGCTGGAGTACTATGGGAAATAGAAGACAGCTGGACGAACCGAATGCCATACGTCTTTCGGTTAAAGGTTTTAGTTGCCTCTCCTTAGCACTCGTGCTAAAATCCACTCAAGAAGAATAAAATGCCCCACGGTGGTAGTACACCTGGGGCGACGGTCAAGCCGGCGAGACGCTTCTCCCGCTCTTAGGGCGTCTAAGGAGTGGGAAAGATTGGAATACGCCGGGCTGCGGGCAGCCCTTGCGGAGCGGGCGAGATTGGCGGGGATTGAGGCGCCTAAGCTGTATTCCTTCAGGCGTGCTTTTGCTATCACAATATTACCAAATGGGACAGATTTGGTGACTCTATCCCGCCTTATGGGGCACACCAACTTGAAGGTATTACAGCGCTACTTGAAGCAGCTTCCGGAAGACCTGCAAGAGGCTCATCGGAGAGCTGGGCCTGTCGATAATGCCGGCCTGCAATCTTTCTAGACCCCTCTTAAAAAGAATAAAAACACCCAGCGATAGTCAGGCGTATAAATAGTATGTATTTATTATCTCTCCAAGTCAGGCAGCGATAGAATAGATACTGCGTCCGGCTCCATAATAGGCATCATACACATGCTGGTAGACGAGCTGGCACTTTTGCTGATATAAGTTCTTGTCATAAGTTGCCGGCAACTTATCCAATAGTTTCTCAATCTCTAACTGCACAGCGGCGCGGGTTTGTTGTTGCTTGCGCCAGTCCAGCACAAGGCGCTCGGCTTTTAGGGTATCCAATAAATCACGGGCAATGGCTTTAACGGCTTCTTTTTCCTTGCGGTTTAGTTTCGGGTCTGGTTTGGTGAGCAAGTCGAATAATGCAAGTTCTTCTTCGGTGAGTTGCTCGGCGATGCCACGCTTTTCCTCCTCCGTCAAGTCTTGCGCTAGGGAAATCAGCTCGGCATAGAAGGCGTCTACATTTTTTGCACCCGCATTGTATTCATCGATGAGCTGCTGGAACTTCTGGTAGTAGTCCATGCGGCTGCGGTTGAGACGAATCATGCGCAGCAGCCTGGCATTAATGCTGCCGCGCAGTTTTTCGGCTTCGATGTGCTTGCGGCTTTTCTTAAATTGTTTTTTGAGAGCTTCAAAATCAATCATTGATAGGTCTAACCAATGACCGGGAGCTGGCTTAGAATCACTGACTGGTTTACCCGCTGGTCTAATGACATATCCCTCTTTGGTGGGAACAATGGAGTCATCCAGCAACTCTTCCACCGCGCCCATGACCTCTGAAATATCAGCGGCAGGGGTTAGTGAATGGATTTCTTCGGCGATGACAACAATCGCTTTGCGGTCAACACCAAACCGATTGGCAGCCGGGTCGGGCAGGATGGCCTTGAACAGCTGGTCAACCGTATTTGCCAAAGTGAGATAAGTGCGCTTGGTGTCATCATCGACCAGCAGGTTATCCACAGCATCTTGTAAAGTGGCTACACCCTTGAAGCTGCCGACATCCGCGGCGGCTAGATGAATTTCATCCAGCTCAACCCCATTTTGACTCAGAAATTCCCTGGTTTCTTGAATAGCTTCTTTGAGCTTTCCAACCAGAGTTTGCTTGGTTTCCACGGGCGTTTCGCCAGGTTCGACACCTCCTCCTGTGGCAGAGCCATAAATCGCTAGCGCCTTCTGCAGGTCACGGAACACGCCAATATAGTCGACGATGAGTCCATTGACCTTTTCACCCCAGACTCGATTGGCGCGGGCGATGGTCTGCATCAGGGTGTGGTTGCGCATGGGCTTGTCGAGATAGATGGTCGAGCAGCTCGGTACGTCGAAGCCGGTCATCCACATGGCGCACACGAAGACAATGCGGAAAGGGTCATCGGGGTCTTTGAATTTCGTGTCCAGGTCCTCTTCAATAATTCGCCTGCGATGGGGAAGGATGTCCAATCCCTTGTCGCGCATGTCGGCGATTTCGTTCTGCCCCTGGGATACGACTACTGCCATGTCCGTCCCCTGCATGTACTGGACTTTGGCTTCTAGCTCGGGGCGGTCAAGTTCGCTGCAGGTCTCCAGCTCAGCCAACAAAATCGCCAGATGGTATTTCCAGTATTTCTGTACTTTATCGTAAATGCGCACGGCAGTGGCCTTATCCACCGAAACTACCATCGCCTTGCCCTGAATGCCGCGTCCCATGAAGTGCAGGACGATGTCCTCAGCGATTTTCTCCAAACGGTCGTTACGGGTAATTAGATGGTATTCGCGGGAGAACTCGCGCTCCAGTTTGACTTCCTGGGCTTCGTCCAGCTCAGCATCTTCAAGCAAGCGCTCCATGTCTTTGTTCAGTTCTTCGTTTTTGAGCTGCAGTTCGGGGATGCGGTTTTCGTAGTACAACGGGACAGTGGCATTGTCCTCGACCGATTGAGCGAAGTTGTAGATGCTGATATATTCGCCGAATACTCGGCGGGTGCGCTCTTCGCCAACCATCAGCGGTGTGCCGGTGAATGCCAGGAAAGCGGCGTTGGGCAGGGCGTTACGCATGTTCAATGCCAGCACATCATACTGTGTACGGTGCGCCTCGTCGGTCATGACGATAATGTCGTCTCGGTCGGAGAGGGTTGGATACTTTTCGCCACGCTCGGTGTGAAATTTGTGAATCAGAGTGAATACGTAGCGGTGGTCTTCGGTGAGGAGCTGCTTGAGGTGTTCACCGCTCTGGGCGCGGACGCGCTCTTCGGATTCGATGACTGCCCCGGTGCCGGCAAAGTTCTTGTAAATCTGGTCGTCTAAATCCCTGCGATCGGTGATAATCACAAAAGTCCAGTTGCCGGGCAGCTCACGTAACACCTTCTGGGCGAAAAAAATCATTGAGTAGGATTTTCCGCTGCCCTGAGTATGCCAGAAGACACCCAATTTGCCCTGATTTTCACGGATGTGCTGGATAGACTCGAAGGCGTTGTTGACACCCAGGAACTGGTGGTTCTTGGCTACCAGCTTGCGCAAGCCACCCTGAACTTCGGCGAAGAGGGTGAAGTTCTCAACGATATCAAGCAAGAGTATTGGCTCACAAATCCCGCGGATGACTGTCTCCAACGAAACAACCCCTTCTTCACCTTCAGAGTTGATTTTCTTCCACTCATTGAAGTGCTCCCAGGGAGCGGTCATGCTGCCAACGCGAGCCTCACCGCCGTTGGAAAGGATAATCAATGCGTTGTACCAGAACAAGTGTGGGATTGTGTCCTTGTAATCACGCAGGTTATTCTGATAGGCGTTCTCCAGGCGCTTGTGGGCAGCTTTCAGCTCGACGAAGACCAGCGGGAGGCCATTGACGAAGCCCAGCAGGTCAGGGCGGCGCTTATACAGTTCGCCCGAAACCCAGAACTGGGAGGCCAGGAAGAAGTCGTTATTAGAGGGGTTCTCCCAGTCAATGACACGTACCGTCTCAACGTTATCGACCCCGTCTGCGTCTCGAAATGCCACCTTGACGCCATCCTTGAACAGCTCGTAAACCTCCCGGTTGGCGTGGGCGGG
>CAYNVP010000200.1:0-3818 GCA_964400665.1 uncultured Pirellulales bacterium | reverse complement strand
TTTTCCCGACGATTTTGTAAATGCAGCCGGTTCCTTCTTCAGCCGAAGCGATTGCGTTCACTGGCCGATTAGGAATGAACTCGTTTATGATTTTTTCCAGTTTGTCGCGGCTGATGGGTTGAGCAAGGAAATCGCGGCAGCCGATGCGTATTGCTTTGACGGCCCTTTCGACTATGCCCAAGGCAGAGGTTTCAATTATTTGTTGTCCGGCGTGTGTCCGGCTGTCCTGGCCGTTGGCGACCATAACGACCGGCAGTTCAGGACAAGCGGTTCTGATCTTTGAAACCAGCTCGAATGCCCCGTCTTTGCGAGCCGGATTGTCCCCGCGGGCTGTTTGATCTTCTTCGATAAGTACAAGACTGCAATCGTTTTTGTCGAGGAAATCGAGCGTGGCCTCGGCGTCACCGGCCACCATTCCCAGTATCTTTTTGCGGGCCAGTGTCTCAAGAACAAGTCGGACAAAGTCGGGTGTCCGGCTAATCACCAGGACATTTGAGTTCTGGTCGGGCTGAATGTCTTGTCTGCTGTCTGGCTGGTTTATTTCGTTCACTTATAATACTCCGTTTATTCGTTGATTTTACCGGCCAAGCTCCTCGATTAGTTTGCGGGGCTGGTCCTGCTGGTACCACTCAATCAGGCCGTGCCGCGACTTGGCGATTTCTGACCAGGGAGAATTGGGTTGTGTTCTAATCAACTCGGCGTAGCTTTCTTTGGACGCGTTGGGGTCGTCATATTTAAGACAATTGCCTATCTGGAAAAGTATCCATGCCCTTTCGCCGGCCATATTGGGGTCTTCAGAGGCAATTGAAGCGAGGGCCTGTTTGTAACACGGTCCCGCAAGGCCGGGTCTGCCGCTTTGGAACAGAACCTCTGCAAGTTCAAGGGGATTGGTGATTGTGTTTGGGTCTTTCAGCAGATCTTCTATTTTATGGAGCGTCTGATTGCTTATCGATTTATCGTTATTTATCGCGGAGACCGCCGAGTTCGCAGAGGATTCAATAATTTTTTCCTCTGCGGTCTCTGCTCGGTTTCGACGAGCTGCGCCGGGGCGAGCGTGCTCTGAGGTGGAGGCATCTGTGTTCGGTTGCGGCTCTTCAGCAGGCGTTGTGTCGGGCGAAAGCTGGGTAATCTGTTGCGGTTCGAATTGCATCGAGCGGATTTGCTCAATTATTTGTTTGAGCTCTTCTGTTTTCCTGCTTTCGTGGCTTTGGTCCGGGGGGCTTACGTTATCTTTCCACAGCAGGCGTTCAAGCTGCCCGTCTCGGCTCGACATCTTCGGCGAGGCGGGCCCGTCCTGCAGCTCGGCCTGACAAAATGAATTCCCGAATCCCAAATCCCAAATATCAAATCCCAAACAAATCACAATTACCAAAAGCAAAATCTCAAAAGGCCGATGTCTGTGGTTTTGGTCGTTAGTGATTCGGATTTGGAATTTGCTTGGGATTTCGTATTTGGTATTTGTAATTTTCATTTGATTTTTAATTTTCTATTTTTTATCCGTGCTTAACTTTGTTGCATCCGGCAGGACTGATGCCGTCATTAGCGCCAATGCCGCCTTGTCGTATTCCTGCTGTCTGCTGTAAGCCGAGGCGAGGATTTTTGAGGCCTCTTGTTTTATCTTTTCGCAGGCGGTCGAATCAAGCAGTTGTGTGCAGATTGAGATGCTCTGCCGATGGTCGCCGAGCTTTAGACAGACATCAGCAAGCTCTAAACGCGCCTGCTGGGCAACAGGGCCCGGTTCGGCCAGTGAAACAGCTTCGGTGAGATATGCCCTGGCAGGGTCAAGGTTTTGTGCCGCGACATAGCATCTTGCCAGTTCGAGAATTATACCCGCCTTCAGCCGGGAATCGGTCAGATATTGTGCCTTGTCGGTAAGAACAGTTATGGCCTGGTCGGTCAGCCCCATTGCTCGTAAAATGCTGCTTTTGAGCAGCAACAGTCGCGTTACCTGCTCCTGGGAAAAAGGCCAGGCACGAACGTTTTCGACGGTGCCGAGAGCTGCAACGAAATTTTCCTTCCTTATCTGTGTCTCAACCAGCGCCGAGATTGCCTCGACGTACTCGTCGCTGGTGGCAGCCCTTTGCACGGTTCGATTAAGGGCGTCGCAGGCGGCTGGCAGGTTTCCGAGAGCAAAATTTGCCTTACCCAACAGAAGGTAGGCCGTATAGATGTAAGGACTGTTTTGTGATTCCGGCATTGCCTCGGTCTTTTCGGGATGTTGTTGTGTTCCTGCGGCATCGAGGTATCTTGTCAGCCATTTTACCGCTGATTCGTAGTCATTCATCTGATAGAAGCACGACCCTGCGCCGAAGGCGGCAATGGCTTGGGATTCGACCGAAAGACCGAGGGTGTACGCCTTTCTGTAGAGCGAACAGGCCTCGTCATAAAGGCCCGCCTTCATTGTGGTCTCAGCCAGATTCAGGTGAGCTTGCCCTACCAGAACGTTATCCGGATATTGCTCGATAAGCTGTTTGAGGTCACGGCTGGCGCCAGAGTAGTCCCGCAGCGTGGTCTTTAGTCGACTCGAACGCAGCAGGGCAAAAGGCGCCAGCGGCGTTTGAGAGTAACGATTGGCAACCAGTTTATATTCGGCTATTGCTTGGGCGAGGTTTTCCCGCTGGTCCTGCAGTAAACCAAGAGCAAAGTGAACATTTGGTATACGCGGGTCATCGGTGTAAATAAGCAGCAACATTCTCCAAAGCCGCATCGCATTCTCGGAAAGCTCTCGGGTATGTTCAGACAAGGCGGAATACTCTGTGGGGTTGGTTATCGTTATGGTTCCTGTGTCGTCAATCTGTGCGAGCAGACCGGCGGCTCCGGCCGCTGTCTCCACCACCTGCTGAGCAGTTGCTGCCGGCAGATACAAGGTGACGGGACGGTTCCAGCCATGTGATATGGCGCCTTCGCCTGTCTCACTGAGCCGCACCCATCTGACGTCAAGTGCAGCGTTGGCGGCAAATCTTGCCATCAGCTCCTCAATGCCGGGCCCGTTGCAGACAACCAGCCAGCGATTAAGACCCGACGAGCCGGAAATCGACTCTACCGCACGAACCTGCGGAGCCAGCAGACCGCTATTTAATCGTTCGATGCCGGCGTTCAAAACAGCCTGCAGCTCGGTCTCGTTCAATCCCTTCGGAAGATATTTTTCCTCTGTGCGGGGCAAAAACTCTTGCGGCAATTCCTTGTCGGCATCGCACAACGACAGGACCTCTCTTGTTAGTGCCTCGGCTGCGAGGAATGTGCAGTCTCGCTCCAGGGTAAGCGCCCACTCATAAGTGGGGGATAATGCGCCGGTCAAGGCGATGGTTTTGTAAGCCCTTGTTCTGGCCTTGAGGTATTGGCCTGAATTCATTTCGAGCAGCGAGATATGGTAATTGGCTATGGCTCTCAGGGCTACGGACCGGCTTTGTGAAACTGATCCGAATATCTCGTTGGCCTTGTCAAAGTAGTCCTTTTTCTCCAGGCAGAGGGCCATTCTGAGCCGGAGAAAGTTTCTTGTCAATTCGAAGTCCTGGCCGATGAGATTTTTGTGTAGTTGCTCATAGGCGCTATAGGCCCTGACATAATCTTTCGCTGCGTAGTGATCCTCGGCGAGTTTCAGAGACAACGGTTCTACGCGGCTCATCGGGGGCGGCTCAGCCGGTGCGGTGGCAGATTCAGAAGGTTGTATCGCCGACGCTCCTAACTCTGTTGAAACAGGTTGTGCTGCATCTGTTTGAGGGGAAGGCGCCTGGGTGTTTTCTGTGACGAACAGTTGCGGCTGAGCGACGTTTGCCTGTCGTGGTGTTGACATAAATGATGATACAAGCGAGTAGGCC
>CAYNVP010000199.1:0-3833 GCA_964400665.1 uncultured Pirellulales bacterium | reverse complement strand
ACAGCCGAGGCAAAGATAATCTATGGAATTATCATAGCCGTCTTCACTACGGTCATCCGAAATTTTTCTATTTTCAATGGCGGTCTTATGTTTGCGATACTAATCGGCAATATGTTTGCGCCAATTCTGGATATCGGAGTCCAGAGCTTTAAGAGAAAAGGAATCGTGAAAGGGCAGGCCTGATGCGGGAGAAACGCTGGTTCGCCCCGTTGTATATGTTTATCGTGACCGCGGCGTTCAGCTCGGTGGTCATCGGCTTTGCCCGCCGGACCGAACAGCTCGTTGAAGCAAATTCGCGGCTGGCCCTCGAAAAGGCCGTCCTGCAGGTCTTGCCTTCGCTGTACAACGAAGCCGCTGGTCGGCTCGAATTGCACAGGACTTTTGTCGAACAGGTAAGCACGCCGAACGACGAAACGGGCGGGGCTTATTTTTTCAAAAAGGACGGCCAAATCGAGGCATACGCCGTCCCGTTTTCAGGCAGGGGGTTCTGGGCGACTATCAGCGGCGTTATCGGCGTCAAAGCCGATAAAAAAACCGTTACCGGCATTGCCTTCTATCAGCAAACCGAGACACCCGGTCTTGGCGCCGAGATAACCAAGCCCGCCTTTAAGAACCAGTTCCCCGGCAGGATACTTGCCGAGAGAGGAAATCCCCTTAAAATGAAAAGGCCGGGTGAAACGCTCGGCAAAAATGAATACCACGCAGTCACGGGTGCGACGCAGACCAGCACGCGCCTCGAAAAAATCATTAACGATGCCTTGAGTCAATGGCGACAAGAGCTTGAAAAGCGAGGTGGCCGGCCGTGAACGCGTCAACGGGCAGTTCAAAAACTGCAAAGCTTATGGTCGAGGGGCTTTGGGGCAATAATCCCATTTTCAGACAGGTCCTTGGTATATGCAGCACGCTGGCGGTGACTAACCTCGTGCTTAATACTGTGGTGATGTGCGCCGGCCTGGTATTCACCTTATCGCTCAGCGCCGCAACCGTATCTATCCTGCGAAACATTACGCCCCGAAATATCCGGATGATGGTCGAGACGCTTATAATAGCATTTTACGTCATCATAATTGATATTGTGCTGAAGGCCTATTGGCCTGAAATGAGTTCCAACCTCGGCCCTTACGTCGGGCTTATCATCACCAATTGCATCGTTATGGGCCGATGCGAGGCCTGCAGTATTTCCAACCCGCCGGGCAGGGCCTTCTTCGACGGTATGTTCAATGCCCTCGGTTACTCTTACATTTTGCTGATTATCGCCTCTTTTCGTGAAATCCTCGGAATGGGCACATTGCTCGGATTTCCTATACCTTACTTTAGCGGGCCTTACTGGGACAAATGGATTATTATGGTAATGCCCCCGGGAGCGTTCTTTATGCTTGCTGTTGTTGTCTGGATATTTCGCACGATTCAACAGAAAAAGGAGGTCGCGGCAAAATGAGTATCTCCTCGGAAGTCACACAGGCCTTTGTCGTTTGCGTCGCAGCTATTTTCACGCAGAACATCCTGCTGAGCTACTTTCTCGGTTTTTGTCCTTTCATAGGCGTGTCCCGTGAATTGAAGGCGTCCCTCGGCCTCGGCGCAGCAGTTATTTTTGTGATGGTATCGACCTGTATGCTTAACTGGCTGGCGTATCGTTACGTCCTCATCCCGCTTAATCTGCAGTTCTTCCGCTTTATCCTTCTCATAATTATTATCGCCGCCTTCGTGCAGCTTGTGGAAATGGTCATTGACCGCTTCTCGCCCCGGCTGTATCAGATGCTCGGAGTTTTTCTGCCGCTGATAACCGTTAATTGCGCTATTCTCGGCGCGTGTCTGTTTATGATTATTCGTGACTATACTTTTATTGTCAGTATCGGCTACAGTTTGGGAAGCGGTATCGGCTGGTTCATAGCCATCATATCGATGGCAGCGATTAGAGGACGGCTTAAAAACGAGCGTATCCCGCCCGGCCTGCAGGGACCCGGCATTACCCTTATCATTGCGGGTCTGATGGCTATGGCGTTTGTCGGCTTTGCGGGAGTCCTGCAGGGTTAATCAGCCGACCCTGCCTCTTTGGAGACCTGAATGGTTCAGGCAATCTTAATCGCAGTTCTTATAGTCAGCTTGATAAGTGCAGCGTTGGCAACATTACTGGCCGTCTCAGAGCGATATCTGAACGATTACGGCGAATGCAAAGTCCTCCTTAATAATGAAAAGGAAATAGCCGTGCAGGGGGGCAAAAGCTTGTTGTCGGTCCTCGCGGAAGAAAAAATCTTTATCCCCAGCGCCTGCGGCGGACGAGGGACCTGCGGCCTGTGCAAACTCAAGGTTCTCGAGGGGGCGGGCCTGTTATTGCCGACCGAAGAGCCGTATCTCGATGAGCAGGAGAGGAAATCAAACGTGCGACTTTCGTGTCAGGTGAAAGTCCGAAATGACCTTAAAATACAAATTCCCGAAGAGCTGTTTTCCATACGCGAGTTTACCTGCAAATGCGCTGAAATCATTGACCTGACCCACGACATAAAGCAGTTTCGTTTCGAGCTGCTCGAGCCGGACACGATGGATTATATCCCCGGCCAGTATGTTCAGCTTTTATCGCCTGTATATGAAAAAAGCAACGAGGAGATATACCGGGCCTATTCTGTTTCGAGTGACCCGGCCGACAAGCATAATATCGAGCTGATTATTCGTCTCGTTCCCGGCGGTATTTGTACAACGTATTGCTTCGAATATCTCAAGGTCGGCGACCAGGTCAAAATCAACGGCCCTTACGGGCAATTCAGATTAACGGACACCGATGCGCCCATAATTTTTATCGCGGGCGGCTCGGGTATGGCGCCTATCAAATGTATGCTGCATTATATGAAAAATACAGGCAGCAGGCGCAAAGCCACGTATTATTTCGGCGCCAACAAAGTCAAAGAACTGTTTTTGGTGGATTCGATGAAACAGTTCGAGCAGCAGCTTCCTGATTTTAGCTTCGTCCCTGTGATTAGTGCCCCGGATGCCGATGAAAAATGGGACGGCGAGGTTGGGCTTGTGACCGAGGCAGTGAAGAAAGATTTGAAAAACGCCTCCGAGTGTGAGGCGTACCTTTGCGGCAGCCCGGGAATGATAGACGCGTCGATTAAGGTTATCAAAGGGCTTGGAATGAGCGAAGATAAGATATTTTATGATAAGTTCACATAAAAGCAGCAGGCCGACAGATGAAAGAATCACCACAGACAAAAAAACTTGAGGCGATTTTGAGGTCCTCGAAGCTGGTATCAGGCGGCTTTATGGGGGATGACCCCCGCAGCTTATCGGAAATCATCGATACCGATATATCGGAGCTGTCCCGGCTGGGATATACTGCCGGGCACCTCGGCAGCCGGATGCAGGAAATTACCAATACTGCAATAGCGGGTTTGGGAAACTGGGTAAAAATAGACCGGTATCGAGAAACGAGAGTTGACGAGGCCAAAGGGCTGCTCGTTTGTCCCTGGCCTCATCCCGGCCGGTTTGCTAAAAGAGTCACAACGGTCAAACTTGTTGAGTCAGGCGAAACTGTATCCTGGTCGGACCTGAACATTCATTTGATTGCCGAGCATAGTTTCTTCGAGGGATATGGCTCGGCTTTTCGAATCGAACCGCGTGAGCTGGTCCGGCTTATATTTTGAAATGCGGTTTTTTTGAGGTTTATTATGGCTGAAAAAAGTGATAAGCGAAAACTTGTAGTTATCGGCGCCGGCCCCGGAGGATATGCTGCGGCCTTTCACGCTGCGGATTTGGGGCTCAAAGTAACCCTCATCGACAAGGAGGAAAATCCGGGCGGCGTGTGTCTTTACAGGGGCTGTATTCCCACCAAGGCGCTC
>CAYNVP010000198.1:0-3868 GCA_964400665.1 uncultured Pirellulales bacterium | reverse complement strand
TGATGCCGCGTTCCCGCTCGATATCCATATCGTCGAGCATCTGGTCTTTCTTCTCGCGGTCGCTCACCGCGCCGGTAATTTCCAGTATGCGGTCGGCCAGCGTGCTTTTGCCGTGGTCGATGTGCGCGATTATCGAAAAATTTCTTATGTGTTCAGTACTCATAAATTTTAGAACGGCTATTATAGCAAAGACACATTGTTATACGTCTGAAAAATCGCACAGAACCGAATCTGCAATTGGAAGTGCTGTCCGCGTAAGGGATAATCGGCCGTCGGTCATTTCAATCAAGCCAAGCTCCTTGTATTTGCTGATTGGTTCGGCGAACAGTTCCATCGCGTCGAAACCGGTTCGGATTTTGAATTCTTTTAAGTCAATGCCACACTTCATACGAAGATTTAATACAGCCGTCTCGCAGGCAACCTGAATTTTATTCGAGATTTCGCTTTCCACGGCTACATCCGCTCCCTTTTCAATTATTTCTATATATTTTTCTATGTCGGCGACGTTGAGCGTGCGCCTGCCCTGCCAATACGACCCGGCTGAGGGGCCTACACCGATATAAGGATTATTCTGCCAGTAGTTGAGATTGTGTCTGCACTCGAAGCCTGGCTTCGCAAAGTTCGATATCTCATATTGTTCAAACCCGGCACGTTCGAGCTGCTCAATGGCCGTTTCATACATAGCCCTGTCGGTTTCTTCATTAACAGGCGTAACTTCGCCTGTGGCAACCGCCTTTTTAAGCGGCGTCCCCTCTTCGTAAGTCAGTGCGTAAGCGGATATATGCTGAACGCCCAGTTCGGTCGCCAAGCGCAAACTGTATTTCCACGAATCAACCGTTGAGCCGGGTATGGCGAAAATCAAATCGAGGCCGATATTCTCAAATCCCGCCCGTCTTGCCGCCTCAACCGCGCTGAAAATATCATCAGCAGAGTGCAATCTGCCTAAAAAACCCAGCTCGTCGGCGTTGAAGGATTGTGCCCCGATTGAAAGCCGATTTACACTGCAATTACGCAATCGGCTCAATATGTCCTGGTCAACCTGCCCAGGATTGATTTCTACAGTAAACTCGTAGCACGGCCATCCTGGCCGTGCCTGAACGGGCTGGAAGCCCGTGCCACGTAAGGGCCATCGGGATGTAATTTCAACAACCAGCCGTAGAAGCTGTTCCCGTGGCAGACAGCTTGGACTTCCCCCGCCGATATAGACTGTTTGAATGGCCCGGGCCGGGTCGTACCGGCCCAGTTCAGCGATTATTGCCGAAACCACCCGTTCCGGATTATGATTTTTTATGGGTTCCGAGTAAAAGCTGCAATATCGGCACTTGGCATCGCAGAAAGGAATATGCACGTATAGACCAGCCGGTTTGCATCTGCCTTGAGCATAATCTGCCTTGGTCCTTGTCGAAGTGCCGAAAGAGTTGGATTTTTCGCTGTTCATTTCCGAAGTTTAGCACAAATACCCCATTTTGACAGTATTTGTTATTAGATTTACAAAGTTAGTAAGGTCAGATAAATTCAGGGTTTGAGCTTTGATTTCAGGGAATAGGGCTTTAGAGAAGGGGCTTTCTTGTAGTAACGGTATAAACGATAAAAATTTTGCCCCTAAAGCGGTGTTTTTGCCCTGATTTTTGTTGACCGGATATCAAAAAAGGTTTACCATTGTTTCGAGTTTGCCGATGCAATTATGTAACAGGGACTATACGTGCGATTGCGGGGCAACTTTGATGATTTGCAGGCTGTCCGGCGGTTTTTTGGGCGGCCAGGCAACGGATTAAGCTACACTCACCCCCCGCCGCCCCTTAGGGCCAAGGCGTGAGGTGAATCCAAGAATGTAATAGTGCGGAAATGAAATCTGAACTTTTGACTCGCCGCATGTAAGGCGAGACGGTAAGAGGAGCCCTGATGTATCGGGCGAGCGTAAAGACACCCGGAGTTGCTGCCAAAGACGGTTCTAACGTTGGGAAACAGCCGGATTCCCCATTTGGGGAAAGACTCCGGATTGCAGGTGATTTTACGTTTTAGCAGATAAGGATTTCATACCGTAACAGCATTTCTCGGACCTTGGCTTTATCAGCCAGGATGTAGTTTTTCCGCTTCAAATCCCGCAATTATGCTTCCTCCTTCGTTCCCGCTGCTGTCTTGCGACAGCAAGACGCGGGGACTGCGGAGGACAGGTCGGCACAGATAGTTTGTCTAAGATTGTGCTTTTAAGTTTTGGGAAGGTGAAGAATATGAACGGGATACTAATGCAAGTTGATGTCACCGCTGTCTTTGCCGTGATTTCCGGCCTTTTGGTGGGAATGTCCATTACGATTATCGTGGACAGGTTCATCAGCAGGGCCAAGGCCAAGACCTTTAAGGAAGACCTGCAGCGGCAGTTGGACGGCGCAAATAAGGAAGCGGAGAACATAATCAAGGCCGCACAGATAGAAGCGGCCGCGGAAACCATCAAGAAAAGGGAGCAGTTTAACGCTGAGGCAAATCAAATCCGCGCAGAATTTCGTGAAACAGAACTTCGGTACAGCAAACGTGAGGACGTGCTGGATAAGCAGGCCGAGCAGGTAAGACAAAGAGAAAAGGAGCTCCAAGAGCAGGCAAAAGAGGTCGAAAGACGTTTGAGCAACATCGACCTCAAGGATAAACAGCTGTCGACGGTGATTGCCCAGCAGAGGAACCAACTGTTGAAAATGACGGCGATGAGCGTTGAAGAAGCCAAAGAAATGCTGCTCAAACGGCTTGAGGATGAGTGCGAGCTTGAAATGTCCGCTTTGATTCAGCGCAAGGTCGATGAAGCGACCGAAAAGGCCGGCGAGAAAAGCAGAGAGATAATCAGCACTGCGATTCAGCGGTACGTGGCTGAGCAGACCTGTGAGGTGACGGTCTCAACGGTAGAGATTCCCAACGACGATATGAAAGGCCGGGTCATCGGCAGAGAGGGACGCAACATAAGGGCGTTTGAAAAGGCCACCGGTGTAGACGTCATTGTGGACGACACGCCGGGGATGATTGTTGTAAGCGGCTTTGACCCCGTCAGGCGAGAGGTGGCTCGACTGTCGATGGAACGGCTGATTCAGGATGGACGAATCCACCCCTCCAGAATCGAAGAGCTTGTGGCCCAGACCAAAAAAGAAATAAACGCAAAAGTCCTGCAGTTAGGCAAGGACGCCGCCGTGGAAACCAACGTCCGAGGCCTCAATAACCGCGTGATGAGTATGATTGGGGCGTTGAATTACCGGACGAGCTATGGCCAGAACGTGCTGCGTCACTCCATCGAGGTTGCATTTTTGGCGCAGGTTATGGCCGATGAGCTTGGCCTGGATGGTTCAATCGCCCGTCGGGCGGGTCTTCTGCACGATATCGGCAAGGCCCTCGACCACGAAATCGAAGGCAGCCACCCCGTTATAGGCGCTAATTTCCTGCGAAGGTTCAGTGAATCGCCTGTAATACTCAATGCCGTCGAAGGCCATCACGGGGATTTGCCGCCGGATAATCCTTATACGGTGCTGGTTTCCGCCGCCGACGCCATTAGCGCATCGCGGCCCGGCGCCCGAAGGGAAACTCTCGAAAGATACATCAAACGGCTTGAAAAGCTCGAAGGGATAGCCAACAGCTTCCCTGGCGTCGAGAACGCATATGCTATTCAGGCCGGCCGAGAGATTCGCGTCATAGTCAGCGCGGAAAAGGTGCCCGACGAGTCGGCGGCAAAGATTGCCCGTGACATCGCCAAAAAAGTCGAAGACGAAATGACTTACCCGGGCGAAATACAGGTGACACTGCTAAGGGAACTTCGCTGCATCGAATACGCAAGATAACGATTGACTCGTCCGACCAGTCTGACGCGTCTGACAGGTCGGGCGTGTCGGAAAAA
>CAYNVP010000197.1:0-3889 GCA_964400665.1 uncultured Pirellulales bacterium | reverse complement strand
GACTTGCATTCCTGCAATACGGCCACGGTGCCTGCCGGCGCCGACGCAGGCGCCATCGCCCCAAATACCAATGCATAATACAGCTTGCCCGTGAGCAGATAGACCGCCCCAGTGACCAACACAAACGCCCCGAAAGACTCAAGAAGCGTAATAATCCCGATGCCCCTGCCCATCTCGCGAAACGTAGCGACCTTCATCTCGCTGCCAATCATAAACGCCACAAGTGATAACGCAAAACCCGCAAATACATTCATATCCTCGAGAAACTTTTCATCAAACAGGTGCAAAAACGATGGCCCGAACAGCATACCAGCCAGTAAATACCCCACGACGCCGGGAAGCTTGAAACGCTGAACGATTTTACCGCCGATAAAACCGAATAAGATGGCAACAGCAATGCAAAAAAGAAGGTTCATATCATCAACCAACCTTAATGGAGTATTGAAGTATTATAGTTATACAGACTTCCTGAAAATAGCGACAATTGTATATTATAACCGTGTGTGAATGTGTTTTGCTAACCTTAAAAAACACACCTTTCAAACAGTTTTGGAAGATTTCCCCCAAAAGCCGCAAGACAAAAACCATCACAAGACCACCTGCCGTGATACCTACCTTCTCCCTGCTGTCACCCCCGGCCAGTCGTCGGTGCGAAACGGCGACGCCGGAAGCCCTTCCTTATTGTACAGGTTGCATACAGGATTATCTGCCCAGCCATATCGCACCGCGACCGGCTCGGTCACCTTGTCTGAGCTTACTATCACTGTATCGCCCTTGATTTTTGCATCCGCCCAGACGAATTTTTTATCCAGGCCTGCTATCGCAAAACCCTTTAACGGCCCGCCACCGCCTGCGACAAGCCCGCTGCCCACATGGTCAAAGTGAAGAATTGCCTTATTGCTCTCAACCGCCATAAGCTGGTATAGCGGCCCGCTATGTTCGATATCTTTGCCGTAGGTCTTCGCCAGCGCCCACAGGGCCAGACGTCTGCCGACGTCCTGCTTGTTTTTGGGGTGAATATCGTTCGCGTCGCCGATATCTATTGTGACGGCCATCCCCGTATTCGGCGCTGAAAGCGTCATAAGTTGCGCTTCTCGCAGCTCGGCCCAGTCGCTTTCTGTCGGCTCGGGCCTACCTGCCCTCCAGTTTGCCAACTGAACATACAAAAACGGAAAATCGCCCTCGCCCCACACTTGGCGCCAGTTTTTAATCATCGCCGGAAACAGCGTTCGATACTGATACGCCCGACCCGCGTTCGATTCGCCCTGATACCATATCGCCCCGCGGATGCTATAAGGGACAATCGGTAAAATCATTCCGTTATAAAGACCAGTCGGCGAATACGGATGATTAGGACCTACCGGCGCTCCGGGTTCCGGCGGAACCGGCTTGCCTTCGGCTCTTAATTTTGCCGCGTGTTTTCTATATCGGTCCCTTGATGACAAATACTTCCTGTATAACTCGGGATAATTTACGGATGTCTCCTCATAACGCTTAAGAATCGGCCTGAAGTTCTCATCGTTCTCAAGATATTCCCTGCTCATCCACGATTCAGCCGGTGTTCCGCCCCACGATGTATGAATCAGGCCAATCGGCACGCCAAGCTGTTTGTAAAGGTCCCGGCCGAAGAAATATCCGACCGCCGAAAATCTCCCCGCCGTTCTTGAGTTACATACACTCCAGCTGCCTTTGCAATTTATCATTGGAGTATATGACACCTTTTTACCTACTGTGAACAACCGAATCTCAGGATAGTTTGCCTCAGCTATTTCCTGCTTGGAATTGACCGCCCGGTCCAGAGGAAATTCCATATTCGACTGGCCCGAGCATACCCACACCTCGCCTACAAGAATGTTTTTCAGCGTTATACTATTCTTGCCTTCGATTGTCATCTCATAAGGCCCGCCAGCCTTGCCCGGCTGTATCTTTATCATCCATTTGCCATCCTGCCTTGCCCTCGTCCTCCATTGTTCAGTTCCCCAGTTACCCGTAATCGAAACTACGCTGTTGGGTTCGGCCAAGCCCCATATTGGAACCTTCATCCCCTGCTGCAAAACCATATTGTCGCCTATCACCGACGGCAGCCGGATATCAGCCGACAAAACGCCCGACAGAACCATAACTATAGCCAATAAAAAGATTGCCTGCCTTTTGCCAATACGATACATCTTTTGACTCCTTAATTTCAGTAACCGTTAAACAGGTGTGGTATTATTACCTTACGGGAATTATAGCAGCTCTCATTGGCAGTTTCAAAAACAAACTGATTGGCTGAATTTAACTTTATATTTACGCGTCTGATTCGTATAATCTCATAAAGAAAGGCAAATAGATATGCAAACAGCTCATGGTAAGGCAAAACTCGCAATTTGGCTCAGCGTGACGCTATTGGCTGCAGGTGTGCTAATCGGCTGTAAAAAAGAGCCGAAATCACAAGCAGAACCCAATAATCCTGCTCAGCAGCAAAACACGTCAACGGAAAGCGGCTCCAAACCCACCTTGAGCAGCATCATTTACCACGCGAAGACCTGGGGACCAGCTCTCACTAACTGGTACGGAAAACAGGCGCCTGATTTTACCGTAACAGACATTGCCGGCAAGACGCATAATCTCAGCGATTACAAAGGTCGAAATGTTATGCTCATATTCTGGGCGACCTGGTGCAGGCCGTGCATCGCAGAAATCCCCCATTTGATTGAACTAAGGAATACAATTGGCCAAGACAAGCTGGCAATGCTGGCCATATCCTATATCGGGCCGATGAACTCGGCCGACAAAATCAAGAAGTTCATCGCCGCAAATCCTGTTATCAACTACACCGTAACTGCGACCGACCCAGCCAATGTGCCTAAACCCTACAATATCATAAGCAGCATACCCAGCAGTTTCTTCATCGACCCGCAAGGCAGAATTAAGCTGGTAGCCGAGGGATTGATTAGCATTTCGGACACCAAAGCCGTCATCGAAGCCGAGCGGTGAGCATTTATGATTTATGATTTGCTATTTATTATTTTAAGAAATTAACGGCTAAATCCAACACGCTGCTTTGTGTTAAGCTGTAAATAATAAATCATAAATAATAAATTATAAATGGTCTTGACAAATAACTTTATGTATCGTAAACTCATTTGTTCGTATTAATATCCTGAATTGAAAACCGAGGTAAAACCTATGGCACATAAAAAGGGACAAGGGTCAACAAGAAACGGCAGAGACAGTAATCCCAAATACAGGAGCGTTAAGCTGTACGCCGGCGAAGTGGCCAAGGCCGGAAGTATCATCATTCGGCAGTGCGGGACGAAATTCTTCCCCGGCAAGAACGTCCAAATGGGCAGAGACTTCACGCTTTTCGCAACCGGCGAAGGAAAGGTCCAGTTCGCCGGCCGAAAAGTCCACGTTGTTTAACACGCCCAAAAAACACAAAAGGACGTGATTTTTTATCATTATGTTTAGACCCGTGTTTTAATGCGGATTCTCCTTCCCCTTCAGCAGCGGATTGAAACGATTATTTTTACCCACGGTTCCCCGCTGCTAAAATCCTTCGGAGCGTCCTGCGGACTAACAAGAACGCACAGAGCACACCCCCTGCTATATCATTCGAGGGCATTCAGGTTAGATTTTTGTGAGCTTGGCGTATTTGAGGTAAAGGGTTTTGGTAAGGCCGGAGTTGAAAGAGACGGTGACTACGGAGTTTTCACCCATATCAGCGAAATCCATTACAGTGCCGATGCCGAACTTCTTATGCACAACAATGTCGCCCTTACGAAATTTAGAGTTAAGAATTGAGAATTTAGAATTAAGAAGGGAATTGTCAATTTCTGATTGCCGATTGTCGATTTCGGATTGAGAGGCGGATTCCGAAAAGTCCAGGCCGAGCTCGTAAAGAAAC
>CAYNVP010000196.1:0-3894 GCA_964400665.1 uncultured Pirellulales bacterium | reverse complement strand
TTGACCAAACATATTTCAGCTCCACAGCAACTAAAAAAGGCCGCTGGAGATTACCAGCGGCCTTCCAATCTTCCAGAGTATTATTCGACTATCGTTTCGAGAACTGGTACCTCTTTCGAGCTCCTGACTGTCCGGGCTTTTTACGTTCGACCATCCTCGGGTCGCGGGTCAGATACCGGCCTTCACGCAGCATCTGGGCAAGCCCCGGGTCGTAATCCCTTAGCGCCCTCGCGATACCCAGCACGGTTGCGCCTGCCTGCCCTGTTGTCCCGCCGCCTCTGACGTTGACATAAACATCGAACGACTTTTCCGTCCCGGCAGTTGTCAGCGGCGCCATTACCGCCTTTCTGTCCTGGTTGGTCTTGAAATACTCCTCAAGACTCCTCTTGTTGATGAGCATCCTGCCCTCGCCAGGTTTCAGCCGAACCCTCGCCACCGAGGTCTTCCTTCTGCCGGTGCCCCAGTAAAATCCGCTCTTGTCCGGGCCTTTGGCGCTCGGCTGCGATGCGGCTTCAGCCGGCGTTGCCGATGCTCCCGCCTTTACTTTTGTTTCTTCTGCTTTTGCCATAACCTCTTATCTTTCCAATTTATCCGCCTGCTTGCCCCTGCAGGTTGTAGGCAGGGGTGGCGGAAACGATTATATCGTTATCTTTTCCGGCTTCTGCGCCTGATGCTCATGCTCAGGCCCGCGATAGCTCTTCAGCCGCAGAATCATTCGCCTCGCCAGCTTGTTCTTGGGCAGCATCCGCCTGACCGTCAGCTCAATCACTTTTTCGGGCCTTCTGGCAAACAGCTCGGCGAAGCTCGTGGACTTGTATCCGCCGGGGTAATGCGTGTAGTAATCGAATTCCCGCTGCTCGGCCTTGCTGCCCGTAACGCGGACCTTCTCGGCGTTCACGACTATCACAAAATCGCCGCAGTCAACGTGTGGCGTATATGTCGGCCGGTGCTTGCCCATCAGCATCAGGGCTATCCTGGTCGCCATCCGGCCCAAAATCTGCCCGTCGGCATCTACAAGCCACCACTTACGCTCGACGTCCTCACTTTTCATCAAAAACGTCTTCATACAAACTCCTTGGGTTCACGCTAAAGCCCTATATATTAGCCGATTTTGCCGATATGTCAAATATCCATCCCCCAAAATTTCAAGAATTTTCGCCGTTATGTTTAGCCCCCATACCTGCCCTATGGTTCAATATCTATATATGTCCCCCTCAAAAAAACAGCCGGAGCCCTTGAGACACCGGCTGTTCCCTGTAAAATAACAGCTTTTTACGCCGCTGTCCTTTTATAAGCCACATATCCCGCTACATCTATTGGGAAGTTGCCTAATTCGAATACGACAATTACTTAAAATCTCTAACAAAATGACCTTTCCGCAGAAAAACCGTTTTTTTGTCATTGCGAGCGCAGCGAAGCAATCTCATTTTAAATCCGAAATCTACAATCCGAAATCCGCAATTCCGTCTTCTGACTATTTTACATCCTCTGCGTGCTCCGCGTTCTCTGCGGTAAGTTCAGGAAAGTTAAGTCGGGCAAACTTCCCGTGATATTTCCTCGCCGCCGCATCGTATGCCCTCGCCGCTTCCTCTTCGCTCCTGAATCTGCCTAAAAATATCTTCTCTCCCTGATGTTCGATTCGTGCAACCCACAAATGTCTTTCCTTGTCATAATAAACGCCGATAAATCTTGAACTCGTCTTCGATGTCGTCTTGCGCCTGTTTCGAATATTTTCCGGCTGCGTCGCAAAACGTAGATTGGACCTTCGATTGTCAAGAGAATCGCAGTTCCTATGGTCGACAAGAAGCCCGGCCGGAGCATTCATTATCTCCCTGTGCATCGAAACCATTTTTGTCCCCGTGTTACCAATTTTTTTGCTCCGTACTGCATAGAATTTCCCACGGTTTCCGTTAAGGAACCATTTGAAATTGCCATACATATAGTAATCTTGCGAATCCAAAATCGTCCACTGCCCCTCGCCTAAATCAATCCTGCGAAAGTCATACCCATATTTCCTCCGCCGATACCACATCACAGGCCACGCGCAAATCCTGTCTAACCAAATTGGAATCCTGAATGTTACGTTTACACCGCTTTCCATATTCGCCTCCCTGTCCCCGGGTGTCTGCTTACATGACAGGCAACAGGGGATCCACTTCTTGTCCTCGACTCAAGCTCCGTAGGAACCACAGTCGGGGATCCATACCTTAACTGTGTGGTTGCGTATTTCGTCCTTCGTTTGCGCTGCTCGTTTCGTCTGTCGTCATACGTTTTCCGTAACCGACACGAGTTGCGCACCTGTCCGACGTAGCGCAGCGAAGACGGAACCGCAACCGTTTAACGTTTTCTCGACTTGCCTGCCCTTGAATGTCGTAGTCGGGGGCCTATCTTGGCATGATACTTGCCCCTACTGGGGCGAAATGCTTGCGCTTCTGTGCTACTTCCGCTGATATCCTGGCTCAGCGGGTTAGAATTATACCAAATTATTTTAGTATGTCAACAAAAATATAACAATTTTGCGAAAAAAAATGTACTCGTCAGCATAAGCCCTTGTAATTTAAGAAATTATACGACACAGGCGGGTAAGCATTTTTCTGGAAACGCCGGCCTTTGGTTTTGACATAAGCCCGAATTTGCCGTAAAATGGAATTTGTATGAGAGAAAAGCAGAGGACAAACAGCGTTGACCGAAGTCAGGCGGTGCTCATCAAAGGTAAAACGCAGACAAGCGATTATGTTGATGCCCCTGCCGGCCGGCGAGTTGCGATTGTTTGGGAGCTTACAGAGGAGTTGTGGTCTATTAGCGGAAGAACCGATGCTCAACGCCGATTACAAAGAGATGTTGCAGCTCTTAAAAAGCAATGAGGTCAGATTCCTCGTTGTCGGGGCATACGCAATGGGGGCTTACGGCTATCCACGCGCGACCGGCGATATGGATATCTGGATATTGGCGTCGGGGGAAAATTCACAGAAAGCGTTCAACGCGTTAAAAGAATTTGGGGCGCCTCTGTCACAAATTAACGAAGCCGCTTTCGCCAGCCGCGATATTATTTTTCAGATAGGCGTAGCCCCGAGACGCATCGACATCATTACGTCCATCGATGGTGTTGATTTTGACCAGGCCTGGCAGCACAAAGTCGAGATTGATATTGACGGCTTGAATGTGCCTTTCATTTCAAAGCCGGACCTGATAAAAAACAAGGAATCAACCGGCCGAGAAAAAGATATCCTCGACGCCAAAATCCTCCGTGAGACCAAATAAGAACGCGACGCCAAACAGCATAAAAAATATTTCTGATTAATCATCGCTGACCGATGACTCTTATCGCATCTTCAACCAATGACGCTCAAATCAGACGTTCAGCGTTTAGGATTTAGTGCTTTGGTAATTAGAATTTGTTTAGGATTTCGTGCTTAGTATTTCGGATTTTCCAATCCTTGGAAGGCCCTCTTGACCTTCTCCTTCTGCATAAAAATCAGAAGCAGCACAGGATATATCAGACCAATTGAACTGAAGCACATTCTGCCGACAAACATCGGCGTATCACCCTGGGCCGGATTCACCCAGCCGGCCGAGAGTGCAAAGATATCTATGCCTCTGCGAACAACCCACCATAAAATTGCAATCCAAGCGTATGTTACCGACCCTCGCCTCGCCCATCTCTTAAGCGTGATAAGTCCCATCCCCAGTGACAATAACCAGACATATAAACTTAAACCAAAAAGGTAAGTGAGCAAAAGAAATAACGTATACCCAACGGTCATTCCATAGTTTTCCCCCGACATCGCTATCCCGAATATCGTACATGGGCTGGTAAATAATCTCAGGCCCCCGATAGCAATGTTAAATATGCCGAAAATAGTAATAGCAATCGGCTGCTTTAACCCTGCTGTT
>CAYNVP010000195.1:0-3904 GCA_964400665.1 uncultured Pirellulales bacterium | reverse complement strand
ACCAAGCCACTCCAGCGGAAAATACCTCTTGGCTATCCTCTTTCGACGCCATTTCCTAAACGGCTGCATGAACAGGATTATACCAACGGCAGGAGACATAAAACAGAAGGAGGGAAGCTAACGGCCTTTGCAGCGCCCGGCTTCGCCCAAAGGGCTGCGTCAAGGCAGGCAAAAAAATGACCGGCGACAATGCTGTGTCGCCGGCCAATATTTTTTCTCCCAATCCTTGTACTGACAGTAAATGCAGTTATTGCATTACTTATTGCGAAACGTTAATTAAGCAGAAAAGGCCATTAGCACTCGCCTTCCACAAAGGCAATACCGACGCCTATTGCGGCGTCATCCAGCAGATTGCCTCTTTGAACGCGCACCACCCTTCCGCTTTTTATCCGGGCAAAGCCGCCTTTTTTCCTGGCCAGCGCCATTGTCCGGGGGAAATTCAATTCAACGACATTGCCGGCGTGAAGCGGCGTCGTAACTGGCAGCCGAACAAAAACGCCGGTCTTGCTTATGTTGGCGCTTCTGCCGTTAAAAAATCTATTCGCTTCCGGCAGCCAAACACTTACCGGCCATGACACTTCCGTTCGTGTACATTTGCGTTGCTCTGTTAGCGTATCCATAATCCAATCTCCATATTAGAGTATTTTGCCTTTTTAGAAATATCGGCAGTGTTAATCTGGGAAGATTAGACTGTTTGGGCAATTTATGGGATTTCTCAGAAAATCTTTTTACATTTTTCGACGGCACGCTGGTAAGTCAGATGTTATAGGACTGCCTTCAACAAAAAAATCCTTCAGGCATAAACTACGCAGAGAAAGAGGGACAACAGCGGCCGGCTTTATTAGTGTCTGGATATGTGCCAGGCGTTTACAATGCAATAGACGAAGCCCGGATAACAAAGTTCCGGGGTTCAGACGGACCAGTCCTTGGAGGTCTTGAGGAACCTGAGCTGGAGAAGAACGCCAATGAGAGTGCCTATGATGAGCAACAGGGGCAGGAACCAGTGATGGTTGTAATAAAGCTCGTTCAGGTGCGTTGTCGGCGGGTCATTAACGAAGGTTTCAAGTCGGTAAACCAGCGCAAAGGCGCCGATAATGACAAGAGAAGCGCCGGCGAGACCTGTAAAGAGCATAACAGAGAGTTTGAAGACGACGAAGGAAATCAAGCCGCCTCCAACAATGCCCACAAGGGCACCGGCCCAGACGAACTGTTCAGGGAGCATGCAGGCGTGCCAGAGGCCGGCGGTGATTACGCCGCCTGAGAGAGCGCCGAGGACACAGACGGCCCATCGCATCAGTGGCAAAGCAAGGACAGTCAGAATTGCTGCACCCGTGACACTGCCCAGCAGGGCGTGCTGAAACTGAGCGCCGACCCACATACCGAGGTATAGTCCGAGCAGGCCGAAGCTAATAACAGCGAGGACCTTGTAAATTCGCCAGCCATACATCAGAGGGATGATGCCGAACGATATGGCGATGACGGCCTGTAGCCAGGTCAGCGAGGTGGCCTGCTGCCAAATCTGGTCGAGTGCCTGCAGGACATATCTTGTTCCGTAATCGACCTGAGAAGCATCGAATTGTCCGGGGGTCTTACTGGTCTGGGCGAGAAAGAGCAGAAAATCCATTTTGCTATCTCCTTTTAAAGTTGGGCAACGCCCATCACGGAGCGATGTTATGCGGTTCGCCAGGCAGTTGTCTTCGAGCGGGTTTCGCTATCATCGGTTTTTTTTCTTCTGGCCCGCTTGGCTTTGGCCTTTGCGGTTTCCTTAGCGGCAGCGAAACGGCTGCTGATTTTTGGCAGGATGAAAAACTGCACAAAAGCAGAAACCGCGGTTACGGCAATGAAAAGCTCGATATAGAGTTCGCGTTTGCTGCTGATATGACCGACGGCAGCAAGGCCGGAGTGTTTTAACAACATTATAGTCCCGGCCAGAAGCAGGACTGTTCCTGCTGCGGAGCACAACACGGCGGAGGTGCCGCGCCAGAAGGCTGAGTTGACTGCGACAGGAACGGCTATAAGAGCGAGCAATATGGGCCAGTTATAGAATGGAACGCCAATAGTCAGTTCTCGAATTATTGAAATCAGCTCATCTGATGTAGAGAAATATGGTTTGATGAGTATTGAAAAGCCGTATACGGCGGCAAATGCCGACGCGACTATGACCAGGAAAGTATCCTGAAGTTTGAGCGCGAGCAGGACACAGGCGCCTATAAGGGCAAAAGCCAGCATAAGGTTGAAGCCGGCGATTGACATTGTACAGGCGATGCCGCAATACGTTCCTATTATGGCAAACAGCACCCTTCTAAAACCGAGTCCGCCGAGACAAATAAACAATCCCGCCGCCAGGGTAATCACCGCCATGGCCAGCAGTAAGGGCAACTGCAAGCCACCCAGGTGTTGTTCAAATTTCTGCAAATATCCAATCATAACGTGCGCAACTATAATAAAATATGCCTAAAAAGAAGCGACCTTCCAAATTCCGGGCATACATTTATTTATCGGCCTAAAAGCCCTATAACGTTAAATCCGCAGGTAATTGAATAAAACAGAGTTTTTAAGCAGGTCCCTCGATTGCGCCGGGGATGATATTTCGTGTCAAATTTCGACTGCGCGGGAGATGATATTTGGCGTCAAATGCGGATGAGAGGAGTCGAACCTCCACGAGCGTAAGCCCACAGGCTCCTGAAGCCTGCGCGTCTGCCAGTTCCGCCACATCCGCTAATAAAGGGGATAATAGCGGCTTTTGTTTTGTTCGTCAATATCAATGCCCCTGTTAGCTGTGTTTAAAAAACAGGGTGGCCGAATGTTATCGGGCCTTGTAGCCGGGTAAAAGAGGGAAACGACACCTAAGTTTTTCTTTACTGGTCAATGGCCCGGCGAGACAATGTAACCGCGATTCGCAGGATGTTGGGATGGCTGTGTGAGTAATTCGGCGTGTGAGCGCATATATAATCAAGGAAATATGATTAAGGAGACATAAAAATGAGACGCGGGACATTGTATTCATTAGTAGTATCGGCGGTTGTGTGTTCGGTCTGTTTTGGGGCAAGTGAGCTCTTCGACTCCGCTCAGGGCAGGGCCGGTGTGGGTCTTACGATTTATAGCGATAATTTCGCGGTGGTCAGAGAGGCGCGAAAAATGAAATTCGAGAAGGGGCAAAACACGGTGCGGTTCACAGACGTGGCCTCGGCCATAGACCCGACAAGCGTGAAGTTCGAGTGCTTGTCTGCGCCGGGGGCGGTATCGGTCCTGGAGCAGAATTACGAATACGACCTTGTCAACGCGGACAGTTTGCTCAATCGCTATATCGACAAGCAGGTTATGGTGGCGATTAAAGGCAGCGGGTCGGATTTGAGAAAATCTGTCGAGGGGACGCTGCTGGCTGCTGTGGGGCAGGATTTGATTGTGCAGAGCGATAAGGGTATCGAGGTGATTGGGCGTTCGAGTGTTGAGGAGATAGCACTGAAAGAATTACCAGATGATTTGGTGACCAGGCCGACGCTTGTGTGGCTGACCGATGCCCAAAAGGGCGGCGAGCAGCTTTGCGAGGTGACATATACGACAGGGGCAATTGGCTGGAAGGCGGATTACACGGCGATTTTGAACGCCGATGATACGGCGCTGGATTTTTCGGGCTGGGTAACAATAGATAACCACAGCGGCGCTGGTTACAGGGACGCGACGCTAAAACTGATTGCCGGCGACGTGCGGCGCATCCAGCCGCCGATGCAGATGATGCCGATGGCTAAAGGTATTTCCAGAGAGATGGCTTTGGATGAAGGGGGGTTCACGGAGAAGGCGTTTATGGAATATCATATGTACACGCTGGGCAGAAAAAGCACTATCAACAATAACCAGGTCAAGCAGATTGAATTTATCGAGCCGGCAATGGACGTGCAGGCAA
>CAYNVP010000194.1:0-3914 GCA_964400665.1 uncultured Pirellulales bacterium | reverse complement strand
CTGTGTCTGCCTGGACCATGAGCACGGCAAGCTTCGCGCTTTCGAGAGGTGTAACCTGCATGGGACATGGGAAAGCGAGGTTGATATCGAGGTGACGTGAGGACACCGTCACCGGATAGAGCGAATACTTTTTATCACCCGAATCTGAAACCCCAAAAGCTTTCTGAAAGGAGACGAGGGAAATGGCAACGGTTGAAGATACTCAGGAAAACTTTGGAATCTGTATGCAGGGAAACTGCTCGAAATGCCCCAGTTACCCTAAAAAGGCGAGAGAAGGGCTATATTGTGCGAGGGGCCCAGGCAAATCGGCCATAGAAAAAAGGGGGTGTAACTGCCCTGAATGTCCGGTCTGGATAGACGCGGGGTTGTCTGGTATGTATTATTGTATGAGGCCGGCCGGATAATGAATTTCGGCAGACGGCCCTTTGAAAAACATACTAAGGCAAAACCGCTATGATAAGCACGATAGAGCCAAGATGGGAGCATTTTGCCCACGAAGCCGACATTGGCGTAAGGGGGATTGGTCCGACAAAGGAGCAATCCTTCGAGCAGACGGCGTTGGCGCTGACGGCTGTAATCACCGACCCAAGAAGCATTAAACTCGAACAAAGGATTAATATTGCGTGTGAGGCGGCCGACGATGAAATGCTGCTGGTCAACTGGCTTAACTGCCTGCTCTATGAAATGGCGACGCGGCGAATGCTGTTCGGCAGGTTCGAGGTCTTTATCAACAAGAACCGGCTAAGTGCATTAGCGTGGGGGGAGAAGCTGGATATTTCGAGGCACTCGCCAGCCGTGGAGGTCAAAGGGGCAACGTGTACGAACTTAAGCGTAAAGGAAGATAAACACAAATGCTGGACGGCCCAGTGTATTGTTGACGTGTGAAGGCGGCGAAGAGAAAAAGAGATGGATATAAAGCGACTAAAAAAACGCAGCGATTATGAATGGGTTATTGAACCGAAAGGCAGGATGAAGGTTCCCGTCGTGATATTCGGCGACGAGGGATTGGTCTTAGCGATGGATGAAAAGGTCGGTCAGCAGGCCGTAAATGTGTCGGCTTTGCCTGGTATTGTAAAGGCCAGCTTTGTAATGCCCGACGGCCACTGGGGTTATGGTTTTCCCATAGGCGGTGTCGCGGCCTTTGACCCCGACGAAGGTGGAGTCATATCGGCGGGCGGTGTCGGCTTTGACATCGCCTGCGGGGTCAGGACGATGACCACCGGGCTTCAGGCAGGCCAGATAGAAGCGGTAAAGCACAAGCTGGCCGACGTCCTCGAAAGAAAGGTGCCCGCCGGCTTAGGGAGCACGGGGATATTACATCTTGGCATAAAAGCACTCGACGAGGTTCTCGTCGGCGGGGCAAAATGGGCGGTTGACCATGGCTTTGGGACCAAAGAAGACCTGCTTCATATTGAGCAGGGGGGCGCAGCTCCGGACGCCGAACCAGCACAGGTTTCCGAACACGCCAAGAAACGCCAGCAGGATGAGATGGGAACGCTGGGCTCGGGCAACCATTATATGGAGGTCCAGCAGATTGTGGAGATATACGACAAGGACGTTGCCAACGCCTACGGCCTGCGAAAAGGCGAAGTGGCTGTCAGCATACATTGCGGCTCGCGCGGGCTTGGTCATCAGATTGGGACGGACTATCTTGCACAAATGGTTCCGGCGGCCAAGGGCTTCGGAATTGAGCTGCCTGAAAGAGAGCTGGCTTGCGCCCCGCTCGATTCGCAACTTGGTCGGCATTATCTCGGGGCAATGCGGGCCGGCATCAACTGCGCGTTAGCCAACCGTCAGATACTCACTCATCTGGTAAGGGAGGCATTTGCATTGGTGCTACCTGACTCTCAGCTTAAACTGCTTTACGATGTTTCTCATAACACGTGCAGGCAAGAGTCGTATTCGATTGACGGCCGCAAAAAGCGGCTCTTCGTTCACCGCAAAGGTGCGACGCGTTCATTCGGCCCACAGGACGAGACGCTGCCTGCGGACTTGCGTAATTTTGGCCAGCCGGTATTGATAGGGGGCACGATGGGGACTGCTTCATACGTTCTGGCGGGCACGGCCGAGAGCGTCGATTTGTCCTTCGGCTCATCCTGTCACGGGGCCGGCAGAAGTATGAGCCGTCACCAGGCAACCCGCCTCTGGCAGGGCAAAGAGGTCGTATCGCGGCTTGCAAATCGCGGCATTATTATTCGCAGCTCATCCTATCGCGGCGTAGCCGAAGAAGCACCCGAGGCATATAAGGACGTAAGTGCGGTTGTTGAGGCGGCGCACCAGGCAAAACTCTCGAAAAAGGTAGCGAAGCTGGTGCCTATGATTTGTATCAAGGGATAAGAGTCGTCGGGAAAATGGAAGCTCAGCAGAACAGGTTCGTAAATTATGACGTTTGGTTGACGACGGCAAAGAAAATACGCCGAAGGCATATTTTAGCGTGGAAACTTATAAAACATTTGCTACAATTGCTCCGTTGTATTTGGTGGGGTAAACCAAACGAGATGGGTAAGGTTTCACTTTAAGTGAAAGGAGGTCATAGAAATGAAAGGAAATGAGAAATTACTTCAGACCCTGAACAATCTGCTCGCCGATGAGCTGGGCGCGATAAACCAGTATATGGTGCACGCGGAAATGGTGGAAAACTGGGGCTACGGCAAGCTCAACAAGATGATTCGCGCACGGGCCATTACGGAGATGAAACACGCCGAGAAGCTCATAGAACGAATGCTGTTTCTGGAGGGCATACCCGTCGTAGATAAGCTCAGCGCGATTCATATCGGCTCGGACGTGCCGAAACAATTCGACAATGACCTCGGTGCGGAAATGGGGGCGATACGTGCGTATAACGCGGCTATTAAGCTCGCCCAGGATGTCGCTGATAACGCCACTAAAGAGATACTGGAATCGATTTTGAAGGATGAGGACGGCCACGTGGACGAAATCGAGATGCAGCAGGACCAGATAAAGCAGATAGGTCTGCCTCAATACCTGAACAGACAAATCGACTGATTCTAAGTTGGGCCCTTAATCGAAAAAGCTATATCAGTCGGAGGCGAAGGCGAGAACCGGATAGAAGATAAAGGGGATGAACGCCAGGCCCAAACCGAACAGTATGCCGCGATTAAAGGTCCTTGATACGCCAATGCATATCATTATCGAGATGACAAAGCCAATGATTGGGCCGACGTAGGGGACAACACCGGCAAAGCAGGCAATGAGGCCGAGCCAGCCGGGTTTGTCGGCTACTTCGGCGAGAACCCACATATTGTAGAACGGGACAATAGCGGCCCAGCCGGGATGCCCGGCCTTGTTGAATATTACCCACATCGAAATAATCTGGACAAGAGCCAGGAAAGCAAAGACAAGCACGATGGCGCAACAGCTTCTGCCGAGGGCCTTGCCAAAACCGGCCATTGCAGGAGTGAATACAGCATCGCTCAGCTGTTCATAGGTTTTGTCGCCTATCTGAACTGCATTATCGGAGAAGTACTGCCGGGCGGCGATTGCATCAATCGTCAAATCGTTGTTGATTTCGCTTATGGATACAACAATTCCCTTTGAATCATCCTCAAGATTGATATTGTAGGAGAGGAAATAGGAGTTGCCCTGTGGCTGCGGCTCGAAGTGCGTAAGGCCGAGGTTGGCATCGGAAATGGACCCTTTGCCGATGAACTTGGCGAATTGTTCGAGCCGGTCTGTGGGTAAATCCTTTTGGGTTTGTGGGGCGAGCAGGTTTTTAGCAGGGCCAAAATCGCCTTTGCTGACAAGCGTTACGAAATTCTCGGCAAGCTGTTTTGCCTCATCAATTCGCGGACCCTGCCGGGGTTTTAGGTTTTTGAAGTCAGGAAGAATCATCCAGGCGACGATACCGAAAAGCACGAGCGAAAGGATGCAGATACCGGCGACTATCATAGTGC
>CAYNVP010000193.1:0-3941 GCA_964400665.1 uncultured Pirellulales bacterium | reverse complement strand
TGTAAAAAAGATTTATCCGTATATTAAGTTTTGGGGGAATCAAGTTCTCGGAAATGTAACTGACAAATCGATGGTTAGGACCACGCCTAATTTGTTCAGCATATTACCTACTGGATCTTTTGTAAAAGGAACTAGCATTCGAGGAGCAACTGATATTGACCTTTTGATATCACTTAAGCCTAAGACAAATGAGAGTCTAAGAGAAATATACAAGAGCCTATCTTCATTTATGAAAAGCTGCCATTTCCCTGTTAGGGAGCAAAATGTTTCGATTAGGATTCAATGGAATGGTCTTTTGATTGATTTAGTGCCAGCTAAGAAGCAGCTTGGCTTTAACCACAGCATCTATGTTAGTAAAACGGACACTTGGACTAAGACAAATGTATACAAGCATGTGAAGTACGTCAAAGAATCCAGGCGACAAAACGAAATAAGGGCCACGAAAATATGGCGAGATCTTCACGGTTTGGAATTCCCTTCTTTCTACTTGGAAATGAGCGTAATTCGGGCGTTGAGTAAATGCCGGGTTGGACGTGTGGCACCAAATCTTTGGCGAGTCCTTCAGTATCTGAGCGATGAATTTGAATCTGCGCAGATTTTGGACCTAGCAAATTCTAACAATATTATCTCCGATGAACTTACAGGTGAGGAGAAAAAAGCTGTCGCAGCGGCTGCTCAAACGGCACTTATGAAGTCATCCTGGGGTGAGATTATTTGGTGATACTATGAGTAATGGAACGGAAAGTATCGATCTCAAGAAGATTTTCATGGGGCTCCAAGATCAGATGATTGCAACGCTTTCGTCAAATCGAGAAACAATTAAGCATCCAGGAACAAAGGGAGATGCATCCGAACTAAAATGGATCGAAATGCTAAATGGGTATCTACCTCAACGGTACAAAGTTAATAAAGCTTTTGTTGTTGATTGTAATGGTACAATTAGCCAACAAATAGACATTGTGATTTATGACCAGCATTACTCACCATTTCTTTTTCATCAGGATGGTGCGATTTACGTTCCGGCAGAGAGTGTGTACGGAGTGTTTGAGGTTAAGCAAAATTTAAACAAAGATGCGGTTGAATACTCAGGTCAAAAGGCGGAGAGCGTAAGAAGACTGAAGCGCACTAGTGTCCCCATTGTTCATGCTGGGGGAAAATATAAACCTAAGAGGCCAAGCGAGATTATTGCGGGATTGTTAACATTAGGATGTGACTGGGGACAAGATATTGATAGTAAATTAAGGAATATCTGTCCAAATCTTAATGGACGACAGCAGATAGACATAGGATGTTCATTGCAATTTGGGGCGTTTGATGCTAGATACGGGGAGATATTCAGAATAGAGACGAGCAGAAAAGAAGATTCGCTTATCTTTTTCTTTCTTAGGTTATTGAGTCGGTTGCAGACTCTCGGAACAATACCGGCTATGGATATAGCAGAGTATGAGAGAGCTCTGCGGGGTGAGCGATGAATTATCTAATGGAAGTATGAAACATATACCTTTCAAGAATGCCAACACAATCCCAAGTAAGCTTGAGTGCTAAACGGTAAGACCCCGGATTTGGCGATTGATTTTTCGGCAAAAATCTGGTATGTTGCGGCTTTTCGTAACGTCGGAAATTCCGGATTACTTATATTAAGGAGGCAGAGATGTTTAACGGCATATTTCGTGTTCCGCAGCCAAAGAATGAACCGGTATTGAGTTATGGGCCGAACAGCCCGGAGCGAGGGCAGCTAAAGGCGAAGCTCAAGGAGATGTTAGGCACGGAGGTTGAAGTGCCTATGATAATCGGCGGTGAAGAGGTCAAGAGCGGCAAATTAGCGGATATAAAGTGTCCGCACGACCACAGTCAGGTTCTGGGCAAGTGTCACCAGGCCGACGCGAAGTTCGCGATTAAAGCGGTGGACGCGGCGGAGAAGGCGAAGAAGGAATGGGGGCGGATGCCGTGGGAATCGCGGGCGGTGATACTGCTGAAGGCGGCGGATTTGTTGGCGGGCAAGTACAGGATGCTATTGAACGCGGCGACGATGCTGAATATGAGTAAGACGGCGTATCAGGCGGAGATTGATTCGGCGTGCGAGCTGATAGATTTCTGGCGGTTCAATCCGCACTTTATGGAAGAGGTTTACGGGGACCAGCCGCTGTCCTCGCCGGGGATTTTGAATTATATGGAGCACCGGCCCTTAGACGGATTTGTGTTTGCGATTACACCTTTTAATTTTACGAGCATCGCGGGCAATCTGCCGACGGCGCCGGCGTTGATGGGTAACACGGTTGTCTGGAAGCCGGCGTCGGCTGCGGTTTTGCCGGCTTACTATATAATGAAGATTCTCGAAGAGGCGGGGATGCCGCCGGGGGTAATTAATATGGTCCCGGGGCCGGGGCCGGTTGTTGGGCCGCCCGTGCTTAATGACATTCGATTAGGCGGGATTCACTTTACGGGAAGCACATACGTGTTCTCGACGATATGGTTAGCCGTGGGCAGCGATATTCGAAAATACGTATCGTATCCGCGGATAGTTGGCGAGACGGGAGGAAAGAACTTTATATTCGCACATTCGAGCTGTGATATCGAGGCATTGGTTGCGGCGACGGTTCGCGGGGCGTTTGAATATCAGGGGCAGAAGTGCTCGGCGGCATCGCGGATGTATGTGCCGGATTCGATATGGCCGAAGGTCAAAGAGCGGATGCTGGCTGAAATCAGGGACGTGAAGATGGGCGACGTGTGCGACTTCAGGAATTTTATGGGCGGGGTGATTGACAAAAAGGCGTTCGATACGATTGCCGAATATATCGAATACGCAAAGACAACGAAGGGGCTGGATATAATTACAGGCGGCGGGTATGACAATTCGAGGGGATATTTTGTCGAGCCGACCGTCGTGGTCAGCGAGGACCCGAAATCGAGATTGATGGTCGAGGAGATTTTCGGGCCGGTGCTGACGGTTTATGTGTACCCGGAAGGCAAGTATGACGAGGCGCTGGAGACGTGCGACCAGACGTCGCCATACGCGCTGACCGGCTCGATATTCGCACTCGACCGCGGCGCGATTGTCAAGGCGATGGACGTGCTTAGGCACGCGGCGGGCAATTTCTACGTGAACGACAAGCCGACAGGGGCGGTGGTATCGCAGCAGCCGTTCGGCGGAACACGCGCCTCGGGAACAAACGACAAGGCGGGAAGCTGGCTTAATCTGGAACGATGGGTTTCGCCGCGGGCGATTAAGGAGACGTTTTTGCCGCCGAGGGACTTCAGATATCCGTATATGCGGGAGAAGTAAACTACTATGGATTAACACCCGTAGTATTGCGGCGGAACAATAAAACACAAGTGCATTTTCTCCGCGTGTCTTTTGAAAATCAAGGCATAGAGGCACAATACTTATAGGATATGAAATTTTACAGCGTTGCAGGATAACGAGGTTTTCGGCTATAGAACAGTTGCAGGTGCTACAAGGCCGAAATTTCATATCCGGTACGGGCACATACAGATAATAACTATTGCTACTTCAACGGCCAGTCGTAAAGGCAATAACAGAGCCATTCATTAGTAAACTTTTCCAAATCATACAAGTTTACGGTTCCATCTTCGTTTATATCAGCAGTTAAGCCCGTCCTTGTTTGCAGCCAGTATTCGGCAAATTTTGCAAAGTCCTCAAAGTCAACAATACACATAGGTTCACCCGGCCAGAAACCGCCAAGAAGTTCATATTGTTCAGCTGCTGAGTATGCTGCGTCCGGCTGGCCAATTGTGCCGCTAACTATATATTTCCCGCCGCTGCTCGTGCCGCCGCCGCCGTCTATCGTACTCCGGGTAATACTATAATCAGCGTATCCTGTTGCAACAATCGAAAATAGGACAAATAATGAAATCCACCTGTTTTTCATTTTATTTTTCCTTTCTGTGCGATACTCATCTGAGCAACAATCGCTTCCAGT
>CAYNVP010000192.1:1217-3970 GCA_964400665.1 uncultured Pirellulales bacterium | reverse complement strand
GGAGGCGGGGACGATTTTACAGCCGAGAATTTGGCAGGCGAGCTGCAGACCGTAGCAAATACCGAGGATGGGAACGCCAAGTCCGAAGATTTTTTCGTCGCATTTTATTGCGCCTTTTTCATAGACGCTTGCAGGGCCGCCTGAGAGGATTATGCCTTTGAGATTATGTTTTGAAAGCTCGGCCGCAGGGGTATTAGGCGGGACAATTTGAGAATAAACATTGTGCTCACGGATGCGCCTTGCGATTAGCTGGCTGTATTGGCTGCCGAAGTCGAGAATTACGATAGTTTCGTGGTTCATATTTTCACCGCAGAGCACGCAGAGACTGCTGAGAATCAGGAAAATTGTTTACAAGGCGGACAATTCCATCTTTTAACATCTTAACATGAAAGTTTATCAACAGCCCTGCTTTCAATCCAGTTAACTTCAGATACGAGAGCAATTGTGCACTGTGAACGGGCAATATCTGTTCTGTCGCCTTCAACTCAATCACAACAGCGTTTTCTACTACCAAATCCAGTCGGTATCCACAATCGAGTTTGACATCACGATACACTACCGGCAAAGCTTTTTGTTGTTCAACCTTCAATCCGCGAGACACAAGCTCAAACATTAAACACGCTTCATAAGCCGATTCTAATAGCCCCGGTCCCAGCGCACGATGAACGTCCATCGCAGCACCGATTATCTGATCTGTAATCCCATTTAGTTGTTTACTTTCTTCCATTACAATTTTCACCGCAGAGCACGCAGAGACCGCCGAGAATAAAGAGAATTATTTAATGATTCATTTTTCGGGTATTTTACCACGAAGGCACGAAGACACAAAGTTTTTCTATTTCGGATTTCCGAAGCGGGCCCTGCGCTTCGCTGCGTGTCTGATTGTAGATTGCGGTTTTTTTACCACGAAGGCCACGAAGATACACGAAGGTTTCGGCCAGAGATGTATTCAGTAGGTGGCAATGCCACCTAGCGCAAAATAACAGAGAAATTTAGACGCAGAGGTCACAGAGCACACAGAGAATTTTAACCACAGATTACACAGATTTACACTGTTTCTTTGAACCACGAAGACACACGAAGTTATTTATTAAGAAAAGAGAGCATAGCGGACAGCGTTTGGCGGACAGTGTAAAAGTTTGTAGTTCATCGTTCGTAGATAGATACGAGATGCTCGATGCTGGATACTCGATGCGGATTACGTCATCCGGTTGTGGTTCCTCCTACGCTAAAGCTTCCGTCTTCGCTAAAGCTACGTCGGACAGGACGGAGGACAGGTGTGCGACTTGTAACGTCAATCGTCCGGCGGAGGGGGATAAATGCTGGTTGGATAAAAAAGGAAAAAGCAAAATATTCAATTTTATTCCTTCACGGATTTAAAAAGAAATAAGTGTGGTATCCCCAGATTTGTGCTCAGATTTCAGATTTTAGATTTATCCCTATGTTAAGCTAATTCTTTTCCTACTGCATCGGCACTGTTATCGTATCTGTATTACTTGGATTTGGATTTGCATTGAAATAGTTTGAACGCTGAATACGAATTTCATCCATATGACCATCAAAATACATTGAGTATGTGGCAGTAGGAGTGGCACCTACGGTTAAATCTCCTATAAATATATTCGTATCAGGATCATTTGTATAATTAACTTGTTGTCCATCTAAGTAGATTGCATATTCTGAACCCACCTTACAAAGAGCCACATGATGCCAATTTGTATCAGTAATTTCTCCTGCTCTGGGTAAACTAACAATATAAACTCCGCTTAATCTTATGTGAAAGCTTATTCCATAACCATCTCTATGATCTAATATCCATCTCTTATCATCATCTTCTATTTGAGCTATATATCTTTCATAATCACTATGGCTGGTATGCTTAACCCATAAGTCAATAGTCCAGTTATCTTCAGAGCTACCGCCTATATCCCAGTCATCACTATCCGGAATAGTTAAACAATCACCATTTCCATCAAGCATCAGCGAACCCGTCCCGAATTTCACAGTTGCAGTATCAACTTGTGCATCACCATATGTTGTGATACCATGAGCCGAAGGCGAACTATCAATAAATGACTGTGAACCATCATTTCCATCACAATGAATCAACAACACTGTGCTTGGTGGTATTACTGAAAAGCAAGGATTCTCATCAAGGTAATTGTTGCTCTCGTTTGCTTCCGTGACTTCGTCATTGAAGTCACACCAACCTCTTACGCGATGTTCGCCCGCCGTTGCAGTCCAGGAAAAGCTATAAACATACGAACCAGTCGTGAAAGAACCATTAACGTCAAACGGTGTCAGGTCATCCAGCTGGACGCGTGTTACGGCCATCGTCTCTGAACCTGTGTAGTCAAATTTAAAGCATATGTTGACATCTTGACCTTCGTTTATTGTTTGTAACGGAGTAGATATGTCATTTGGATTGGCCGCATAGCAGTCAACTGCAGCAAAGTCCGGCATAAGCAGTACCGAGAAGCTTGGATTTTCATCACGATAATTATTGCCTTCGTTTGTTTCTGAAACATCGTCATTGAAATCGCACCAGCCTCTTACGCGATGATCGCCTACGGTCGCAGTCCAGGGAAAGCTGTAAACATACGTCCCATTCGTAAAAGAACCATTAACATCAAACGGTGTCTGGTCATCCAGCTGGATGCGTGTTATGGCCGTCTTCTCTAAACCTGTGTAGTTAAACTTAAAGCATATGTTTACATCCTGACCCTCGTTTACTGTTTGTAACGGAGTAGAGA
>CAYNVP010000192.1:0-1117 GCA_964400665.1 uncultured Pirellulales bacterium | reverse complement strand
TTAAAGCATATGTTTACATCCTGACCCTCGTTTACTGTTTGTAACGGAGTAGAGATGTCATTAGGATTGGCTGCGTAGCAATCAACAGCAGCAAAGTCTGATATAGGCAATACCAAGAAACTTGGGTTTTCATCCCTGTCATTGTTATTTTCATTTTTTTCCATAACCTCGGAATTAAAGTCACACCAGCCTCTTATTCGGTGAGCACCTGTGGTTGCAATCCAAGGAAAGCTGTAAACGTACGTTCCAGGTGTGAAAGAATCGTTAAAATCAAATGGGATTTCACCGTCTATCTGAACACGAATGTCAGCACTGGCTCCCGAACCTGTGTATCTTAGCTTAAAGCAAATCCGAACCTCCTGACCTTCGTGCACTGTTTGAGCAGGATTAAGAATATCATTCGGATTTGCTGCGTAGCAATCAACTGCCAGAAAGTCCTGCGGTTCAACTCCAACAAGCCAGTTATCGGCAAAGACCTTAACATCAGACAATCCAACATCGCCGCTTCTATCTACATCAGCTCTTTCGCACCAGTTCGGCTCAGTGCAATCGTTTTCATGCCACATCTTAGCTAATATGCTGAAATCTATCAGGTTGACATAATCATCCAAATCAAGGTCGGCCGGTATGGCTGCGTACCAGAGTGAAACAGGCCCATTGTATGATACATTAATAGTTCTACTGTTGCCGACGAAGTTGAATTCCAGCTCCAGTTTTGTCCTGATTAGTCCCGGAGCGGTCTCAGGCGGGATGGTATAGAGCAGAGAAACAATAATTGAATTTGCATCGTTAGGCTCAAGCGAGGATATAGTCGGGAAAACTTTCACTGAATTGCCGGGAAGGTTCTGGTCGTTCGGATCTGAATAATATATTTGCGTTGCCGTGACATCGAGGTCTTCGATTGTCTCGGTAGTATTGCCAAGAATATCAGTGATATTAGTCAGGGTTATGGACTGATTGACGTCACTGCCGATTTGGTAAACGGCGCAATTTGCACCTGTGAAGGCATAGTCGGAGAAGTTAAAGACGTAATCGATGGGCCAGTTGGAGGAGATAAGGTCGATTGAGCCGATATTGGCATCGTTTATATCGGTTTGAGCAGCATAGATTTTGCCCT
>CAYNVP010000191.1:0-4016 GCA_964400665.1 uncultured Pirellulales bacterium | reverse complement strand
GTGCTGAGCAATATCGAGAGGTCGTTCAATGACATCTGGGGCGTCGTAAAGCCGCGCAGCTTTGCCAGAAAGTTCGGCGATTACCTTTCAATAATTCTTGTCTGTCCCATTTTGCTCGCAATCGCCGGCAGCGCTACTGTTTTTGTAAGCAGCCAGATTCGACTTATTGTCGAAAAAGTGCCGCTGCTGCAGAACCTGGGTCCGTTGTTCTGGATGCTGTTCAAACTGCTGCCCTACTGCACAATCTGGGTTGCGTTTACGTTTATCTTCATTTTTATGCCGAACACGAGGGTAAAATTCAAATCCGCCCTCATAGGCAGTATCGTGGCAGGCACTATCTTTCAGCTTGTTCAATGGATATATATAAATTTCCAGATAGGCGTCGCCAGATACGGCGCTATTTACGGCAGTTTTGCGGCACTGCCGCTGTTTTTAATCTGGCTTCAGACAAGCTGGCTTGTAGTCCTTTTCGGGGCCGAAGTATCTTTTGCACACCAAAACGTCGAGACATACGAGTTTGAGCCGGACTGTCTGTCGGTGAGCCGTTCGTTCAAGACTCTGCTTTCGCTGCTTGTCACACAGCGATTAGTGCACAGATTCTGCGACGGTGAAAAACCCAGCGACGCCTCCGGGCTTTCGCACGAGCTTGATATACCGGTTCGTTTAGTAAGACAGATTTTGTACGAGCTGTCGGAATCGGGTGTCGCATCGGAAGTAAGGAAAGGTGAGGACAAGGAGCTTGCCTATCAGCCCGCAATCGACCTCGATAAAGTCACCGTCAAGTTTGTTATAGACCATCTTGAGCGGCGAGGTACTTCCGACATTCCGGTGGCCAAATCAAACGAGCTTGATAAGCTGTCCGATTCCCTGCGGCAGTTCGGCCAAATTATCGAAAAGTCGCCGGCTAATGTACTTTTGAAGAGCTTGTAACAGTCACTCTGCTCGGCTACTTATTCGGCTCTTCCTTCTTTCCGCCGAGCAGTCCCTTGAAGCCCTCGACTACGTCCTTGCCTGCATCTGTAGTCGTTTCGATGATTTTCTTGCCTTCTTCTTTTGCGGCTTCGCCAATCACAGCGGTCATCTCGACGGCCGAAGTAATACCTTTGACCATTTCATTGGGTAGAACGCCGGCGCCCTGTTTTGCAACGCCTGTGGAAATGGCGGCGAGGACTTTGGCCGTCAATACGCCAGTGCTGAGTTTGTTATCGGTTCCGAGGTTCTCCATAACTATAGGGTCAATGTTCAAGCTCACGTTATCGACCTTGCCGGGAACAGGAAGCAGTTTTACCGTCACGTTGGTATTGGTGATTTCCAGCCGGTTGATGTTAAGTTTTTTCTCGCCCGGCTTCGGTTCGGCGGCGGGCTTGCCTTCCTTTGGGAGCCGGTCGAGGATTTCCTTGAGGTTGTTGGTCAAACCTTTTTGCTCCATAGTCAGTTTCGTGCCGTCCAATTTTATGAGCTTGATTTTTACGGTGTCGCTCATAAGCGAGCCGATGTCGAGGTTGACCACTCCCTCGCCGAGTTCCAGCAAAGTCTCATTGGCGTAACCAGGCGGGTTTTGCACGACGAGGCCCTCGATTTTGACCTTACCCTGAAATATGGACAGGTCCACGTCCTTAATCGATACGGGCACGCCGAGGGTGTTTGTGGCTGCTTTTTCGACGCCGGCCTTAATTAAGCCGGTGCCGAACAGGAAAAAGCCGGCCACGAGGACAACCAGCAGGATTATTATCGGCAGAACGATAAAGTTCAGGATTACCTTTTTCGCCTTCATTTTTTTGCCCTCCAAGAATTTGTATTATTGACCGCCTACAAGGGGTCTGGTTTCGGTTATTTTGAAATAGACCAAGTGTTTGCCTGCTGATTCGGTGCTGTATCGATTTTTGTGTTGTTCTTTGATTTCATTTATTCGTTTGGCGTCGGTCTCCTCGCCGATTTTGATGAGATACAGCCTTGTGCCTTTGTAAATCTCGCCGTCTTCGACGAACATATATGCGGCCTTCGGGTTGGCTTGGACATTGCTGAAGCTGTGCCGTTCGAGCATAGAAAAAGCGATTGTGTGCTCGTCAATAATATAAGGCCTGGCGTAGAGAGCGAGGTCAACGTTGCCTTCGGCGTCGCTCGTGGCCAGGATTCCAATACCTTCGGTGTTTTCAAAATACTCCTGCAGTTCCACAATTTTTTCCTTTTTAGAATCTGTACATCGCCCCGGCGAGAATAGAAATCGTGTAATCTTTATTAACTATCGGGCTGTTGCGAATTTCGCTATCGAGCCAGTAATAAGTTATGCTGGTAAACAGAGTCCAGTCGTCGTTGAGCTGATAATTAGCATCCAGGGCGAGAAACCAGTTGACGGATGCGCCGGGGTTGTATGCCGGTCTGCCCGCTTGTGCCTCATCGCTGCGAACGCCGTAGTAATAATCAGCGAGGTTGTTGCTTAGCATAGCAAAGCCGACTGACGGTTTTATCTTCGATTGTTTGAATTTAAATGGTTTGGCGTAAGTCACGCGAAGCTCCTGCCCGTCGTGCTGTGCCAGGGCGTCAGTGAGTATTCTCGTGTGGAGACTGCCCCAGTCGCCTGATATACCGAATTCGCCGCCGACGTCAAAGCTCATATGCCTGTCGTGCATTCCGTCAAAATCGTCGCTTCTGTCGGCGTCGTAACCGTCGGTCCGCAATTTGCCGATGAAGTCAAATGTAATATTGGAATCGGAAAACACCCGACAGCCCGCGGTATCGATATAGAAATAAAACGGCGTGCTGACAGCGGCGACTGCCGGTATTGGATAAACAGTTGTGTGCATTCCTTTATATGGCTCGATTGTAATCCATGCGCCTGGGCCGACCAGTAGCATCGAGTTTGGGTCCGCGGCTGAGCTTTGTTTGCCGCCCTCAGCCAGACCAGCCGAGCAAATCAGCATTGTCAGTAAAGCTATCAATATTTTATTTGCCATCAGCAATCGTCCTTTCGAGTTCGTCTATTTTCCTCACATAGGCGTCGGAGTCAAACTTTCTTTTCAGGCCCGCTGCGTTCATATAGCGAATCTTGCCGAAAATCGGTCTTTCCGACCAGGCACGGTCGTGTTTGCCGAAACACCACGCAATGCCGAATACGGTCGGTTAGAATTTTACGCCGACGCCTAAAATATACTTTACGTCTGTTTTGCCGGCACCCTCGGCGGGCGTCGCATCGTAATCAAACACTACTTTGAAATTCGTGAAAAACTGTTCCGTGATTTTGGCCCGAAGTTCGGCTGTGGTCGTAAGAAGATAATCAGAGAATTTTTCGAGGCCAGGATAATAAGTCAGGTCGTTTATGAACGAAAAGGTGCTGTTTATTTTCTTATCGAGGTGGTATCCAAGCTGGCCGGAAAGCTGGCTGGAGCTGTCGGTTTGGTTGTCGTATTTCTCATAAACCGACGCAATACCGGCCTCGGTTGAAAAGTTAAACGGCTCCGATTCGACCCACTGGTAACCGATGCCTGTGCCCACTACTACGCGTCTGTCCAGCTCAGCAATGCGGTCTCTTTCGTATCTGCCTTCAAGGAATCCGAACATCTTCTTGGTAAAGAAGTAGTCGTATTTGCCTCGCATTTTCCATTCGTCCTGGGTGATTTCTTTCTCGCCGGTATCGGTATTTTTCTGTTTCCCTCGGATGTAGTACATGCTCAGCAAGGAACGGTCGTTCTCGGTTCTTTTGTGCAGGTTTACGCTTAAAGACCGCGTATCGATTGCCGTGTTGCCGTGCGTGCTGACTATGGCGCCTGATATATCGCCGTGCCATTTTGGCACCGGCTTCGGAGGCGGATTAATTGCCGATATGGCCGCCACGCTGAAGTCCTGTGCCTTGAGGGTTTCATCACCTGCTATGGCAAACCTGCCCGTATTGGCCTTTTCCACTCGCTGCTTAAAACCGGTTCCGTCTTTGAGAAGGACCTCGACCGGCTCGCTTGTCTTTAAGGTTGCGACGTTGTTAATGTCGATGGTTAATGTGCCGGCCAGTTCGGACTCAATCG
>CAYNVP010000190.1:0-4023 GCA_964400665.1 uncultured Pirellulales bacterium | reverse complement strand
GGCGGGCCGTTGCCCGGCTTCCAGTTCGGGTCGCACTGGCCGAATGCAGTAACCGAAAATATGATAACAGCCCCAATTAACGAAATGATAAATCGCGATTGATGTGAGTCGAACATCCGAAATTGTTTTAAGCAGAATGTCATGTTTACGTCTATTTTCAGCTTACAGCCCTTCGAGCCAGTTTGCCGCAAATATTGCATAATCGATGAAGTTGACGATATTGTCTCCGCCGGGTGGCGCAATATCTATATCAGGTTCGTCTTGCAGCCAGTAGAGAGTCAGCGTCTCCAGGTCTGCCATATCGACCTTTCCGTCGGTATTGAAATCACCCGCAATATGAGAAGTGGCACCTGCGAGCCAGTTATTAGCCAGTTTCGTAAAATCTGCGAAATCAACTAAAAAGTCGTAATTCAAATCGGCCTCATAACACCAGCTCGTGTACAGGCAATCATCGTCCAGCCATTGCTCCACAAGCCGCTCCACGTCGAACCAGTCCACGCTGCAGTCGTGATTCAAATCCCCTTCAATCGGCTCCGGCACGCCCCATCTCGCCCAGTATTCCGAAAATTTATCTCCGACAGTAGTAAATTCTCCTCCTGCAATTAATTCCCCATTATATACCGTCAGAGCGAAAACATCGCCATTCATATCGCCCAATGATTGCCAGTTTGTGCCGTCCCAGCGTTTGACTCGGCTGCAGGCAGCGATGATTTCGCCGTTATAAACCATCAAGGCATTAACGGAACTGCCTGTTCCACCGCCCAAAGGTTGCCAGTTTGTGCCGTTCCATTGGGCAACATATTTGGCGGGAACTCCACCGGCGGTATTGAACCAGCCCCCAGCAATCAGGTTACCGTCGTAAACCGTCAGCGCATATACGCGTTCTTCCATCCCGCTACCCAACGGTTGCCAGTTACTGCCGTCCCATCGGGCTATGTAGTTGGCGGAAATACCCCCGGCTGTTGTGAACCACCCTCCTGCAATCAGGTTGCCGTCGTAAACCGTCAGTGCTTCAACTGAGTTATTCATTCCGCTGCCTAATGGATACCAGACGCTTCCATTCCAGCGGGCAATTCTGTGAATAGTAACACCCCCTGCATCTTCAAAATCTCCTCCTGCAATCAATTCGTCATTGTAAACTGTCAGAGCACGAATTTGCCCACCTAATCCGTCGCCTAATGGCTGCCAATCGTTGCCGTTCCATCGGGCAATATGGTTGACCGAGACGCTTCCGATTTTATAAAAATAACCTCCGGCAATCAGGTTGCCGTCGTAAACTGTCAGGGTATCAACAGCACCGTTAAGTCCAGGCCAATAGCCAAGTGAATTCCAGTTGCTTCCGTTCCAGCGGGCGATGTATTCAGCCCAGGTGTCACCGGCATTCCAGAACCAGCCTCCTGCAATCAGCTCGTTTTTGTAAACCATCAAGGCATGAACTTCGTCGCTCATCCCGTAGCTTAATGCCTTCCAGTCGCTCCCGTTCCAGCGGGCAATTCTATTTACAACAGTAACCCCAGGGCTGCCGATGACTGTAAAACTGCCGCCGGCAATAAGCTCGTTGTTGTAAACTGTCAGAGCCGAAACAGTTAAATTGAAACCGTCGCCCAATGACTGCCAAACGCTGCCGTTCCACCTGGCTATATTATTGACGGAAACTCCCCCTGCGTTACTAAACAAACCTCCTGCTATAAGATTGCCGTTATAAACACTCAGCGTGCTAACCGAAGAGTTTATTCCGCTTCCCAATGCCTGCCAGTTGCTGCCGTTCCACCGGGCAATTCTGTTTGTTGAAATGCCTCCGGCTTTAATGAAACTACCTCCTGCAATTAATCCGTCTTCGTAAACCGTTAGCGTCCTTACATAGCTGTTCATTCCACTGCCTAACGGCTGCCAGACGCTGCCATTCCATTGGGCAATACGATTGACATCAACACTTCCGACTTTAGTAAATTGCCCGCCGGCAATCAAATTGCTGTCGTAAACCGTCAGTGCTAAAACAAAATTATTCATCATACTGCCCATCGTCTGCCAGCCGGAACCGTCCCATCGGGTGATGTAGTTGACTTCAGTACCCCCTGCAGTTGTGAACAAACCCCCCGCAATCAACTGGCCGTTGTAAGCCGTAAGTGCGTAAATGCGGTTATTCATTCCGCTGCCTAAGGGATGCCAGTTATTACCGTTCCAGCGGGCAATATGATTGACATCAACTCCTTCGGCCTTTGTGAAATCTCCTCCTGCAATTAACTCACCGTTATAAACCGTCAGAGCTCTTACAGTACCGTTTAATTTGCCCATCACATACCAACTATTGCCGTCCCAGGCGACAATTCTGTTCGCGTCCACGTCTCCGGCCGATGTAAAACTTCCGCCAATAATCAGCAACTCTTCACCAGGTCCGTTTCCGTCGGGGTCCCACGTGGTCAAGGCAGCTGCAGAACCGTCGGAAAGCCCGTTACCCCCTTTCCAGTTCGGGTCGCATTGCCCAAATGAAACAGACGAATATATGAAAATAACAAGGATTGCTGAATTGAATCTCACCACCTCAAAACCTCTTTAATCCGCATTTTTCACTCCTCCCTGTCAAAAACCGACCCAATTCCTCGAAACGCCGCCCTCCGCCGGCAACATCTATTATTTTACCAAATCACCCACCCTCCATACAATTCATTTTTACCTCGCTTTCCCCCTCATTAGTCCCCTCAGGACTTAATCCTGTCTTCGATATAGGATAATACTTTGTCGCGGACCTTGCGGATATCGGGCGTGTCGGGCAATAGCTCGATGATTGTTTCAAGCGACTTGCGCTCTTTGATGCGTTTGAGTGTGGGAATGAAGTTGACATCGTAAACCCACGCTAAGTTAATCAGCTTCAAATCGTTCCAGGTCTGCAATTTTGCATAGTCAATGTGCTCGCCGTCTAAAATGGCCCGGATTATTCCGGGCGAGCATCTCGGCTCGTCGGGCAGCTCTAATTCGAACATGAAATTGCCCGGGTCGTCTCTTTGCTGGATATAGGCCTGAATAACAACGCGGTAAATGTCGAGCTTGTCGGCGTCGCGTATGAGCCGGCAGAAAAGCAAAGTGTCTCCATCAAGATTTCCAGGAAGCTGCTTTAGGCCGTGGTATTCGATGGCGTCGAGGATAATTTGCCTCTCGTCCGGCTCAAGTGCGTCTAACACCTTGTGTTCTTTCAGGACATCGACGGCCAATAGACAGTGGTTGACGCTTCGCGGGTCGTTATACGTCCGGTATTTGGCGAACTGCGGGAACCGGCCGACGTCGTGCAATAACGCAATCGTCTCAGCTAACAGCCGCTTGTTTTCATCAAGCGACAATTCTTCAGCAAGAAAAAGCGTCTCATCGCAGACCCGCCTGCTGTGGTCTTCCTTTAGCTTGATATTGGCGTTGGCGTATTCGTCGTCCCCGTAAAACCCGGCCACAAAACCGTCGAACCACGCCTTGAATTTGTCTAATTGCTCTTTGTTCATAATTTTAGGAAAGCGAATAATGTAAGGGAAAAAGTCAAAAGTAAAAAGCTAAAAGTAAAAAGAAAACGATGTTTGCAGGGTTGCGGACAGACGGGACAACGATATAATCGTAGGCAATTCAAGACTACTCCGCCACAGGCGGATAAAAATTTAAGAGGTGAAATATGCCAACGATAAAAGATGTCTTAGTTAGAAAGCCGAACGAGGACGAGGAGAAGGACTGCAAGACCTGGCCGATTTGGACCTGCCAGCCGAGCGAGTTCGACTGGGCCTATACCGACAAGGAAACCTGCCTGATACTCGAAGGCGAGGTGACGGTTACCGACGGAAAAGATTCCGTCAGCTTCGGCCCCGGCGACCTCGTCGTGTTTCCGGTTGACCTCGAATGCACCTGGAAAGTCAAAAAGCCCGTCAAAAAGCATTACAACTTCGGGTAACACAAAGTTTTAAGCTCACTGGCCATAGTTAAGGGAGGCAAAATTATGATTGATTACGTAACACTGATGCTTGTCAATATGGTGGCGGGTTTTTTCCT
>CAYNVP010000189.1:0-4047 GCA_964400665.1 uncultured Pirellulales bacterium | reverse complement strand
GCTTTGAGATAGGCATTGATTTCGTTGTTTGTCCGGCCGCGTTTGTTCCAGCAGACCCCAAGCCCGAAATATGCCTCGGCAAGGTCAGGTTTCAATTTGAGCGCTTTTTCATACCGAGGTATCGCCCCGTCGCAATCATCGGATTGGCTGTAGATGTCCGCCAGTTCACAGTAAAGCAACGCATTTTGCGGTTCAAACATCAGGGCCTGAACGAGTGCGTTTCTGGCTTCGGCCAGGCGGTTGAGTTTTCGATATGTGCTGGCGAGATTTCTGTAGGCGTCGATGAAGTTTGGGTCCAGCCGCGTGGCGTTTGTGTACTCCGACAGAGCGTCGCTGAACCATTCGCGTTTTTGATATGCAGTGCCGAGGTTGTTGTGGGTCTTGGCGTCGTCGGGATTGATTTTTACGGCATTCTGATACTCGACTATCGCGTCATCAGTGCGGTCTTTTTTCATATAGATATTGCCGAGGTTCATTCGGGATTCGGACAGCATCGGGTTTATGTGAACCGCGCACTGTAAGGCCGCCTCTGCCTGGTCGATGTTGCCAATGTTGTTGTAAACGTTGCCTAAGTTGTTGAAAAAACAGCCGAGGGTCTGAAGCTTGTTGAGGTTGGTCATATAAATAGTGCCGTCGTCCTGGGGAACATTGAATTTCTTGATGTAGTAGTCGTCGGTGGCAGCGCCGCCCTTGCTGGTCGTTTCGATATTGAAGCGAAGCTGGCCGTCGTCGTATCTGACGAAGAAATGACCCGGCACGACGACGCCATAGAGGGGCAGCCCCAGCCGTTCACCGATTGCCAGATAAAGGATAGATAAGCTCAGACAGTATCCCTGACGTCTGTCCATAACGGAATGAAGGAACAAATCTTCGGGGTCGTCGGCCTCGTCGATGGCCTTGAATTTCAATTCATCGAACAAATAAGCGTTGATAACGGGGATGGCGGAAACTGTCGGCCGGGTCGTTTCGAGTCGGCTGCGGATTTCCATCGCCATATCGTCGAGACGCTGCTGGTAACGCCTCCCTGAGACCATATCGCTCCAGGCCTCCGAGACAATCAAGGCGGCGATACCTATATCAATCTGCTCGGGCTGTAATCGCAGCACCTGTTCAATCGAACGGACATAAAGGCCCGAAAGATTGGCGTTTGCAAGCGGCTCGTCCGCAAAACACACGGCCGCTGCAGAAATGAAAATGAGACAGATGGTTATAAATATTCTCTTATCTGTCATTTATAAACCCCTGACTATTGTTTCCCTGCCGGCGGTTTGAAGGCGACGAAAATCAATACGGCGGCCCTGCCTTAATTACTTTATCGTCACTTAAACAAAGCCGCATAAGTGCCTGTCCGAACAAAAGAAAGCCCAAACCCGCCGGAATTACATAAAAAACGCCATTGCTGTGGATATCCGGGTATTTTTGAATGATTGTGACTTTTATTCTCTTTATAGATTTTTCAGTTTTCGAGGTTCAGTTTTTCTAACAGAAATTCCCTCGAAACACACTCGATTTGGATGGTTTTGACCGGCGAGGTCAGGCCGGAGGTTATTTTAACGGTGTTTTTCTTGACGCCAAGAGCGTCGGCTAAGAATTCGATGAGTGACTGGTTGGCCTTGCCTTTTTCAGGCGGGGCGGCAAGCTTTATCTTGAGCATCCCCCCTAATACCCCGGCTATTGTCGTCTTACTGGAACGAGGAACCACTTTGACCGAAAAAACCACCGCGTTACCCGCCTGTTGTATGCGAAGCTGCTCCATAGAGTTACAGCGGTCTATTCCGTCCGTTCGCGCAGATTTGCGCCGATGGCTGACTGCACGTATTTTTCAAGCTGCTCGGCCAGCTCGCTAAGCGACGGCAGTTGAAAATCCTCGAAATGACCCGGCACGAATTCTCCGTTGAGCGCCTTCTTGAAGACCCTGACGCGGATGAGCGACGGCTGGGAGACGCCTTTCGTATAGTCGCTGTCCTTGTGCTCAGTAAGCTCGACACGCCACTCCTCGCTTATAAAGACGAGGCACTTGCCCGTATAAACGGCCATCGGAAAATAATCGTATAACAGTTTCAGCGTTTCCATCGCCACCCATTATACACCGGCAATACGCCTTGGGTAATTATTTTCTTCGGGTCACTCAACCGTCTTTGAGAAGTTTCTCAGCCAGAGGCCAGGCCAGAGTTTTATAATTGTCAACTGGGCCGGATATAGAAGATTTAACAAACTTTTTCCCTTCCGGGTCGCTGAAACATCCGGTGATGGTAATTTGTGAGCCATTTATTTTGGCAAATACACCAGCCGGGGCGTGACAGCCGCATTGCAAAGCGGCAAAGACCAGCCGTTCGGCTGTTGTCGTAATGCGGGCTTCTTTTTCATCGAGTCGGGAGATAATTTCTTTCGTTTCAGCATCGTCGGCTCGAATCTGAACTGCCAACGCGCCCTGTGCCGGCGCAGGTATAAACTGAGTCGGCTCAAACGTGATTGATATTTTTTCGGATAAGCCCAGTCGTTCAAGGCCTGCGCGTGCAAGAACAATCGCATCAAAATCCCCTCGTTCGAGTTTTTTTAGTCGCGTAGTAACGTTGCCCCTGATGGGGACGTATTGCAAATCTTCTCTCAACCGCTTCAACTGGACGGCCCTTCTCAAACTCGACGTTCCGACTTTTGCGCCCTGAGGCAGTTCTTCGAGGGAATTTATTGGCGTTGCCGAGACGAGGCAATCTTCAGGAAACCTGCGGTCAAGAACCGCGGCGATTGTCAGTCCTTCGCGAATCGTGGTGGGTCCGCCTCGACTCGCTCGCTCGTCGGGCGAGACAGGCAAATCTTTGAAACTGTGGACCGCCACATCCGCTTCTTTCGCAAGCAGGGCGTCTTCAAGCCGGGAGGTGAAAAAACCGGTCGTTTTCAATTCCCAAAGTGTCGTTCGGCGGTCCTTGTCGCCAACGGAGGCGATTTTTTTTATTTGTATGTCGAGTGCTGGGAAAAGTTTTTGTAGTGCCGATAAGACGATTTGAGTTTGTGCCGTCGCTAAAGCGCCGCCTCGGGTCGCGACGATGAGCGTTTTCTTCATTTCCCGCCCTCATCCGCCGAAGTCGAGACCTCGCCAACAGGCGGGTCATCGAGCGAGAACATCTTATTTATAAGGTCCAGTGACATAAGCTGCTGAGTCGTTGGGTCAACACTGTCCGCGCCTTTGATGAAGCTGACGGGCCCGTGCAGAAGTTTTTTCGTTAGCGATTCGGCGAATGTTTCGAGTTTCTCGGCGTTCTCGTCGCCAAAATCCTTTGCATATCGTTTCGCCTCAGCTCGGGCCGTTTCAATCGCCTTTTGAGTAAGCTGAGCGACTACGGGAACCACCTCCAGCGAATCGAGCCAGCGGTTGAATTTTTGAGTGTATTCATCTACTATTTTTTCCGCCTTGGGCATTTCGCTCGAGCGTTTCTCCCTGTTGGCGGTGATTCGTTTGTTGAGGTCGTCGATATTGACTATCGTTACGCAATCGAATTTGTCGATGTGCTCGTCAATGTCCCTCGGCACTGCAATATCAATCATCAAAAGCGGCTTGGTGCGTTTTCCCAAAATACTCTCCACATCTTCATAAGTGACCATCGGCCGTTCAGCTCCCGTTGAGGCAATCACAAGGTCAACCTCGTTGAGCTTATCCGGTATTTCATCAAGTCCGATTATCTTGCCCGCGTCCAGGCGTTTTTGCATCTCTTCGGCCTTGTCCCTGCTGCGGTTGGCTATAATCAAAGAGCCGATGCCGCCTTTGACTAAGTATCTTGCGGCAAGTTCTGCGTTTTCCCCCGCGCCTATTACCATTGCGGCGCTCGACCAGAAATTCATTTCTTCTTTTGCAAGCTCAACCGCCGCCAAGCTTATCGAAACCGCCCCGCAATTGATGTCGGTGTGCGTTCGCACGGCCTTGCCCACCCGAAACGCAGTATGAAACAGTTTGTGAAAGATAAATCTGCTTGCCCGGCTTTCGATGGATTCGAGATACGCGGCCTTGACCTGCGAAAGTATCTGGTTCTCGCCTAACATCTGCGAATCCAG
>CAYNVP010000188.1:0-4070 GCA_964400665.1 uncultured Pirellulales bacterium | reverse complement strand
TTGTGGCAAACAGAGTCAAAAATCAGCGGATTTTGAGGGTGGCCAGTGCCAGGGCGGCGAAGGCAACGGCGACGAGCCAGAATCGGACGACGACCTGCGGCTCGGACCAGCCGGCGAGATGGAAGTGGTGGTGGATGGGGGCGCAGCGGAAGAGTCGCTTGCCGCCGGTGTATTTGAAGTAACCGACCTGCAGGACAACGCTGGCCAGTTCAATGATGAACACGCCGCCGATGATGAGCAGGAGGACTTCGTTTCTGGTGACTAAGGCGCCGTAACCCATAGCAGCCCCGAGGGGCAGCGACCCGACGTCGCCCATAAAGACCTGGGCGGGATGGCAGTTATACCAGAGAAAGCCCAGCACCGCGCCGAGGATGGCGGCGAAGAAGACCGACAGCTCCCCCGCCTGAGGAATGGCAGGCAGCAGCAGGTAGCTTGCCCAGGTTACGGTTGAGGTCCGGCTCATCGTTTCGGAAGCGACGTAGCACAGGACAACGAGCACAAATACAGCAATTCCACAGCAGCCGGTGGCAAGACCGTCCATCCCATCGGTGAGGTTAACGGCGTTGCTGGTTGCGGAGAGGTAGAGGATGGCGATGAGGATGAACATCCACCTGGCCAGGGGAAAGCCGTGCTTGTAGAAGGGGAGCCAGAATTTTTGGCCATCTTCGATGTTTGTAAAGTCGAAGTACAGGAAGGAAGCGATGAGGACGGCGCCGCCGAACTGAAAGAGGAGTTTTTCCCAGGGTTTGAGGCCGTCCCGGCTGCGATGGCGTGATTCGGCTGTGAGCTTGAGCCAGTCGTCAACGGCACCGAGCGCGCCGAACCATAGGACCAGCAGGATTGCTTTCTGGACGAAGGGATTGTTGAGCTTTGCCCAGAGGAGCGTTGAGATGAGGACTGCGGTGATAATGATAAGGCCTCCCATAGTGGGGGTGTTGGTTTTTTGCTTGGTAAGCTCGTTGAGGGTGGCGTGGTGGAATTCGGGGCGGTCTCCGATTTTTTTGGTCATAAGCCAGCGGATGAGTCGCGGGCCGAACAGAAGCGCCAAAAGCAAGCTGGTCAGAAGTGCTGCGATATCGCGGAAGATGACTTCCTGATAGGCGTAGAAACCCAGGCGGTGGGTGAAGACATTACGCAGGTACCAAAGAAGGTGGTAAATCATTTTATTTCCGTCTTCCGTGACCGGTGATTCCCGACAGGCCGGGATTCACCGAAAAGTTCTTTTAGCTTATCGACAACAATCTCAAGTTTACCAACGCGAGAACCTTTGACCAGTATTATATCGGAAACTTCGATAAGTTTGAACAGGTTATCAGGGAAGCAATTCGCAGCGAAAAAATGTAAGCCACAATTAGATTATGAAGAAAAGGGCCGACCGGAAGGTCGGCCCATGGGTGTGGCTAAGAGATATTTCAGAAGATGCCTAAATCAATCGCTACTCAGAGGGTTTATGAGGGTGTTATATCTCGGACTTGCGGGATTCATGAACTTTCGAGAATGGCCGTGCCAATAAGTCGGACCGGTTGAGCCGAGACGAGGCATTTGCCAGCAAGAGGTCGAGGAGTTGTATGATCCAAAGTTATAGTTTGGTGTTCGTCTTGTGCCTCTGACGCCGGTATAAGGGTTTACGTTGGGGTATGTGCTCCAGTTGTTGTAGAAGTTACCATCGGGGTTTGAACGATAGTGCGGCTGGACATAGGTGCCGTTGCTGCGATAGTAGCCGCGGACACGCACGGAAGCATCGGCTGTGACGGTCGCCGCAAAAACGACTGCCAGAACCACCAGAATTGTTATTAACCGTTTCATTTTTTGTCTCCTTAAAATATTTTGGTTTTATATTTATTTTTTTACTTTTCAGATTAATTAAAGCTGTCTATCTTTTTGAATGTGCTACACCGAAGCAAACAAGGATAGAAAGCCAACGATAATCACTGCTATTGCTATTGCTCGTGCTGTCCCTATTCTTTCATGCGTGACAACATATCCTCCATCTTCGTCCCATGTGGTCACACCATCACGTTGAAGCTTGCTCTTTGAGCTGAGAAGAGCAAAGAACGAGATTAAAGGAATACCAGCGCCAAGCCCTTTGAAAAAAACGGAAAAGCTACGATTTAAAGCATCGGAAAAACTTAGTTTCTTCCCTTTGCTGTCCCGCACATTGATTTTGAAAAGCCATTTCCCTGGTGTTGTGCCACAATTAGCCAGAAGAACAGACTCCTGAAAAACCCAGGCAAATAGTATTCCAATTGTTAAAACGATGTCGGGAACATTCAGAATCGATGGAGCGTAGATGCCAGCCGTAAATCCTACCAATACGGAAAATACCCAAATATCAACTATTCGGGCCAAGTAGCGAACCCACGGCCTAACCTGAGAAACCGCATACTCTGCAAGTCTGCCCGCTCCTACATTTTCAATGAGACAAGTGTCGATGGAAGGGGTCAAGACTTGGCTTCTGGCTGGATTGAAAACCTCACCATATGCCACATGTAATGCTGTTTGACTATTGGACTCCAAAATTGTGAGATTACTACCGATTTCGCTGATTGTGCAATTGTTTGTATCCATTTTTAATTTCCTCTAAAATTTGGTTTCTATTTACTTTTTAGATTCATCTGCTCTATTCCTATCAGCGGTAATAAAAACGCGGGCGAACGTTTTAATTGAAAACTTTTTGAAAAGCAGGTAATATTTTCATAAGTCCTTGATTATTAAGGGATAACGAAAATGGGGAATACTTTTAATGAACAAACCCGGCGGTTGGTTACATTAGCCAAAGAAGGCGACCAATCCGCTTTAGAGCGTCTCTGCAAAGTTTACAACGAACGGGTACTGCGAATAGTACGGATACGTATGGGGCCGGAATTAAGAACCCGACTGCAATCGATGGACTTAGTGCAGGATGCGTTTATTTCGGCCTTGAGGGATTTGGGCAACTTCACATATAAAAACGAGGGTGATTTCTTACGGTGGATTTCAAAAATAGCCGAAAACAGGCTCCGAGACAATTTAGATAAAATTCACGCACATAAACGTGACGCTCGCAAAGAAATTCCTCTTTCAAGTAATAGACAAAATACCGCGGATAGCTTTGTCGTAACCAATGAACCAGTTGATTCCACAACACCAAGCATAATAATCGCAAAAAGAGAGCATTTGGACAAACTCGAAAAAGCAATAGATGGATTAAAACCGGAATATAGAGAGGTTATTTTGCTGACGAAAATAGAGGGGCTTTCTTACAAAGAAACGGGTGCTCGGTTAGGAAAGACGCCGGACGCGGTGAGAATGCTGCTTTCGCGGGCAATGGCGGAATTAAGCCGAGATTTTGAGAAAAACGAATGACGGATTTCCCAGACGACAAAATTAAACAGGATATCGAACAAGCAGTGCAGCGGTTCGTCGATGCACAATTACGTGGAGAAAATCCAGATATAAATGAGTTCGTGAAGCAATATCCCGGTCTTGAAGACAAAATCAGGCAAAGAATTCAGAGCTTACGGGAAATAGACGGTTTGTTTGCCTCGATTATGCAAGCGGATGCAAGTGACTTTCAGGATACATCGGCAGAGCATAATCTTGTCGGACAAAAACTCGGAGATTTTGAAATTGTAAGGTTGATTGGTCGAGGGGGTATGGGGGCTGTCTTTCTTGCACGACAAGTTTCATTAGACAGGGAAGTGGCATTAAAGGTTGTCAGCGATATCAGCGGCGCACGGGGTAAAACAATAGAAAGATTCAAACGCGAAGCAAAAGTGCTGGCGAAGATTTCTCATCCCAATATCGTGCCCATATATGAAGTCGGCGAACAGGGGCCTTATTCATATTTTGCAATGGAATATATCAAGGGCACATCGTTGGACAAGATTTTAGCCGGTATCCGTAATGCAAGACCCGGCGACAAGGCAAGCGAAGTAATGCGAAGATGCCTCGAAGGGCATACCGAAACATACGGCGAAAAACAACAGACCAGCGGCAGAGCCGGAGTGGAAATTGACACGGAATACATTGTTAATATAAGCAGGATGATTATCGGTTTGGCGTCTGCTTTGGACTACGCGCACAAGAGA
>CAYNVP010000187.1:0-4115 GCA_964400665.1 uncultured Pirellulales bacterium | reverse complement strand
AAAAGCTCGTGCAGCGTAATATCCACGTGAGGTACTGGGACAAGGTCGGCATCGAAAATAAACTGAGAATAACAGTGGGGACAAAAGAGCAAAACGATACACTTTTGTCGGCGTTGAAAGAAATCGTATCCGCGTAAAGGACATCGATATGAAGAAGCGAATTGTAAAAAAACACAGAAAGACAAAAGAGACAGACATCACCATAGAATTGAACCTCGACGGGACCGGCAAATACGAAATCAATACAGGTATCGGGTTTTTAGACCATATGCTCAGCCATTTGAGCAAGCACAGCAGGATTGATACGACGGTCAATGCCAAGGGCGACCTCAACGTTGATGCACATCATACCGTCGAGGATATCGGGTTGTGCCTGGGCGAATGCCTGCTTGAGGCGCTGGGCGACAAGAAGGGCATCAATCGATATGGGAACAGCTCGGTGCCGATGGAGGATTCGTTAGCGAACGTATCGGTAGATTTGTCGGGCAGGCCGAGCTGTGTTTACAACGTGGAATACAGGGCGGAGAAAATCGGCGATTTCGATGTGCAGTGCCTCGAGGAGATGCTGCGAAGCTTTTCCAACGCGGGCAAGTTCAACCTGCATATAAACGTGCCTTACGGCACCAACGCCCATCACACGGCGGAGGCGATTTTCAAGGCGCTGGGCCAGGCGCTCAGCGCAGCGGTGAAAATAACGGGCAAAGAAATCCCCAGCACAAAGGGAACGCTATAAGCATTTATGATTTATGATTGATGATTGATGATTGATGATTGATGATTTAGGGCGAAGCGTGGGGTAATAATCAATAAAGTAGTTTAAATTATGACGATTGACGAAAGAACGGATGATTACAGAGTAGGTATCGGCACGGACGTTCATCGCCTCGTTGAGGACAGGAAGCTGATGCTGGGTGGAGTGCAGATACCTTTTGCTATGGGGCTCCTGGGGCACAGCGACGGCGACGTGGTTTTGCACGCGGTGGCGGACGCGCTACTGGGTGCGGCAGGGATGGGCGATATAGGGACGTTGTTCCCGGATACCGAGGCGAAATGGAAAGACGCCGACAGTAAAGGATTCCTGCTGACAGTCAAAGAAAAACTGACGGAAAAGAAATGGGAAGTAGTGAACGTCGATGTTACGATTCACGCGGAGCAGCCCCGGCTGGAATTATTCAAGGGACAAATCAAACGGGTCATCGCAGGACTGCTGCAAATCGACTTCAACGCGGTAAATGTTAAGGCCAAGACAAATAACGGGCTTGGTGAAATCGGCGAAGGAACTGCGATAGCCGCAACAGCGGTCGCAATGTTACGAAAGAAAAGCAAAAGGACATTATAATGACGTTAAAATTATACAACAGCTTAACGAGGCGATTAGAGGAATTTAAGCCGGTCAACAAGGGGAGGGTTGGGATATATGTTTGCGGGCCGACGGTTTACGGGCACGCACATTTAGGACACGCGAAAAGTTATGTAAGCTTCGATATTCTCGTTCGTTATCTGCGCTACCTCGGCTACGACGTCACATACGTTCAGAATATCACCGACGTGGGGCATCTGACCGACGACGCAGACGAGGGCGAGGACAAGATTGCAAAGGCGGCGGCGAAGGAACGCAAGCACCCGATGGCTCTGGCGGAGGAATATACCCGCAGCTACTTCGAGGATATGGACAGATTAAACTGCGTCAGGCCAGATATAAGTCCGCGGGCAAGCGGGCATATCGTCGAGCAAATTGAACTGGTCAAGACACTTGTGGCCAAGGGCTGCGCATACGAGGTCAACGGGTCGGTATATTTCGACGTATCGAAATTCGATGATTACGGGAAACTGTCGGGCCGAAAGGTGGAGGATATGATAGCAGGCGCTCGGGTGGAGGTTTCGGCGGAGAAAAAACATCCGGCTGATTTTGCCCTTTGGAAAAAGGCCGAGCCAAATCATATTATGCAGTGGCCAAGCCCATGGGGGCGAGGTTTTCCCGGGTGGCATCTGGAATGCTCGGTAATGAGCACAAAATATTTAGGACAGCCCTTCGATATTCACGGCGGCGGAATGGAGAACCAGTTCCCGCACCACGACTGTGAAATCGCACAGGCCGAGGCCGCGACGGGAAAACAGTTCGTCAAATACTGGCTGCATAATAATATGGTGACGGTCGATGGCCAGAAGATGGGCAAGAGCTTGAACAACTTCATCACGCTAAAGCAGGTCTTTGCTGATTCGCCTGAGCTGAAACACGAAAGATTAAGCAGGAAGTATGACGCTCTTGCCGTCAGACAACTGATACTCAACAGCCATTACAGAAGCACGCTCGATTTTTCGGATGAGGCCCTTCACGCCGCACAAAGCGGATACGACAAATTGACAGGTGCGGTTATCGCGGTAAGAAAACAAATCAAAAATGCCCCCAACGGCCCCATCGACGGCGATACCGCGAAGCGGCTAAAAGAGATGAAGGATAAATTCGAGTCGGCGATGAACGACGACCTCAATACCGCTGTCGGCTCGTCGGTAATGTTTGAGCTTGCAGCCCTTGCCAATGATTCGCTTACTAAAAATGTTACAGGCGAAACACTGGTCGCCATTGACAATATGTTCATGCGGCTCGGCGGCGACGTGCTGGGCATTGTAAAAGACCAATACCTGCAACAAAGCGAATGGAACGAGGAAATGCTTAATAAGGTCATACTCATTATGATCGATCAAAGGAAGATGGCGAAAGCAAAAAAGGATTGGACGACAGCGGACGCTCTGCGGAAGAGGATTGAGGAAATTGGGATTGTCCTCGAGGATAAACCCGGCGGAGTTACGGGCTGGAGAATGAAATGAGGATTCTGGGCATAGACCCGGGATTGCAGGTTTGCGGGTATGCGTGCATTGATACGTCATCACCGAAGGTCAATTTGATTGAGGCGGGAGTGCTTCGCACGACAGGTAAATCGGCGATAGAAAAAAGATTGAACCAGATAGCCGAGGATATTGACGAGTTGCTGACGAAATTCAAACCGGAAGTCGTGGCAGTTGAGCAGTTGTATTCGCATTACGCGCATCCGAGGACGGCGATATTGATGGGGCACGCCCGTGGAGTTATATTGCAAAGATGCGCAGCGGCGGGTATCGAGGTTAAAAGCTTTGGCGCAACGCGGATAAAAAAATGCATCACGGGAAGCGGGCACGCCTCGAAGGAGCAGATTCAAAAGACAATCAAGACGCTTTTGTCGCTGTCGGCTGTGCCTCAGCCAAACGACGTGGCGGACGCGGTGGCGGTTGCTTTGTGCTGCGCAAATTCGCAAAAAAGTATTGCCCTGGTTTAAAAATTTATGATAGCACGACTCGAAGGAAAACTGGTAAAGCTCGATACCGAAAGCGCATTGGTGCAGGTCGGCTCAGTCAGTTATGAGGTTATGCTGGCCGGTTATTGTGTAAGCGCGCTGGCAGGCAGAATCGGCTCGGACGTGATATTTTGCACGATGGAATACTACGAAGGGTCTTTGGGAGGAGGAAATCTCGTCCCCAGAATAGTCGGCTTTTTAAGCGACGGCGAGAGAGAATTCTTCTCGAAGTTCACAAGCGTTAAAGGAATAGGGATACGAAAGGCGCTGCGTTCGCTGAGTATGCCCATAGCCAATATCGCCTCGGCGATTGAGGCCGGCGACGACAAGATGCTGACTGCATTAGACGGCATCGGCAAAAGAACCGCCCAGCAGATTATCGCGGAACTCAAGGGCAAACTGGGAAGCTTTGCGGTGGGCATCGAACAGGCGGCGGCGAAGGCGGCGTTTAAGCCATACCAGGCGGAGACATTAGAGATTCTAATCGCGTGGGGCGAGAAGAGAAACGATGCGATTGAGCTGATTGAGCTTGCATGCAGGAAGCACCCTGATGTAAAGTCGGCCGAAGAGCTTGTGCCGTTAGCATACAGAGTAAAACAAGGCATAGAGGTATAGTCAGACCCAAGACACAAGACAAAATTTATGGCGATAGACAGAGTTATAACCAGTGAGTCGAGGAATGAGGCGGAGGAGAATTTCAACGTCTCTCTCAGGCCCAGACAGCTTCGCGAATGCGTCGGCCAGCGAAGGGTAATCGACAAGCTCAAAATCGCGATTGAGGCG
>CAYNVP010000186.1:0-4122 GCA_964400665.1 uncultured Pirellulales bacterium | reverse complement strand
ATTGATGATTTGAAGACGCTAACTGCTTTTAATCCTCAATCGTCGATTATCAATATTTCTATCTCGTCCGGTTCAAAAGCGCTCCTGCCAGCCGGCAAAGCATATTGGCCCTTTCGCCAAATGGCTCCAGTGCTGCGACCGCCTCTTCAGCGAGCTTCTCGGCCAATTGTCTCGATTTTCCCAGCCCCACCACCGCAGGATATGTCGCCTTCCCCTGCCTGACATCCTTGCCGCTGGTCTTGCCCAGCTCCTCGCTCGTGCCGCACACGTCCAGTATGTCATCTGCTATCTGAAAACCCAGCCCCGTCTTAAGCCCATATTCACGCAGATAATTCAATTGATGCTCGTTCGCCCCGCCGCAAATCCCTCCCATCACTGCCGCACACCGAAACATCTTGGCAGTCTTGTTGGTGTGAATCCTGTCAAGCATCTCTCGTGGCACGGCCATCCTGGCCGTGCCTTCACGGGCTGGAAGCCCGTGCCACTCCGCTTTCAAATCAGTCATTTGCCCCGCTACCATACCGGCAGGCCCCGCCGCCTCGGAAAGCTCTACTATAAGCCGAACAGCCGTCCCCGGCTTATCAATCTCTTCAGCCAGCAACTCAAACGCCAGAGTCAGTAATGCGTCACCAACTAATATCGCCGTCGCCTCATTGAATTTTTTATGACAGGTCAGACGGCCACGCCGGTAATCGTCATCATCCATCGCGGGCAAATCGTCGTGGACCAGCGAATACGTATGCACCATTTCAATTGCCGCCGCCGACACTTCCGCGTTGTGATTGACTTTACCTGCGATAAGTTCGCAGCACCACAAAACTACACAGGAGCGGATGCGTTTGCCCGGACTTTCGAGCACATATTGCATCGGCTCACTAAGCTCACACGCAATCCAGCCGGTCTTTGACAGCACTTTACCGAGTATCTCATTAACCAGCCGAACCTTCTTCTCAAGTTCAGCCGTAAATCCGCCATCCGCGCCATTACCTAATGCCATAAAATCCGCCTTCGGCGGGACCTCGCCAAAAGGCGGGCCTGCCTTATAATTGCATCCAGCCGTTCAAAACCGTATTATACAGCGATGTGGCACGGGCATCCAGCCCGTGCTGCGAAACTCCATCGTCTAAAGGAAATTATGAAAAACCAGCGTGTCCTGATTCTCGGCGTCACGGCATCCGGCAAAGGCCGGCTCGCCTTCGACCTCGCAAAATCGCTTGATTCCGAAATCATCTCCATCGACTCTATGAAGGTCTATCGCAGGATGGATATCGGCACCGCAAAACCGCCAAAGGATATACGCGACCAGATTCCTTATCACCTCATTGATGTCGTCGAACCAAGCGATTCGTTCAGCGTCGCACGATTCCTCGAACTGGCCAACGCCGCTATCAATGATATAAAAAACCGCAATAAACCCGTCGTTGCCGTGGGCGGCACCGCCCTCTACATCAAATCACTGCTTTATGGCCTCTTCGAAGGCCCCGGCGCCGATGAGCAAATCCGGGCCAAACTGAAAGCACAGGCCGAAGCCGAAGGTCTGCAGTCGCTTTATGAACAACTGCATAAAATCGACCCCGACACCGCAAGTAAAATCAGCTCCAACGACGACAGACGCATCATCCGCGCGCTGGAGGTCTATAAACTCACGGGCCAACCCATATCCCGATTCCAGCAGCAATGGAACGCCGATTATGCAAACGACTGGACGATTGTGGGTATACGAAGAGAAAAGACCGAAGAAAACAAACGCATCAACGCGAGAGTCAAAAAGATGATTGACGCCGGCTTAGTCGATGAGGTCAAAGGATTGCTCGCCGAACCAAAACCCCTCAGCGACCAGGCCCGCTGCGCCATCGGCTACGCGGAAATCATTGACCACTTGTCCGGCAAAACGTCGCTCGATGATGCGATAGAACTTATAAAGAAAAACACCCGCAAGCTCGCCAAGCAACAGCGTACCTGGTTCAAAACCTTCAAAAACGTCCACTGGCTCGACATTACCCCTGACGAAAAAAGCGACCAAACCCTCCGCCGCGCAAAATCGCTCTTGAATTATGAAACCTGACCGACCACATCACAAACTGCTGATTCTCTTTCTCGCCTCAAGACCGAAGTTCCTCACGGCCAGCGTGGCACCGGTGCTTGTCGGCTCAACCCTCGGCTTTGCTATCGCGGGCACGTTCAACTGGCCTTTGTTTCTGCTGGCCTTGTTTGCGACAATGGCCCTTCACTCAGGAGCCAATATAGCCAACGATTATTTCGACCACTTGTCCGGCAACGACTGGGCCAATAAAAACGTCACACCATTTTCAGGAGGCAGACGGTTCATCCAGCAAGGCATACTCTCCCCGAAAGCAACTCTGCTCGCGTCACTATTCTGCCTGACCATCGGTGCAATGCTCGGTGTCATAATTTTGCTGATTACGCAAAGCGCGTTTATCCTTATCCTCGGCCTTGCGGGCCTTTTGGGCGGCTTTTTCTACGCCGCCCCTCCTGTCAAACTCGGCTATCGAGGCATAGGCGAATTCGTCATCGCCTTTTTATTCGGCATACTGCCCGTCTACGGCTCGTACTATCTCCAAACGGGAACTATCGACCTCGTTGCTCTGCCGGCCGCCTGCATCATGGGTATTTTGATTTTTCTTGTGATTTTTATAAACGAATTCCCCGACCTCGCCGCCGACGCCTTCGTAAATAAAATAACCTTAGTCGTCCTCTTTGGTATCCAGCCCTGCGTTTGGATTTACAGAATCACCGTAGTCAGCACCTTCTGTATCGCCGCTGCCGGTGCATTTCTCAATCGAACAATGCTCTGGCCCGCGCTGCTCTATTTCCTTTTTGGCCTGCCCGTCGGTATCGCAGCAATCTGTTTTGCAAATGCACGCGACCTTTCCACCCCCGGCCGCTCCCAGCACCGCGCCTGCGCAACCACCATCTTTTTTCACCTCGCCGGTGCCCTGACCCTTTCTGTAGGATTTGTCCTCTGGGCATTTACTCACCGCTGAAAAGCGAATATAGAAAATGTTTGCATTTTCTAAGAGTTTTTTTATGCTTCTGCTATTACAAATATCATGAATTTGCAATTTTTGCGACTTTGCACACTATTTGGAGTTTGGGTTGTAGTACAGTTGTAAGAATTATTTGCGCTTTTTTACAGACGCAAGGTCTTTCAAACTTTAGCGATTGCAATTAAAGGAGAATTTGATTATTATAGTTCAAATCAGAAAACTTAATTTTGAAGTCATGGGTTAAATTTAACTAAATAATGTTAAATAACATGAGCTTATGAGAAATATTGCAATTATACCCGCAGCTGGCCAAAGTTATCGATGGGGAAACTATCTTAATACAGTTAAACAATTAGCACCACTATACTCATCAGGAAAAACTGTCCTTGGCAGAACTATCGAAATGCTCAACTGTTCTGGTGTCGATGACGTCTTTGTTATTACACATGACACTAAAATCATCGACTCTGTTAGGAACGCTAAAATAATTAGACCTGAAAATTACACATACTTGTCAGATACCATTTTGTCTTCTCAAGCAAAATGGGGGGACAGGACAACAGTGTTGCTTGGGGACGTTTTTTTCAGCCAAGGGGGTCTCGAAAGAGTATTAAACTGCAAGGATAAAGCAAAATTCTTTGGAATTGATCACGGCAGTGAAACAGCACTCAGAAAAATCAAAAGACCGGAAGTATATGCTTTCTCATTTGACATTTCAATGAAAGAGAAGGTACAAAGGGGCCTACAGGTAAATTCTTCTCTCTCTAATTTCAGAGAAAAGGGGGATTTATTCTTGCTCCTCTCTTCCTTAAAGGTAGCTTTAACAAATAACCCTTATTACCTCAAAACTCTTTGTATCGTAAGCTATCCCCCAAAGCCGCCATGGGCACTCAGGAGATTGGGATTTAAACGAAGCCAGTTCTGGAGAATAAGCAGGTTGCTTGTCTCAAAACCACGAAAAAAATATGTGTATGGCAAACTTTGGGGATTGTACTTTTATATGGCCACCATAGACCCGTATGGAGGGGTTGATTATCGATGGCCAACAAATACAAATGGTTTCTTCGAGCAGATTGATGATGTCACGCAGGATATTGACACTACGGAGGATTAC
>CAYNVP010000185.1:1731-4183 GCA_964400665.1 uncultured Pirellulales bacterium | reverse complement strand
CGATGGAGATAAAAAAAGGCGTAGCAGTTTCGCCGGGGATATCGATAAGCAAGTGTCTGGTTATAGACGCAGAGGACTATCGAATTCCGCGGCGTTCGATAGGGCCGTCGCAGCGATTGACGGAGACGCAGCGTGTGCGCAATGCCTTCAGGGACGCGATAGAGGAGCTCACGGGTTTTCAGGGGGAGCAGAAGGAGATTGAGGGCAGTAAGATACGCGATATTTTCGCGGTTCATTTAAGTTTTCTTCGTGACAGGAGTCTTCGCAAACAGATAACCGATTTGGTTCACGACGAGTCGGTTACGGCCGAGTTTGCGGTTTCGAAGACATTGCGTGATATTGCGGCGCACTTTGCGAAGTTAAAAGACCCATATATGCGGGAGCGTTCGGCGGACATATACGATATTGAGCGGCGACTGTTGAGGCAACTGCTTGGTGGAAAGAGACATGATATAGAGCAGTTAACCGAAGAAGCGGTGATTGTCGCCAGGGAGTTAAGCCCCACGGAGACGGCTGGTTTCAATAAGGAGTACGTCAAGGGGATAGCGACCGGCGCGGGCGGCAGGACGAGCCATACGGCGATAGTGGCCAGGTCTCTTGGGATACCTGCGGTAGTGGCGCTGGAGGACATCACCGAGAGCATAACGGCAGGGGACACTGTGATTGTCGACGGCAACCGCGGGATAGTGATAATAAATCCTGATGATGCGACGATTCAGCAGTATCTTGAGTACGCGGTTGAGTTTACGGAGCTGGGGCATCGGCTTGACACGATAAGGGAAAAACCCGCGGTAACGCGGGACGGAGTTCGTGTTGCTTTGTACGGCAATATCGAGTTCCCGGATGAGGCGGAGATTGTACTGCAGAAAGGCGGGGAGGGGATAGGGCTTTACCGGACGGAATTTTTGTTTCTTAACCGGGACACTGAGCCGACGGAGCAGGAACATTATGAGGCATACGCTCGGACGGTCGAGGTTTTCAAGACCAGGCCCGTTATAATAAGGACGGTGGACCTCGGGGCCGACAAGTATACGCAGAGCAGGCGATACGTGCGTGAGCCCAATCCTTTTCTTGGTTTGCGTTCGATACGGTTTTGTCTGCAGAACCTTACGATGTTCAAGACGCAGCTTAGGGCGATTTTGCGGGCGTCGGTTCTGGGACAGGTCAAGATAATGTTTCCGCTTATAACGAACCTTCAGGAGCTGATGCAGGCGAAGATGATACTCGGGGACGTGATGGAGGACCTGGACGAGGAGGAGATAGGGTATAATCGGGACATCGAGGTGGGGATTATGATTGAGACGCCGGCGGCGGCATTGACGGCGTCGATGCTGGCGAGGGACGTGAAATTTTTCAGCATAGGCACGAATGATTTGACGCAGTACACGCTGGCGGTTGACAGGGGCAATGAGCTTGTCTCGACATTGTATTCGGCGGTTGACCCGGCGGTGCTTCGGCTTATCCGGACGGTGATTCAGGATGCTCATAAGGCGCAGGTGGACGTGAATGTCTGCGGAGAGATGGCGTCGGAGCCGGAGTCGGTGATGCTTCTGCTGGGACTCGGCGTGCGGAAGCTTTCGATTGCGTCACCTATGATACCGGAGATAAAGCAGATTATCAGGTCGGTGACGGTTGAGGAGTGCAACAAGGTTGCGAGGAAGGTGCTGGGAATGAATTCGGAGAGGCAGATTTCCGGCTTTCTGCGTGACGCGGCGAGAAAAATACTTCCCGAGGCGTTTTGAGGGAGGTACAGGCAGAGTGAACGAACTTGGCAGCGGCTAATCTGGAGTCAAATGTTAGCAGTGATTCGATTCAGGGTAGGGGGAAATTTGCGGTATTTGTCGCACGCGGAGACGATGCGTGTATTTCAGCGTGCCTGTGTGAGGGCGGGGGTGAAGGTGGCGTATAGTCAGGGTTTTAATCCGCACCAGCGGATGTCGCTGGTATTGCCGAGAAGCGTCGGCGTTGAATCGGATGACGAGATGTTGTGTCTGCGGCTTGAGGGGGAAGGGGCGGGATTTGACGCGGAGGCGCTTAAGAATGAAGTACCGGCGGGTATAAAGATTGTTTCGGCAGAAATCAGCCGGTCGAAAAACGTTCCTGAGCCGACTTCGGTGAGGTACCTGATAGAAGTGAAGCCGGAGCTTGCAGATGAGAGTATGAAGGAACGGATTAAAGGGCTTCTTGCGGGCGACAAGATAGTGATAGAGCGGCGAGGCGGTAAGGGTTTGAGGATTAAGTCTGTTGACGTGAGACCGTTTTTGGAATCAATTAACGTAGAAGCGGAAGGTATCATTGTCGATTGCAGAGTCAGTCCCTCGGGCACGATACGGGTGGATGAGATTTTGAGTTTATTGCAGTTGGGAGTTGAGGATTTGGCCGGGCCGGTCAGGCGAATGAGCGTTCAATGGGAAGGCATTAAGGCCGATTGTTCTTAATACCATAGTTTGAG
>CAYNVP010000185.1:0-1721 GCA_964400665.1 uncultured Pirellulales bacterium | reverse complement strand
ACTGTTACAAATTAGTCGGGATGGATAAACGATGTCAAGAGAAATGCTTATAAACGTGGCGGAAAGCGAAGAGTGCCGGGTGGCGGTTGTTGAAGAGGGGTCGCTTGAGGAGCTGTACGTGGAGCGTGCCAGCTCGACGAGGTGCGTGGGCAACATATACAAGGGCAGGGTGGTAAACGTTGAGCCGGCGATACAGGCAGTTTTTGTGGATTTCGGGGTGGGAAAGAATGGTTTCCTGCATATAAGCGACCTTCATCCGCGTTATTTTGCGGGCAAGTCGGCGATGGGGATGGAGGTGATAGGTAAGCGTCGGTCTCTTGGGGAGCGCAGGCCGATTCAGGCGTGCCTGCACAAGGGCGATGATGTGGTGGTCCAGGTTACCAAGGAAGGGATAAATACGAAGGGGCCGACGCTTAGCACGTATCTTGCATTGCCGGGAAAGTACCTGGTTATGATGCCGTGGATGGAGAAATCCGGCGTGTCGCACAAGATTGAGGATGAACAGGAGCGGGCGAGATTGCGGAAGATATTCGAGCAGAGTAAACCGCCTAAAGGGGTGGGTTTTATTATTCGCACGGCCGCACAGAGAAGCTCGAAACGCGACATTCAAAACGATATGAGGTATCTAAAGCGCTTGTGGAGCACAATTGAGAAAAGGATAGCCGGCTCGAAGACACCGACGGAGCTGTATCAGGAATCGGACCTTGTCATCAGGACCTTGCGCGACATCGTCAACAGCGATATAAGCAGGATAGTGTGCGACTCGGAGCAAATGGTCCGTCGGATAAGGGACTTTCTGTCGATAGCGTCGCCGCGGCTGAAACAGCGTGTTACGTATTATGACGGCAAAGAGCCGTTGTTTCACAAATACGCGATAGAGCAGGAAATTGCGAAGGTTCACTCGCGGACGGTCCCGCTGAAGGCGGGCGGCTCGGTTGTGATAGAGCAGACCGAGGCGCTGGTTGCAATAGACGTCAACAGCGGGCGTTTCCGCAAACATCAGGACGCGGAGCAGACGGCTTTCAAGACGAATATGGATGCGGCAAGAGAGATAGCGAGGCAGCTTCGGCTGCGCGATTTGGGCGGGCTGATAATATGCGATTTCATCGATATGCGCAGCGACAAGCACAGACGCGAGGTCGAAAAGACCTTCAGAACGGCGATGAAGAGCGACCGTGCGAGGTCGAGGATTCTGCGGATAAGCAGCTTCGGGGTGGTGGAAATGACGCGGCAGAGGATGAGGCCGAGTTTGCAGTCGAGCACTTATCTGGCCTGTCCGAACTGCGGGGGAAGCGGGTACATCAAGAGCCACGAATCGAGCGCAATAGAGCTTATTCGGCTGTTAAATCTGGCCGCCTCAAAGGAGCAAATCAAGAGAGTGGAGTTGTTCGTTTCCTATGAAGTGGCGGATTATCTGCAGAACACAAAAAGGGCGGCAATAGCACAGATAGAGCGGGCCAACAATAAGCAAGTCATTATTCATTCGTCCGCGGAGTATTCAGGCGAGCGATACGAGATAGTATGTTACAATGAGCGCAATATCGCCGTCAAATTGTAGATTTGTTTACCTCGGCGAAGACGGGCCTGCCTCGGCGAAGTCCTCCCGATTTACCGGGAACGCGTGAATCCCGTAGGGGCGAACCTGCATGTTCGCCATGATTCCATATCGTTTGTCTTTGTCATTGCGAGGAGTCCCGATTTATCGGGACGACGCGGCAATC
>CAYNVP010000184.1:0-4232 GCA_964400665.1 uncultured Pirellulales bacterium | reverse complement strand
CGGGCCGTGCAGATTCTCGAATGGGCCACCATCAAGATGGACGAGAGATACGCCTTGTTGGCAGAGGCCAGGGTGAAGAATATCGGCGAATACAATGCGCTGGGCACCGAGGAAATTATAAGGCGGTTTCAGCCGACCAGTCCGGGCGAGGAGGCCAAGATTCCCAAGAAGATGCCCTACGTCGTGATTGTCATCGATGAGCTGGCGGATTTGATGATGACCGCGGCGAAGGAAATAGAGGCGCACATTGTGCGGCTGGCGCAGAAGAGCCGGGCGGTCGGCATCCACATCGTCCTTGCGACCCAGCGGCCGCAGGCAACGGTTGTAACCGGCCTGATAAAGGCCAATATGCCCACGCGCATCGGCTTTCGCGTGGCCGCCCGGATGGACAGCCGCATTATCCTGGACCAGAACGGCGCCGAGACACTTCTCGGCCAGGGCGATATGCTCTTTTTGAAGCCGGGCACCAGTGACCTGGTGCGTGCGCAGGGCACCTTTGTCAGCGAAGAAGAGGTAAAGCGAATCGTCAAACACCTCAAGGACAGCCCACCGCAGTTCCAACCCGAGCTTGCGCAATTAGGACAGCCCGACACTTCGGAAATGATAGATGACGAGCTGTTCGACGACGCCGTGCGGATTGTCCTGGAGAGCAAGCGAGGCAGCGTGTCGCTATTGCAGCGTCGGCTAAGCGTCGGCTACGCCCGCGCATCGCGAATGATAGAGCAAATGGCGGCCCTTGGGGTGCTGGGCGAGTACAAGGGCAGCCAGGCGCGAGAGGTGATGATGGACGTCGAGGACTGGGAGCAGTTGCGAGACGAGATGAGCGAACAACGGACAGCGGATAGCGGACAGCTGACAGCGGAAATTGTTCAGGGTTCTGAACGCTGTTATGTCAACGAAGGACAGCAGGGATACGCAGCGGTCGATAAGGAAGAGGAGTAGAACAACAGCTATTTCAGCCGCAATTTCACGTCACGTCTTACGTATGGTAGAATACCCTTTGTGGAAAAGGACCTTAAATCGAAGACGTTGGCGGAGCTTGAACGGCTGATAGCCGGGCTGGGCGAGAAGAAGTATCTGGCGGGCTACATTTTCAGCTTTATCCACATGCGAGGCGTCCCAAGCATTTCCGAGATTACCTCTTTGAGCAAATCTTTTCGTGGTCGGCTGACGAGTAAGGGTTACTATATCTCGAAGCTGGAGGTCATCGATAAACTTACGGACCCCGACGGGACTGTCAAATATGTTTTTGGCCTGCCGGACAGTAATAAAATAGAGTCGGTTTTGCTGTTCGACGACGACAGGCGGACGCTTTGCGTTTCGACGCAGGCGGGTTGCGGGATGAATTGCGTTTTCTGTGCCACCGGTCGGCTGGGATTGAGCCGAAACCTCACACCGGCTGAGATTGTTGACCAGGTAAATATCGTCGAAGGAGACACTCATATCACCAACGTCGTTTTTATGGGTATGGGCGAACCCTTGGCCAACTATGACGCCGTACTTGCAGCAGTTCGCATACTCAATCACCCCCGCCGTTTTGCTTCGCAAAAACGAAGCAGCGGGGGCAAAAACATCGGTATTCGCCGCATCACAATCAGCACATGCGGCCTGCCGGATGCGATAGAGCGACTCGCCGACGAAGATATACAGCCGCGATTAGCTATATCGCTCAACGCTCCCACTGACGCAATCCGTCGCCGGCTTATGCCGATTGCAAAAAAGTATCCGCTGGACCAACTCTTTGGGGCAGTGAGGGTGTATCAGAGAAAGACGCACAATCGCGTAACAATCGAGTATTGTATGATAAAGGGCATCAACGACACGGCGATGCACGCGCGTATGTTAGTTAAACTATTAAGAGGGGTCCTGTGCAACGTGAATCTGATAGAGTATAATCAACATCCCGGCTGTAGTTTTAACCCCAGTGGCAAAGAGGTGATAGAGAGGTTTGCAGCGGTGTTGAAGGAAGCTGGATTAGAGACGACTGCCCGGCAAAGGTTCGGCTGGACAATAAACGCCGCCTGCGGACAATTAGGAGCTATATGAATCGATATACTGGTTGCGTTTTTCGTCTATCGGTTGTCCCGCACCAATTGTCCTCTGACAACAGATCAAACTGCTTTTTCGGGTCATATTTCTTATTACTCGCAATTAGTGCGGGACTCGTTTCGTCGTTCGTCGCTCGTGCCTCGTCGCTCGATTGCAACGAGCCACGGGTCCCAAGTCACGAGTTACGGTTCAGGTTTCAGCCGGGCGACAAATTTTCCTTGGTGTCGGTCAACGAGAGAAAAACGGTCCGCTACGTAGATGCAGACGAGGAGTCAACCGAACAGACAGTACGGCTTAGATGCGATTTGGACGTTGAACAGGTCGAGCTGGATGGCTGTGCCTGGGCTAAATATACCTACAGACAGGTAGCTTTGAAAGTCAGGGGAAGGGATAAGGATATCGATTACGACTCGGATGAAAGCCAATCTCGAACCGCCTTCGGCGACACCTCGCCCATTGGCGGGACTACCGCCACTCAAAGTCCTTTGCAAAGGCCGGGCAGAAATGCCGCGGTGCCGCCTCAGGTTCTGCCGTGGGTTACTGCCATTGATGAGGGATTCTACTTGAGAATTACCCCGCAGGGGCGAATAACGAATATCAATGGTCTGGCTGCCGTCGTGGGTAACGCAAAGAGCAAAGTTCCCCCCGCTGCTGTCTTGTATCAGCAAGGCGCTACGGGCTCAATGAGAGGCCAGTTTATTGAAGCAATCGAGCAGCAATTTACCGAGGGCAGGATTAAACGTTTACTGGAGGGCCAGCTTGCGGTCTTTCCCGACGTCAATGCTGGCCCGGTCAATATAGGAGATACCTGGAGACGCGGACAATGGACAGATGAAGACAGGCTTTCATTGGAGTGGATTTACCGGTTCAAGGAACGCCGCGACAGAATTGCAGTTGTGGACGTAAATCTTATTGTCGGATCCGATGCGAATGCCGCCCTGATTTTTATCGAGGGAATGAAGGCCGAACGCAAGATTTCAGGTCAGGGAGCCGGCCAAATCGAAATAGAGCAATTGTCGGGGCGAATTATCAATAGCACCCTGACTTATGACGTAGTTGAGAAAATCACTTTTTTACCACAGGGCGCCATGCGCCGGCCTCCGCCCGCCCCGGCGCCTGCCCGTTCGCATACCGTAATAACCTTCCAGATGATTAAACGCGACTCAGACCCGGCCTCGCCTTCGGCGAGAGCCGAGGCGGGCAAGCCCACCGACCCCGCTGCCCCTCAGGGGCGAGACGCGGAGGCCAACCAGCCTGCCCCGAGCAACCCGTGGTGAGCGAGCTTGAACCAGGTCGAGGGGCCGTAATGCCTGAATTTTTATAAAAATTACTTGTCGGGCTAAGGCCCAAGGGGTATATTGACGCGAGCTATAGCTCCGTCGCAAGGGGCAAGCTGGGTCAACAGCATCACGGCATGGTTGATTCAGGCCTCCGACGGAAGCCCAGTCGGGCCTGTGATGGAATGGCCTCCGTGACAACTTTGTTGTGCGTAGCGAGTGATGCACCGTGCGTTACGCAGTACGCAATACGAGAAACGAAGGACGAAAATACCCGGTGGTGTAATTGGTAACACAGGAGGTTTTGGTCCTCCCATTCCAGGTTCGAGTCCTGGCCGGGTAGATAAGGACGAAAAGCGTAAATTTCAAAGTGCAAAACTAAAGCGTAAAAGTTTTTAGTTTAGAGATTTGGTTTTAGGTTTGAAATTTTAAGGTTTGAGTTGTCGTGCAACGGGTTGCGATAATTCTGGCTGCCGGCGTGAGCAAGCGTATGAACACCAAGCTTGCGAAGGTCCTCCACGAGGTCTGTGGAAGACCTATGCTTGAGTATGTCGTCGATGCCTGCCGGGAGGTCCGAGTCGAGAAGATATATGTTGTAGTCGGCTTCGGCTCCGAGCACGTCAAAGAGCAGTTCAATGATGACAGTGATTTGGTCTGGGTGACCCAGCCGGAGCAGAAAGGCACCGCCCACGCTTGTTTGTGCTGCAAAGACCACTTGAAGGATTTTTCGGGACAAACGCTTGTTCTTTGCGGCGACGGCCCGCTGATTCGCGCCGAGACGCTCAGGATACTTATGGAAAAACACGAGACCGAAAACGCCGCCGCCACACTTGCCACAGCCGTCCTGGAGGACCCGACCGGCTACGGACGAATCATCCGAGACGCTTACGGTAATATCGAGGGTAT
>CAYNVP010000183.1:0-4298 GCA_964400665.1 uncultured Pirellulales bacterium | reverse complement strand
ATGTTATCTCCCGGCCGAATCACGATGTTATAGCGTGGTTCGCCACTGAGAAGCCGGTCTGCAGGTATCCTTATCACCCGTCTCTGTGTGCCTGCTGGGCCGATTTCCCCCCAGCCAATGGCTCGTTCCTCCTCGCTCGGCTCTCGTGGCTCGACGGCAGGGGCGCGTTGGGCCTCGATTTTGCCTTTCTCGGCAGGCGGAGGAGGCGCGGGCTGGCCTATCCGTACCGGGACCCACCTGCCATCCTCGAATATCCACTCTATCCGGCCTTTTTCGTCGCTCATCGCTTGTGACTCGTCACTCGTGTCTCGAGGCACAAGGGCCAGGCCACGGGTTAAGGGTCCTGATTCCCGGGGTTCGATTTTTCGAGTATCGATGGGGCGAGTATCGAGTGTCGAGAGGTTTTCAGGTGAGGCGATTCGGTTAAGCTCAGCAAGCTCCTCATCCGTAACCATCTCGGCTGAGGTAACAACCAGGTCATTGCTTCTCTTGTGTCCGCGTTTTGCCCCTGCTGCTTCGCTTTTGCGAAGCAAAACGGCGTGGGGTGCAATTATCTCAAGCATCTCATCCCGCGGCTCTTTAACTGGCGCTTGTTTTTCTATCTCCGCTGCCGGACCTTCTTCCGGCTGTACTGCCTCAGTTTCAGCCGGTATCTCTTCCCCGGTAATCGGTCGAGACACGTATATGTAGCTTATGTTGAACTGACTTATACCCCCTGCGGTCGCAAGAGCATCGGCCAGCCGGTAGTCGTACCGGGGTATCCCATATCTGCCTGGTCTTGGAACACCGCTGCCTAATATCGCAAACAATCGGCTTTGCGACTGCAGCAATGAAACGCTCACTGAAGGTTCTTTAAGGATGGTGGGCGAAAGTATCTGCTTTATCTCCTCCTCCAGTTGCGATTCCGTCAGACCTGCTGCTTCAACCACACCGATGTCGGGAATCGATAACTTACCGGTCTCTGTGATTGCGAACTGACTTGAATACATTATGCCCTGGTTGAATAGTTCAAAGATGCTTATCTGAACGATGTCGCCGGGGCCAAACACGTAGTCGGTCTTGTAAGCGACGATATCGGCAGGCCTTGGCTCTTCTCCCGCTTCCCACGCCGCGGGCGTCTCTTCGGCCACACCCAGAGAATCAAGTATGACGTTGACGGCCGGCACGGGGCGGAATCTGCCTACTTGACCCGGGTCCCAGAACTTTACTCCGCAGCCGACAGCGCTGAAGCTAAGCACGAGTAATAAACCTGCTATTTTGCCTCGTGCATTTCGTTTCCTGATTCTCGATACTCGTTTCATATCCTCACAATTACTATGACTGACCCATATTCTCCTTCGTCTGCCCCGGCTGGACGCTGTTCAAACTGCCCGTCACCAGCTCGGCGCTTCTGTTTTTATGCCCGCAACAGCCCCTTCGCCAAAACGAGCAAAAAGACCAAATCCTGTTTGAAATTATCGGCTTCACGAGGAAGCTGCTTAACCTTTTGAATGCCCTCCCTGGCACCAGGACTATAAAGCGTCCGGTGGTAAAAACGCCCCAAAATAAGCTGCATTGGCTCTGTGTATACTGAAAAACAGCGTATTTTGTTCGGCTCGATGCCGTGAATATCGGGATTACAGGCCCCATAATAACAGAACTGCCGATATGGCCGTTTTGAGCTTCAGAAAACTCGTCCTGGGGATTAAAAAATAGCTGTTTTTTAGGACATGAGTCTAACGTAGCAGCTATGTGTGATTCTAAAATATAGACGCCGGTTTGCCGGTTGATGGTTCGATAAACTCACCAGGCGAACGTCGTTTGCCAGGCCTGTTTTAGCGAATTTATTTCTGCGTTGACAATCTTTTTGCCATACTGGTCCTTTATGACCAATAATTGGGAACCGCTTACCCTTCCGATTTGTCCGAAGGGCACCGCCAAATTGTCGTAACTGTTGAGCATCAGTTTGGCGAACAAGTCGTATTTTTCCGGCTCAACCTCAACGATATATCGCGAGTTCGACTCACTGAATAACTGTGTATCTATTCGTTTACAGTCCTTGCTTTTCGGCAGCCCCCGCAGGTCGGCCTCTATACCCAAATCCCCCGCAAACGCCATCTCGGCCAGAGCCACCGCCAGCCCTCCTTCAGAACAGTCGTGGCAGCTGACGACCAGCCCTTTGGCTATCGCCTCCGAGATTCTCCGCGCTATCTTTGGTGCCATCTGCAGGTCAACTGTTGGTACGTGCCCCAATATCGGTGGCTCGTCTTTTTTGAGCGATGAATAGTGTGAGCCGGCAAGCTCATTTTTTGTTTCGCCCACTATGAACAGCAGATTGTCTGGTCGTTTGATGTCCATCGTCACGCACTTGCTGACGTCATCGACTATGGAAATTGCGCTTACCAGCAAAGTCGAGGGTATCGAGATTCGCGTCCCATCATCTCGCCTGAATTCGTTGTTAAGCGAATCTTTGCCTGATATAAACGGCGCATCGAAGGCGATTGCGCCGTCGTAGCAGGCCTGTGCCGCCCGCACTAATGAACCGCGGGTTTCGGGCCTTGTGCAGTCGCCCCAGCAGAAATTGTCCAATAGCGCGATACGTTCGGCCCTTGCGCCGACGCATATAAGATTTCTGATTGCCTCGTCTATTCCCGCCAGCGCCATCCAGTAGGGGTCGATATCGCCATAGCAGGGGTTCATACCGCAACTGATTGCAACGCCGCGGTCCGAGTCGTATTTGGGCCTGATTACCGCCGCGTCGCCGGGGCCGTCATTGCTTTTGCCCGTCAGCGGCTTTACGACGGAAGCCCCCTGCACCTCGTGGTCATACTGCCGAATGACCCATTCCTTGCTCGCGATGTTATTGGAGCCGAGGATTGTAAGAAGTTCTTCGTTGTAATTGCCCTTTTCGTCCTTCGTCTCTCGTCCCTCGTCCTTCGTCCCTCGTGATGTCCATACGGCTTTGCGAGAATACTTCGGCACGCCATTGTGGAGAAACTCCATATCAAGCTCGCCGACCTGTGTCCCGTTGTATCGCAGGCGCAGTTTTTTGTCGTTTGCAAACCTGCCGATTACGGTGGCCTCGACGTTTTCGTTGGCGAAGAGCTTCATTATCTCGTCCAGGTTCTCCGATTTTACGGCGATGACCATTCGCTCCTGTGCCTCGCTTATCCAGATTTCGGTGTAGTTAAGCCCCGCGTATTTGAGCGGGACTTTTTCGAGGTCAACCTCGGCGCCGAGGATTTGTCCCATTTCGCCGACAGCGCTTGAAAGTCCGCCCGCACCGCAGTCGGTGATTGCCTCATACAGGCCTCGCTCATTTGCCTGGATGAGGACGTCTAACATTTTTTTCTCGGTGATGGCGTTTCCGATTTGCACGGCGTGCGAGAAAATCGTCTCGTGCTCGTGTGTCATCTCGCCCGATGAGAACGTCGCACCGTGTATGCCGTCTCTGCCCGTCCTGCCGCCGACGACAATTATGAGGTTGCCCGCCTGTGGGTGCTTGAAGCATTTGTTTTTATCCATAATGCCTATATTGCCGCAATAGACCAGCGGATTGGCTAAGTATCTGTCGTCGAAGTAGATTGCGCCGTTGACGGTTGGTATTCCCATTCGGTTGCCGTAGTCCCGCACGCCCGCGACGACGCCTTTCATAATGCGTCTCGGGTGCAGCACGCCTTTGGGGACGTCTTCGAGCTTCATATTCGGGTCGCCGAAACAAAATATGTCTGTGTTGGCGATGGGTCTTGCGCCCATCCCCGTGCCCATCGGGTCGCGTATGACGCCGCCGATGCCTGTCGCCGCGCCGCCGTAGGGGTCGAGCGCGGACGGGTGATTGTGTGTCTCGACCTTAAAGCAAATCGCACTATTCTCGTCGAATTCGATGACGCCCGCGTTGTCGGCAAAGACGCTTATGCACCAGGGCTTGTTCAGCTCTTTGGTGGCCTTGAAAACGGTCTCTTTGAGCAGGTTGTTAAAGTGAACGTGCCGGCCGTCGAGGTCCATATCGATTTCGCTTTTGAGCGTCTTGTGGACACAATGCTCGCTCCAGGTCTGCGCGATTGATTCGAGCTCAACGTCTGTCGGCTCTCTATCAATCCGGCGGTAATAATCCCGTATGGTCTTCATCTCGATTGCGTTAAGAAATAAATCTTTTTCTTTGCTCAGCCGGACCAGCCCCTCATCGTCGAGCTTCTGTATCGGCCAGTGCACAATTTTCAGCTCGTATGGTTTTATATGCGGGCTTGGCGGCTCGGTTTGGCTGCCTGTGACGCAGGTCTCGATGCAGTCGTTGGCTAAGATTTTCCTCGCAATCGTAT
>CAYNVP010000182.1:0-4350 GCA_964400665.1 uncultured Pirellulales bacterium | reverse complement strand
CCGATTATGGGCTTGATATGCGAGGCCAGCGCCTTGGTATAGAACTCGACTGCGCCGAACATATTACCGTGGTCGGTTACGGCGACGGAATCCATCCCCAGTTCTTTGCACCGCTGAAAGAGCTTTTCGAAGGTTATGGCGCCATCTAAAAGCGAATACTGGCTGTGGAGATGAAGATGAGTAAATCCCTTGTTGTCCGCCACGGGTCAATCCTTTCCGGTTTCTTATTGATTATTGATTACGGATGATTGATAATTGTAGCGATTAAGCTGTTGGTAATCAACTTTAACGAATGAACTGGAAATAATCGGAAAGGAGATTTTTATGGATTTCGCAAATTCAAATGAACCCCCGCAGCCGCTTGGAGCCGGCCCGTCGGCCTTGGCCGATGGCGGGGCGGGAAGAAAAGGGAGCGGCTGGAAAATATTGTGGGGGATAATCACGGCATTATCCGTTCTGGCGAACTTCGCGCTTTTCCTGGTGCTTATCGGCGTGGTTGTTCTATTTGCCGCGGGTAAAGAGCGGAAATTCACCGAAGAGGTTATCAAAAAGGGCCCGCGGACTGCCCGGATAGCCGTAATCTCGATTGACGGCATAATAGACGACCAGCAGGCCCAGAATGTGTACTGGCAGTTGAAAACAGCCAGCGAAGACAGACACGTTAAAGGAATAATCGTCCGCATCAATTCGCCGGGCGGGACGCTGTCGGGCAGTGACCGGATTTACAACGAGATATTGAAATACCGCAGCGAAGAGGGTAAGCCGGTGGTTGCCTTTATGCAGGGAGTAGCGGCTTCGGGCGGTTATTATACGTCGGTTGCCTGCGATACCATTATCGCTGAGCCGACGACCCTAACCGGCTCCATCGGTGTGATTATGGGCTATCTTGTTCTGGAGCAGCTTCTGGAGGAGAAATTGGGCATACAGCCGATTGTGGTTAAGGCCGGCGAAAAGAAGGACTGGCCCAGCTCATTTCAAATGCCCACTGAGGAGCAGTTACAGTATATGCAGCAAAGGATAATTGACCCGGCCTACAAGCGGTTTGTCGAGGTTGTTATTGACGGCAGGAAAGAGTTGACTGAAGAGGATGTTAATCGTCTGGCAGATGGCTCTATCTACTGGGCCGACGAGGCACTCGAGGAGAAACTCATTGATGACATCGGCTATCTCGACGATGCAATAGAAAAGGTCAAGTCGCTGGCGGGAATTGAAAAAGCGCAGGTGATAGAATACCACAGGCCCTTTTCGATATCCGATATTCTGGCAGCAAAGGCCAAAGCTACGACGCGGATAGACAAGAAATTGCTTTACGAGCTTGCCGTTCCGCAGGTGCTGTATCTGTGGACCGGCCCGCAGTGAAAATGCGGAACAACGACGTGGGCCAGCGTCATTGGGACAGGGGAAATAAAAGGCCGCGCAGCCCGATTATTAAGGTCTGTCAAATGGGCTGCGCGGACAAATTCTCGGAACGTCTGCCTTCTGTCGGTCGTATAATTGAGCGACTTTAGGCAGGGGCTCTTTTTCGATTGAACAGGTACAGAATAATCCCGAGTGCGACCAGCCCCACTAGCCCTTTGTCACCGAGCATCGTGAGCAGTTGGGTGATGTTGGCAACTACCCCGCCAAAGAACGGTACCGTGTTGCCGAACAGAATCTCAACTGCGACACCGAGGGCAATCAGCAGCAGCGCTATTTCTGTAATTTCAGCAAGCCACTTCTTAATTTCGTTGAAAAACTGCATCTGTTTCTCCTTAAAACTGAAAACCGTGATATTTTGAAACGTCCTGCCGGTCTTTGTCGGCTTATTCTTTATCGCGTCTTTAATATTTATGGACCGTAAACATATCCCTGTGTCCGGCTCTATGGGGCCGCCTGGGTAGAGAACTACCAAATCAGGCGGTCTTGAAACCTGATTTTCAATACTGATATGCGGGTTAGTTGGCAGGGGGTGTGCTTTGCAGGCCCCTTTTCGTTAATTTAGGTCGTTTTTGCTTGACTTGGGGCGTTAAAATAGGGTAGAATTTTTAATATGGTTGGAGGCGTGATAATTTTCGTTCTGCGGATTTGCCTCATAGGAGTGGTATGGGGATTTGTCTGGCGGCTTATTGAGCCGAAAACCCGGCTGGCACGGATACTTAGGGCGGCATTATTAGTTGTTGTTTTGCTGGTAACTTTAATAGTTGTAAGGGCTTTTGGGGCCTGATGTGGGCTGGCCGGCAGTTGTTTAATCGTCAATCCGGCTTTCTCAATCAATTCGGCATCATTTCGCAAAGTTTTGTTTTTTTTAAGTTGACTAACGGTTTTTTTGATATAATGAAGGCGTCGGAGCTGAACAGGACGTCAGCAGTTCGCACCTTAAAAAGGCCTGAGGACCTGAGACCTAATTGGGAGGCAGGATTATGGCTGTAGCGTGGGTGCTAATTTGGCTCATGACGGCGGCGGCGGCGTATTTTATGATGGAGGCGGCTTGTCTTTGTTGCGGCAAGAACCTCTGGGACAGGCCCATCAAGGAATTCTCGGCTGTCTGTAGTATTTTGCTGGGGCCGGTGTTTTTGATTATATCTGCTGAACTACTGCTGCTGGCTGTGATGGGCAGGGGCTTGACGCAGGACCATACGCATTCATACAAAGATTAATGACTCCGCGATGATTGTCTTCTCTCCTGTGTGCGCAGCCAATTCACGGGCGCTCGGTCGTCAGTGAGCACCTTTGCCCGCGAATCCGGGCGTATGTTGGGCTGCAGGCGCTGCGCAACCTTCAGAATATTAAACTCGAATCTGTGTCTGCGCTGCAACATCTCTGCCCGGCTTACGGCCTGGTCGATAGTAAGCGTAGGGGCGGCGTGTCCGAGGGCTACGAGCATAGCGTTGGTGGAATAGGCTCCGAAAAATGCCTGGCAGCGTCCAAAGACGGCAAGGAAGGTCCTGAACTCTGCATCAAAAAGCCGGTTGGTGTAAAACACGTTCGCAACGACTGCGCCATCATCAGCCAGAATGCCTTTTACCTCCTCAAGAAACTCTCTGGTCATCAGGTGGAAGGGGATATAGTCGCCGTTGAACGCGTCGAGGATGACGAGGTCATATTTCGGGATTGGGTCCAGGCGGAGCTGTTCCCTGATAAACATTCTGCCGTCGGCGATGTTCACCTTGAGCTTATTGTCCTGGCGGAAGTCAAAGAACTGCGTTGCTATCAGCGAAATCTCGGGGTCTATTTCGACCACGTTGACATCGGCCGTTGGAAAATAATAGTGCATTTCTCTGGGAATCACGCCGCCCCCCAGCCCCAGCACGAGCACCCTTTTCGGCTCCGGTACATAAAACAGTCCGCAGAAGGCAAGCTTTGTGTATTCGAGCATGTGCTCCCGTAAGTTGCTCAGGTTGACCTGGCTTTGAATCGGTTCGCCGGGCCGTTTGCCGAACTGGAGGGTTACGGCGGGCCCCTGTTGATAAACGAATATACTGTGATAAAGCGAATTCTTGTGGTGAATCAGTCGGCCGAATTCGCGGGCGGCCGCCTTACCGACGAACGATAGTTGCCCAAAGGTCGCAGCTAAAACAAATAAATTCAAAATGACCTTCCAAGCCCTGACTTTCATTGTTAAATGCTTCGAACGGCTATATTCCTTTCTCTAAAGGGCTACTTTGGTTTGAAGGGATTTGTTTTACTTTTTTAAGGATAATCACAGTGCCAAGAATCAATAATGTGGCGCCTGAGATGTAGAGCGTGTATCTCAGGGAGACAAGCACAAGGTAGAATGCGGTTACTATGCAGCCGGCGAAACTGGCCGCTGTGGACAGTGCAAGCACCAGCCCGGCGTTAAAACCCGAATCGCTTGCCCGTGTGGTCAGCCAGCGGGCCGCGATAGGTGAAACCGTGCCAAGCAGGGCGGTCGGCATACCGAAAAGAACAAGGGACGCCAGAAGAGAGCCCCATTTCTCATCTAAGCCCATGTTGAACATCCAGTCGCAGACCGGCTCTATTAATAAAGGTATAACGCACAGCCACGCGCCCGCCACCATCAGGTTAAATCCCAGCGCCCGTGCGCTAATTGCTTTTCTGGAGAGCCACCCGCCGAGCATATATCCCGCCGAAAGACTGAGCAGAAAGACCCCGATTACGCTGCCCGTTACGACGTAAACGGCGCTGCCAAAATACGGAGTTAGTGCTCTTACTCCCAGAATCTCCAGTTCCATCACGAACCAGCCGCAGACGCACGCGATGAGAATTATTACCGCGGCCCGGAGTTTGTGAGAGCTTGCCCGCTTCGCCTTCTTGTATGACGACTGCCCCATTGATAATGGGCGATACAGGAATCGAACCTGTGACCCGCTGATTAAGAGTCAGCTGCTC
>CAYNVP010000181.1:0-4354 GCA_964400665.1 uncultured Pirellulales bacterium | reverse complement strand
TGGACGATGGGAAGATACGATGTCGTGATGATTCTGGAGGCACCGGATGACCAGACGGTAGTCAGTGTGCTGGTGGGGCTGGCGTCGCTTGGGAATGTGAAGACACAGACGATGCGCGGCTTTAACGCATCAGAAATGAAAGAAATCATTTCCAAAATGCCAAGCTGAGCAAGGCCGATTAGTTTTAAGTTTTGAGTTGAGGATGGGTCCTCGGCAGAAGACCGAATTCGAGATTGCCACGCCCCTAAGGGCCTCGCAATGACCCTGCACCACATAGGGTGCAGGGGTAAACCCCGCGTGGGAAACCCCTCAATAAATTGAGGGGCTAAATTTATAAGGAGATTGCTTCGCTTCCTCCTTCGCCGGCGCTACGGAGGACAGGGCGCTCGCAATGACATTATAGATTTCCTGATTATGCACGGGATACATCAAAAAGCCATTTTTTCTTGACAAAAAGGGGCTGGGGTGATATAAAGGAGGTCTGATAAAAAGAGGGATAATTTGCGTGGGAGGGGTGGTAAAGGTCATTTACGCCCTCCCTAAAAGGAGATTTTTACTGTGGCAATAGAGGAGCGGATTTATTCCGCGAACAAAGGGATTGAAAGAACAAGAGGACGAGAAAATGGATGCCTCGCGTCGCATCACAATCCGCAACAGTAGAGCTATCTTAGCCAAGAAAAACGACAGAGTTTTTAATCCTGCATTCAGGTTTCTGCTAATAGTTTTTTTGTGCTGGTGGACAATTCCGGGAAGGCCGGCACAAGCCCTGACGATTGTTGACTTACCTCAAGATAAACTTATTAATTCTGAAGATATTGTGACGCCTTTTGAACAAGGCAAACCGAGCGTTAAAGTAATTGTGAATTTATCAGAACCTCCGGAAAAATCAAGGGGCATGAAGTGGAATTCGCGAGAAGCTTTGAGCGTTCTTCACAGCAAAGTTCGAGCCCGCCAGGAGAGCGTTTTAGGCGTGCTTGCCGCCAGCGAATTCAATCTGAGGCGTCGTTTCGAGAACCAAGCGGCCTTTTCCGCAGAGGTTACCCTTGACGGATTAACCAAGCTTTTGAACAATCCAATTGTGGAGTCCGTCGAGCCGGTGTATTTGCTTGAGCTTCACCTGGCGCAAGGCATCCCTTTAATCAACGGGTCGGTTTATCGCTCAACCTATAACGGTCAAGGCGTATCCATAGCCATCTGCGACACGGGCATTGATTATAGTCACCCGAAGCTCGGCGGGGGCGGTTTTCCCAACAGCAAGGTAATCGGCGGTTACGACTTCGGCGATAATGACGCGGACCCTGCGCCTCAGGACGAAGCTCACGGGACCTGCTGCAGCGGCATAGCCGCCGGAGACGCGGGGACCACCGGCGACTACATCGGCGGCGTCGCATATAATTCGAAACTATACGCCTTAAAAATCGAAGACAGCAGCGGCTTAATCTACTCCGATTACCTAATCGCAGCATGGGACTGGTGCATAAGCCATAAGGATGACAATCCCTCGTATCCGATACTGGTTATCAGCAACAGCGTCGGCGGCGACCGTTATTACAGCGCCTGCAATGGTCAGGCGGGCACCACGGCAGCCAATGACGCCGTCGCAGCGGGGATTACAATACTGGCATCATCGGGCAACGACGGGTATTGCGATTCCATAAGCTGGCCTGCGTGCCTCGGCAACGTTATCTCCGTAGGGGCCGTTTACGATGCAGCTTTTGGAAGCTATTTACCATGTGTCAACGCAAATTCCTGTGCAACAAAACATGCAACAACGGGCTGTGACACGGGGTATTATGCGATTGACAGCACAGCAGCAGACATGGTGACCTCATATTCCAACACGGCGTCATTTCTTGACATACTTGCGCCATCCAACCAGGCATATACAACGGACATCGTCGGCTCAGAAGGATATTCAACCGGCGATTACTCCAGTGATTTCGGGGGGACATCGGCGGCTTGTCCATACGCGGCAGGCGCCGTTGCGTGCCTGCAATCCGCGGCCAAAGAGCACGCCGGAAATTATCTTTCTCCGGCAGAGGTCAGGTCAATTCTAATCTCCACCGGAGACAATATAACCGACGGCAAGGTGGCCATTACGAAACCTCGTATTAATCTGGGACAGGCCATCGACAGCATAATGGGAGAAAAAGCTCCTGTCGCGGAAAACATCAACGTACAGACACAAGTGGACACCGCGGTGATGATTGAATTGCAGGCAACCGACGACGGCTTGCCAGAGCCCCCGGGGGCATTAAGTTATATCATTGCCTCGCTGCCAAGCCACGGGACTTTGAGCGACCCCAATGGAGGCAGTATCGGTTCGGTTCCATATACTTTAATCGGATGGGGCAATCAGGTCATTTATACACCCACTACCGGCTACATCGGCCCGGATAGTTTTCAATTTAAAGCTAATGACGGCGGCGTTCCGCCGGATGGGGGAGATTCCAATCAGGCAAATGTATCGGTTAACGTAACGGCACCAGGGCCTGCCGTATTTCTGACGGAGGGTTTTGAGTCCGCCTTTGTCAGCGGAGCACCTGCGGGCTGGACAAAATCTTTTAAGACCCGCAGAGTAGAGTGGACAAGGAACATCGGCGACTACTTAGGCGGCTCCGCACATGGCGGGACTTATAACGCTATGCTCTTTTACAGCGGTTGGGGCAACCATGAAACTTACCTGATTACACCGGCAATCGATTTCGGAACGGGCACAACCGGTACGACTCTGGAATTCTGGCATAAGCAGGCGAACTGGTCTGGTGACCAAGATACGCTTGAGGTTTATTACAAAACCAGCGCCAGCGGAAGCTGGACACTGTTGGCGAGTTATACAACGGACGTACCTGACTGGACTGAACGGACGATTTCGCTGCCCAACCCCGGCAGCACTTATTATATCGGCTTTCTTGGCAATGCAAAATACGGTTATGGAGTTTGTATCGACGATGTAAAAGTGACGGGGGTTGTCGCCCCGACGCTGCGCACTTTGACCATCTCATCGACATCAGGGGGCCATACAGAACCAAACGAAGGGACACATCAATACAGTGATGGAACGATAGTCGATATCAACGCAATTTTAGAGCCGAGCTATTACTTTGTCAACTGGACGGGGGATACGAATACAATCGCCGACGTGAATTCCGCGGTCACGACAATCACAATGGATGCCGACTATTCCATTGAGGCGAATTTTGGAGTGATTCAATTTACGGTAACAGCGACCACTGATGCCAACGGCAGTATTGAGCCGTCGGGCGCTGTAATGGTCGATTACGGCACCAGCCAGGACTTCAACGCCGTGCCGAACCTCGGCTACGAGGTCAACGAATGGTTCCTGGACGGCAACAGCGTGCAGAGCGGCGGAGCCACATATACGCTGAGCAATGTCACAGCCGACCATACTGTGTATGTGACGTTCAAGGAGCTTATCTTCGAGATTTCCGGGTATGTGGTGGAAATTGACGGCAACACGCCGGTCGAAGGCGTCCTGATACAGGCCGATGATAACGACATCAATTCCGTTGCTGACGCCAATGGTTATTACGAATTGTTAGTGGGCTATGGCTGGTCGGGCATTGTCACGCCGGAAAAGGAAGGGTACATCTTCGAGCCAGACAGCAATACATACAGCAATGTCACAGAAAATTATAACGATATGAATTATATGGCGACGCTCGAGACGTTTATCATTTCGGGTTATGTTGTTGAGCCGGACTTAGTGACACCGATAAACGACGTTAATGTTTGTGCAGGGAACGGCGGCGGGCAATGGACAAGCAGATACGGCGGAGGATGCGATATAACCGATGCAAACGGCTACTACGAAGCAGTGGTGGACTACAACTGGTCGGGGCCGGTTACGCCCACCAAGTACGCCTATGCATTCGATGAACCGAATATAACATACGAAAATGTTCTTGAGGACCAAAACGAGCAGAACTATATCGGCTGGCTGCTGACTTTTGCGGTATCCGGCCAGATTAAAAACGAATGCAACGTGCCTATAGAAGGCGTGGTGGTCAACGCGAACAACGGCGGAACTCAGGACACAACCGATATCAACGGATTCTATGAGGTCTGGGTGGATTACGGCTGGTCCGGGGCCGTGACTGCGACAAAGAAATACTATACGTTCGAGCCGAATTCGATGAGTTACATCGATATGCCGGCCGACTATCCTGACCAGAACTTTATGGCAGAGAACATTTACGACCTTGACTGCGACGGCTTTATTGGTTTGGGCGATATGGATGTAATCGCTGATAACTGGCTGGAACACGGGTCCGAAATTGTATTTGATATAGACGATTTTGTGAACTTCTTTGACTTCGCAGAGTTCGGGATT
>CAYNVP010000180.1:0-4469 GCA_964400665.1 uncultured Pirellulales bacterium | reverse complement strand
AAACGGAATATGATAGATTTGCGTAACTTTACTAATCCTACACCACAGATCGTAATCTAAATAATACTCTAATTCCCTATCCAAGCCACCCACCTCAAACCAATACTTACGGCGGAAAAAAACGGTCTCCTGAGGAATTCTCCAATTATGTATCATATATTTAGCTTTGAAAGAAGGCAATTCAACTAAAGACAGGACATTGCCTTTTTTGTCAATAATTATGCGGTCTCCATACACCAAACCCACCCAAGGTTTACTCATCAAGTAATATACAGCAATTTTCACCGCTGAAGACATTAATAGATCATCAGAATTCAACCAACTAAAAATTCCACCTGTGGCGCAACTAAATCCTTTATTGACTGCATCGCATTGTCCTCTGTCCGGCTCACTAATCCAATAGGCCAGCTTATCTCGATACTTCTTTATGACATCCACACTGCCATCGGTGGATCCCCCATCAATAATAATATACTCAATATTAGGGTAATCCTGGTTTAAGACAGAGAGGATTGTATGTTCCAGAAATTTGGCCTGGTTATACGATGGCGTTACGATAGTAACCTTTGGATTCACAAACAAATGCCTCCTGTCGGCAAAGGCGGTGGCATCTTCCAGTTTGGCGTCTTATCCTTTTTTTAGCTCAGGAGCAGAGTCAGGCCGAGCCCCAGATAAAGTCGCAAGTCAACAGGCCAATACTTAATAGCGCATTTATATAAAGTGATAGCCGCTGTTCGATTGCTATTTCGACGGCGTGCTTCGGCCACTTTTCGACAGGCGTGGCTGATTTTACGTCTTGCAATTTTAGCCGGAATAATCTTGTCTCCTCCAAGGTAAAAATAAAATCTTTCCAAAACCAGAATTCTCGTCGGCTGGACTCCTACTTGGGCAGAAAGATTTGATGCGTGTTCAGTTTTGATTGCTTCTACGTTTCCAACAAACAAAAATTGTGTGCGAGTTGACAACCGTAGAAAGAAATCTCCGTCCTCATACGATTGTTTGAGGGATTCATCGAACCAGGCATTTTCCAGGGCCAATTTGCGAATTAATGCTGCTGATGTCCAGACGAAGCCCGTTTTGAATAAATCCCGCGTTATCCAGCCACTTTTGCCCTTTGGTCTCTTATATGATTTCGCCTTTTTGCCGTCAGGTAAGACCAACGTAATTGGACTATAAGCCGCTCCAAACTCGGCGTTGTTTTCCAGGTGCGACAGCATAACTTCGAGATAGTTCTCGGGCCATAAATCATCGTGGTCCAGAAATGCCACGTATTGGCCACTGGCCTTCGACAGGCCGAAATTGCGAGCGCTTGCAGGGCCGGCGTTGGTCTTATAGAAATAACTTACTCTGCTGTCTGTCAGTTTTTCGATGACGGCACGTGTATTGTCCGTAGAGCCGTCGTCAACAACAATCACTTCCAAATCGCGTTCGGTCTGGCTCAGGACGCTCTGCACAGTTTCCACAATGATGTTCTGTCTGTTGAACGTTGGTATTATTACGCTTACCTTCGGCATAATTGTCTCACGCACTAAAGGTTATGTTGTAAAACCTTTTTCATTTCCGCATTATACAGATTTTCGAGCTTTTCCCTTATCACATTGTGAGAATAAAACCGTCGAACCCTGTCTTTTGCGTTTTCGGTAAGTTTTATAAGCTGCGGCCCAGACATATTGGCTACATTAGTCATTGCCTCAGCGAGGGCCGACGAGTCCTTTGGTCGAACCAGTACCCCCACATCCTTACTGTTTATAATCTCCGAAATTCCTCCCACATCCGTAGCAATACAAGGAACTCCCGCAGCCATTCCTTCCAAAACAGCTCTCGGCATACCTTCAGCTACAGATGAAAGAACAAAAGCATCTAATGCTTTTAAAAGTTCCGGCACGTTGTTCCTGTGGCCGAGAAAATAAATCGAATCGGCATATATCGTTTTAGCGGCCTGCTGTTCAAGCTCGTTTCGCAAAGGGCCATCGCCTATGAATATAAGCTGAGCCGAAGGCATTTGCCGCTTTAACTTTGCGAACGCCTCTATCAAAAAGGAGAATCCTTTTGTGGGAGCCAGACGCCCTATCGAGCCGAAAACAAAGGCATGTGGAGGCAATCCGAGGAGAATTCTCGCCTGTTGTTTTGAAATCGAGACATTCGCAAATCGTTCAAAATCAACGGAATTTTCCAAGACCGAAAGTTTATCTTCAGACAGGAACCAGTTGCTTCTCAGCACATCATCTTTGACCTTGTTGGCCACGGGGATGATTTTATTTACCCTTCTAAACAACAGCAGATTAGTCAGTTTTCTTCGCAATCCCCGGCTTCTATTCAAGCCGTGCACGTGCGCCAAAACCACGGGCGTTCGAGCTATCATCGCAGCCAAGGTTCCGTAAAGAAGCGTTTTGTGGGTCTGGCAGTGAATTATGTCAATTTTTTGCTCTTTGAGGACCCCTGCGAGTTTCAAAAAGATTGATAAATTGAACGTCCTGACATGTCTCTTATCGGACAGGTAAAACACCTTTCGTCCGTTTATTTCCTTCCGGTTTGCTTCGTCGCCATATCCGCTTAAATAAATAAACATTACGTCAAAGCGTTTTTCGTCCAGCCCCAAAACAAGCTCGCTAACGGAGGTAACTCCACCCACGTTTTTGCCTAAGAATAGAGCAACGGTAATCTTTTTTTCTGTAACTCTGGTCATAAGTCATTTTTTAAATAGATTCGGATTCGATATTGGAAGCCTAATTCCATAAAGGTATTGATTTCTGTTATATTTCGCCATTTAACGGTCCAGCAAATCGTCGGCCAGTATCTGCTGGATTATTTCCGAGGACATAATTTTGTCAATAGCTCGATTGAACTTGCGATGGGTTCTGGGGCGAAGCTTGAATTCCCGGGGATTGACGACCTGGGTAGCGTGGGCAAGATGGGTGACATAGCGGCCCATTTCAGGAGGGGGCAATTCAATGGTTTTGTAGCCGCGGTCGCTTAGCTCGAAGTAAAGCTTCTGTCCGGCGGTAAGACCTTCGTCTCGGCCCATCAGAAACGTTAGTCCTTCGCGTCGCAGCACCTCGGTTCGATACAGGCAGCAGATTGTGCGGTTGTAATAACGTGACTTTACTCGCTGAGCGGTAGTGCTGAAAAGAGCTCGCCACATCGTCCTTAAGTCAGTGAGCTTTTTAAGAAGCACAAGCCATTGCGGGGTCGGCTCAATTTTGCCCGAGCCGACGCAGGCGATTCTGGGGTTGTTATTGAAACGGGCAATTAACTCTGTAAGCCAGCCGGCTTTTTTTACGAAGGTATCGGAATGCATTACGACATAGAATTCGGTATTGCAGCAGGACAAACCCATATCAAGGGCGGCGCTTTGGTCGTAGCTTCCTCTGGACTTTCCCGGCTCGTGAGGGCGCTCGATGAGACGAATCCACTTTAAGCGGCGCAAATACTCGACGGATTCATCCTTCGAGTCGTTATCGACGACAATCACTTCATAAGGATAGTTTGTGAATTTGCGGATGCTTCTCAGGCAAAGGCGTGTGAAGTCGAGGGTCTTGTAATTTACGATGCATATAGTCGCCTTGTTGCTTACCAACTGGGACATCGTCCTGGACACCCTTTTTCGATTATCTGTTTTTGTACATCGATTCGTAATATTTCTGGTATTCACCCGAGACGACGTTGGCGAGCCATTTGCGGTTGGCCAAGCACCAATCGATGGTCTTGTTTAAACCCTGTTCGAAAGAGACAGAGGGCTGCCAGCCGAGCTGATTGATTATCTTTGAAGCATCTATGGCATAACGCCTGTCGTGGCCGGGTCTGTCGGTAACGTGTTTTATGAGCGATTTTGATTTGCCCAAGCGATCGAGAATAAGCTCGACAACCGAGAGATTGGTTTTTTCGCTGCAGCCGCCGATATTGTAGATTTCTCCAGGCGGGGCCTCCGTTAAAACCTTCCAGACGGCGGTGCAATGGTCGTAAACATAGAGCCAGTCGCGGACCTGAAGGCCGTCGCCATAGACGGGCAGTTCTTTGTCATTGAGGGCGTTGTTAATCATCAGGGGTATGAGTTTTTCAGGAAACTGATAAGGGCCATAATTGTTTGAGCATCTGGTTATGTTGTATTTGACGCCCCAGGTGTGGCCGAAGGCGCGGACGAGGAGGTCGGCGGCGGCCTTGCTGGCTGAATACGGCGAGTTGGGACTGAGCGGAGTAATTTCCGTGAATTTGCCTTCTGGGCCGAGAGCGCCATAGACCTCGTCGGTGGAAATCTGGACGAACCGATTAAGCTTTTTATCTCTCGCCGCCTCCAGAAGCGTAAGAGTTCCGACGACGTTGGTCTCAATAAAAATTTTCGGCTCGGCGATAGAACGGTCAACGTGGCTTTCTGCGGCGAAGTTCACAATTGAGTCAACCTTGAATTCGTCGATGATTCGTTCAATCAGGCGGCCGTCGCAGATGTCGCCTTTTACGAAAACATATCTCTT
>CAYNVP010000179.1:0-4471 GCA_964400665.1 uncultured Pirellulales bacterium | reverse complement strand
TCGCTGCCCCTTGCAGACGGGCACAGGTATCGCAGGGCTGAATGTCGCCGGGTGTACTGGTAAACAGCACCTGAACCTGCTCTAAACTCAGACCGAGTTCGTTCGCAAGCCAGCTCATCAATGCAGGACATCCGGCCAGCTTTACCTCGAGATTCTCAACTATCGGCGCTGCTTCGCCGAAGGGTTGAACCTTACTCTCAAGCACCCACGCAGGGGCGCCGTCTCCAATCTCAGGATTTTCTGCGCCGGCGCCGCGCATTACATAGTTGTAATTTTCCGGTAAATCCAAATCTTCTGGGAAAGGCAACCGACCAACTGCGTCTTCAAGCCATTCGGTTATCCGTGAGGCAACCTCGAGCCGGTCCCCGACACGACCATCCTCTAACGAACTTTTGAACTTGTCGCCGAAAGTTACTGTATCACGAGCATCGGCAATCATTGTACCTCTGCGAACACATTCCAGGCGGCTGCTTTCAACGGATACCGGTTCGCCTGACCTGATATCGACCTCGGCACCAACGTGTACATTGCCCGACTTGCTGCCGACGTAAATTGCCGCGTCAAACGGTTCGACCTGATTTCTAAGATGTCCTCCGATAGTAGCGGGCTCCGCCAGGAAACCGACACCGGGACGGTCGTCAACGCTCCAGGAATCATCGACGGATTCCGGCTCATAATATCTGCCGCAGGCCGTCAGGTCCGCCCATTCGTGCAGGACCAGGTCTTTATCGCTTTGAATCACTATCGCTGCTCTGCCCGAACCTTCGGGTTCGTAAGGCAACGTGACTCCAACGCCTTCGAAGTGGTCGGACCGGCCGGTTATATTTATGGCCAGTGCGCCTTCGAAACCAGGCGTAGAGATTCCGCCGTTGTCTGAGATAATAGAGACGCCGCCGCCGGCACTCCAGCACTCTTCGGGGCAGCATATTGCGGCGGTTACGTCATCGGCAAGAGTTATGTCGCCGCCGGCATGCAGATAAAGACTGCCGTCGCTCCAGCCGAGGCAATAATTGTAGTTCAGCTTATTCAGCCAGCCGTTGGCGGTAATCGTTCCGCCTGCTTCAACATACTGGTCATCCTGTCCCGTAAACCTCGTGTTATTGTTCAAAGTAACGTTATGGCCCGCATCCACGTTGCCGCCGAGATATGTCGTATCGTCCGACGACGAAATCTCCACGTTTTGTCCGGCGACAAGGTCGTCCTGGGCCTCAACATCGGCTCCGGCCGACAGCGTTATGTCTTGGCCGGCCGTTGCTTTACCCATAAGGAGAATATTATCGCCTGCTGTTACAGAAATATTGCTGCCGGCCTCTATGTCTTTATCTGCACTGAAATCCCCTCCGGCATCGACGTCTATATCACCATTTTTAGCCCACAGGGATTTGCCGTCAGTGCCTGAATTGCCGCTGTTTATGCTCCCATCGCCCGACAGCGTAATATCGTCGTGTGCCGTTGCCCCGATTGATTGCCACTCGTCTGCTGCGTTTTGGGGTTTGGCCATATCCGAGGTCACCGACCCTTCGTTGCTAATCAAAGTCAGATTCGTCCCGCCCTGATTGGCAAACTCGAAGTCCTTGGTATCTATCGAGGGCGCTTGCTCCATAATCAGGGTGCTTCCGGTTACACTTATGACCGTCTCGGGAGCTACAATCTCATTGCCTGCCCTCAACGCCAGCCACGTATCACCCGTCAGCTGCTCGCAGTTTTCCATTTCCGTCGCGCCAAGGCCGTCGTTTGCAAGGGTGATGTTGTTGCCTGCCTTCAGTGTTACGTCCGGCCCTGTATATGTGTTGTTGTAAAGTGACAGATTACGTCCCGCTGTAACGTCGCCAAACAGGTTTATCGTGCCGGGGTCGTACTCTGTGCTATATTCCCAATGTCCGCAGCCGCATCTGCCGGACGAGACCCAGGTTGCTATCTCTGTTGCGCCTGTGTCGGAGATTATTATATCCCGGCTGGCCTCCAGAGTGCTGTAGGCCCAGACGTCTCGCCATTCCGTTTCTTCGCCGCCCTTGCAGTCCCTGCCGGTTATTGTCAGGTCTTTGCCATTAGCCGGGTCCGGCGTTACATTACCGAATTCATCGGCGCCTGCTTTTACTGCGCCGTAAAGTTTAACCTCATTGCCTTTTATTGTTACGTTGCCACCCGCGGTGATGTCGGCACCGGCTTTGGCAAGGACGTCACCCTGGGTATCGCCGAGCTTGTCGGCCCAGATGGTAACGTCGCCGGTGGTTTCGACGGGAGCTTCGAGAGTTATATCTCTGTCGGCCTCAGCTACAAATGACGCCGCGTCTTCTATGGCCGCCAGTGAGAAAATATCGCCTGCCGCCAGGACTATCCCGGCGCCAGGTGCGTCAATTGTGCCTTCATTTTTCACCCAGTTGTCGGCCGGTGAGCTGCCGGTATCCACGATAACGTTGCTGCCGGTTTCTGAAAGATATACCTTATCGCCCGCCGTCATAGCTATAAACCCGCCCGGGCTTGTTATAGTGCCCTTGTTCCAGACGGTCTTGCCTATGAGGTTTATCTGCTGTGCTGTTATGTTGCCGTTATTCGTTACTGCGCCTGAACCGGAGGTGAACTTCAGCTGCCCGGAACCGTTATACCAGCTTGTGTAGTCGGTGGAGTTTATACCCAGGCCCGATGCCGTGAACTTGAATGCGTTTATAACCGCCGTGCTTCCGAAAACGATACCCTGCGGATTGACTATTATCACGTGTCCGCCGTGGCCGTTGAGTTCGCCGTTAAACTGTGTTGCTCCTCCGCTTGTCACACGGTTGAGCACCGCGAAATACGCGCCGCTTGCGCCGCTTTTGTCAAATATGAGATGCTGACCATCGGAGGTATTCAGACTCTGCCAGTTGATGACGGCCTTTTCGGTAATCAGTTTGACCGTCGTTGTGTTGCCGGTTGTTATCGTCTCCGTTGACCCGAGCACAACGCTCGGATTGTTTGGCGTCGCCAGTGCCGACGAACTGCACAACGGCCCGAGAACCACCAGCAAATACACTTGAATGCAGATAATTATCTGCTTCAGGTAAAATCTTTTTGAAAATCTCCCCAACGCTTTCATTGTTATTTCCCCCTTACCAGTAATTATGTGCGGTATGATGGTTTTGCCAGTACCGCTGTGATTATTTGTTTCCCCCGTTTTTGGGAATGCCCCCTACTCCATTGACAGTATTTTACCTATTTTCTATTTCTCTGTCAAGCAAAATCCTCCCAAATTGACCAATCGTTATATTTTACCGCATTTTGGGATGTCCTGTTGAAACGAGATTCAACGGTTTTGTTTTGAATTACAACTGATGCGACGATTTGAAATGGTCCTAAAAAACTCCCCGTGGTTATCATTAACCCCACAAAGCAGGTCGGGAAAAATCGGCAGAGTTTGGAATTTTAGTGGAATTGAAAAAGAAAAACGGTATGAATCGGTGTCTAAATGGGCAGGGCCGGAGTTGAACCGGCGACACGCGGATTTTCAGTCCGCTGCTCTACCACCTGAGCTACCTACCCGTAATTTAGCCAACCGAAAATTTATCACAAAAAATCAGCTTTGCAAGAAAATTTGTGCTGCATCTCACCACAAAGACGCCCCCTGTCTACTGCTTGCAGGGGCAGGTAAGACACAAAGTTTTTAATTAAAAAAATCCTTCGTGCCTTTGTGGCTTGGTGGTAAAAATTATTCCTCCGATGGGGTTGCCCACAGCCAGTAATCGCAGAATACATCCAGGTCGTTTCCGTCAACGTCATCGTCGGTATCGAGTGTCCTGTTCGGGTCGATGGTCTGCCAGCCGGTTGCCCATATCGCGTAATCAGTGAAGTTGATAATCTCATCATGGTTGAAATCCGCCTTTGGCCAGACCAGCTCATCAACGCCGATATCGACCCGCGCAGCCGTTTTACCAATCATTATCCTGCATTCGCCGTCGATGTCGAGTTCGTTAAAATCAGCGAAGGTCGGGTCCCCTGCGTTTACGCAAAGCGAGAACGGCCTGAGATGAAAATCATTTATATCAGCTTCGACAAAACACGGGTCGCTGCTGATATTGCCGACTCCGGTGTAGCCGCCTTTCACGCAAGAGTATGTAACCGTCATCCCGGGAGACATCTCGGGCGGTGTATTGTCCCAGCTTATGCAGTTAGTGATATTCGGGGGGGTATACATGGAGTATGTAATTCCTCTGGCCAGGTTGCCGACTATGGTATTGTTACGGATTGTTACGTCCTGGCAATATCCGTGGACGGCGAGACCATGGGAATGGTTTTTGAGTATCAGGTTATTTGCTATCGTGACCGGTGAGTCGATTTCCCGGACGTATATGCCTTCGCTCGTATTATTTTGTATTATACTATTTTCTACTCGCGTTTCCGGCAGGGACAAGTAGTCAAAGTATGAACATATTCCGTTTTGGCTGTTGTCCTGAATGACGGAGTCGGTGACTGTGAAACCTGAATAGTTTGCAAATAT
>CAYNVP010000178.1:2984-4534 GCA_964400665.1 uncultured Pirellulales bacterium | reverse complement strand
TCTTGTAAGGCCTTTCTCAAAGAAGGAAATCGCCTCCTGTAATTCACCTTGTCTAAAGTTCAGCCAGCCGAGTTTAAGCAGCACTTCCGTATTCGACCGGCGGTCCGGGTATTTCTGCACAAGCTCTTTATACGCCTGCTCAATTTCGGCGTCGGCTTGTGCCTGACTTAACTGTCCTTGTTTGCCAAGCTCCTCGTAACATTTGCCGATGCCTTCGAGACAAGCCGGCTCAAATTGGCTCTCCGGCCATTTCGTCTGAATTTCTTTGTAACAGTTGAGCGCATCCGAAAACTTCTCTAATTTGCGGAAGCAATTGCCTGATTGCAGGCAGGCCCTCGCCGCTGATTCGGAATTGCCCGCAAGTTTTCTGACCTCGCTGTAAATTTGCACCGCCTTTTCCAGTAATGTCTTTGCACGAGCAGGGTCACCTTTGAGCTGCTCGCTGATTTGGGCCTGCCTTTGATATTCTCCGCCCACGGTGCATAATGCAGACGCAAGCTGCGGTGTTTGCCCCAGCCGAGTCTTCAATCTGGCCGCCAATTGCTCTATTGCCCCTTCAGTGTCGATACTTTTGTTCGCATCGGTCGCCAGACGAATCACGTCCTGCACTGACTCTTCGGCAATGTTGCTGTCAGGGAATTCCGCTACGATGCGTTCATAAATTTCGCCGGCCTCGTCGAATTTATTATGCTGCTCGTACCAGATTGCTATCCGGCAAAGCTCGCCGGGGACCTCGGGCCGGCCCGAAAATTTGGCGACCATCTGCTCAACAGCGGAATCAGTTTCTTCCTGGTCGCCTTTTTCCATAAGCGTAAGTATCTTGGTCCGGTGCGCCATACGTTTAGCGTCCCAGTCGGCCCGCTGGCCATAATAGGTTTGGCTGAACCTTTGCGATAATTTCTGATAAACGCTGTTGGGCAAATCGTAGCGTTTGGCGTTTTCGCTGGCAGTTCCTCCTGGCGCCCACTTGGTCCATTCATATTCCCGGCTTATCCAGTGCATTGCCTCAGGCAGCCCCGCATCTGTTTCGAAATCCTTAATAAACTCGTCCACGGCCGCGAGCACATCTTCATCCGTTGCCTGAATTGCATTGCTGTCTGGGACCGGAAGGGTCTGCCTGATAATCGCGCAGACATTCGCTCGAGCCTGCCACAACCTCGCCTGCGGGACAAGTGGGCTGGTCGGGAAATCCTTAATAATACGGCCAAAGGCGTCTTGCGATTCGTCGTATCTTCGCTGCCAGCAAAACGTCTGGCCTATGCGAAACAGCATCTGAGGCAGGTTTTCATTGTCTTTGAAATCAGAAACCATTGAATCGACTTTCTCCTGTGCAGGCGCGAAATTCTTTTCTTCGATAAGAGAGATAATCTCCACGCCGGCCATACCCAGCCGGGCCTTGGCAGCCTCGAGGCTATCGGGGTATTTTTCTGTGATAACGTTATATAATTCCTTGGCCCTGTCGTACATTCTCCGCCAGGAGTATGTGTCTGCAATGACCAAAAGCACCGTCGGCAAAGCCGCATTATCGGCGTAATCGGCAATAATTCGCT
>CAYNVP010000178.1:0-2884 GCA_964400665.1 uncultured Pirellulales bacterium | reverse complement strand
ACGGCGCCGTCTTTCCATTTGTATCGTATCCCGGGCGCCTCCTGTGAGTAAACGCGTGTGCCGTTGGGCAAATCAATCTTAAAGGCCTCCATTAAAGCAAAGTCGGGATTCAATTGGACGTCGCTTACTATGTATGTTTCCCGGCTCGAGAACTCACTTCCATCTTTCTGAGTAATTCGTAAAGTAAACACTCCTCTGGTCGGGATAAATTTGTTATTTACCTCCTGAAACCTGACTGAGTCAAATACGGCCAACCAGAAAGCCGTGGGGTTGGAATTATCGTCAAACAAATCGGTGCTTCTTTTTTCAATCGACCACTTCAGGGCGCTATAGTCCATCTGAGGGGCAATCCAGGCGATTACTTTGCCGTATTTGGTTGTTCCCTCCAGCACGTAGCAGGGTATATCTTCGAGGGTTTCTTCGTGTATTATGAGGTCTGTGGATTCAGCCAGTAAATCGGCGACATTTTTGTGGTTGTTGCCGAAGATTCTGCCCCATAATGGACTACCGTTGCCAGGATCGTCGAGATGCCCTTGTAGCTGTTGGTTGAGTTCTCTGCTCACAAACACCCCTCGTAATCGTTCGTTAGCCGGCCTTCCGAAGCTGACATAATAGTCTCTGGTAAAGATGACGTTAAGTGTATGATTGAGATTAGGATCTTTGTTGCCGTTCGCGTCGTATGGGAATATGCTGCCTCGCCATTCAGCCTGCCCGTGGTCGTGGCGGAACAGCAACGTGACGCCGTACGGTCCTTTGTCTGCGAAGCCCGTTGGAACGGCGTTAATGTCAATTTTCATTGACACCGACTCTAACCACGAAAGCGACTGCCTGTAATGCTCGAGTACCGTGGCAGCATCGGGACTCATATCACTTTGCCCGAAAACAAAGTTACCATTGATTACCAGTCCCAGGATGGACGCAACGACCAACAACCGCAATCTGCCGGCCATAACTCACTCTCCAATCAACAAACATAAATGTTCTCAGTCATTTGATTCTCGATATCAAATTTCACGTATCGAGGACACAATTAGCTGCCTACGCAGGCTTCGTGCCATTGCGCTTGACAGGCCACATCCCATAAACATGGGCTGCCGCTACCCCTATAGCAGATGCCCTGGCCTGTAGGAAGGGGAACACATTGATATGCCTTCTGCCTGCAAATTTCACCTGCAACTTTTGGCGGGCAATTTAGTAACAATTCAGTGATGCAGGGCTTGCAATTGCCTCGGAACTGCTCGCCTGTGGTCTGGCGAGGAAGGGCAACCGACCAGGCGATAACCACTCCCAAAGCAAGTTTTCCGAGAGAACCCAGATTCGAACGATTGAGAATTTTCACAGCATTCCTCCCTGGTGCGGTAAGTACATAACTTTCATTTTCTTCCCGTTGTGATGAGAGTACATTCTCTCCCGGGGGCCTGAACTTAGACGTGCTTTTGAGTGTGTATGTCTCATAAACCTGCGCATCCTCTATAGCAAGTTAAAAAGCGATTATTAGTAATCTCTCTCCGCTGTCAAGCCGAAAATCCTGAAATCAGGCAAAAAATCCTGCTTTTTTTCAGCCATCCTCAAATCGCTGCTGAAGTAGTATTGTGCAAACTCCGCTTCGTTCACATTATTCCGCAGAGCAGACAAATCTTTTACTATAAACTACTTACATCGGGCAATCAAATATGAGTATGAGGTCTTGAAAACCGGACGGAATCCTATTGCCTTTTAGCTTCTGCTCAAGAGAATATGCTTTCAATCACGCAGCGTTTTTTTCTTTAGCAGTGTGGTTCCTTGGCCCTCTTAACATAAAAAATTGTTTTGTTTTATTAGATGTTCGCTAATCGGTATAATCTCTAACCGAGTATTGCGAAGGTTTCAGCGGGCGTAAAATGCGAAACAGCGGACAAATAAAAAAGCACTCAAAATCGGCGGGGCTTCCCCCGGGAACGCTAATCCACATCGGCGAGAAGAAATTAGAGGCCCCGCGCATCACCGTTATTGATTACGACGAGCAGAACTTTCAGGAAAAACAGGTCGCGAGAATCGAGGAATGCTTCGAATTCAAGACCAGCCCGACCGTAACCTGGATAAATATCGACGGCATCCACGACACTAATACAATAGAGAAAATCGGAAGCCATTACGACCTCCACGCCCTGACACTTGAGGACATATTGACCACCGGCCAGCGCCCGAAGTTCGAAGACCTCGAAAAACATCTTTTCATAGTGCTCAATATGCTGAGCTTCAACGACGAAAAAAAGCGAATACAGGCCGAGCAGGTCAGTATAATTCTCGGTCCTAATTTTGTAATTTCCTTTCAGGAAAGCGTCGGCGACGTCTTCGAGCCGATTCGCGACAGAATCAGAAACGCCAAGGGCAGAATCCGGAAAATGGGCTGCGATTACCTGATGTATTCGCTGATGGACGCCATCGTGGACAATTACTTTGCAATTCTCGAAAAGCTCGGTGAAAAGATTGAATCGCTGGAAGAAGAACTGGTCTCCAGTGCAAATGAGCAGATACTCAAACGGATACATCTACTCAAAAGGGAAATGATTTTTCTGCGAAAATCCGTCTGGCCCCTGCGGGAGCTTATTAGCGGCATCGAACGCAGCGAATCCGAACTGATTAAAGATTCCACGAGCGTCTATCTCAGAGACCTGTACGACCACACGATACAGGTTATAGATACCGTCGAGGGCTTCAGGGATATGGTCTCTGGAATGCTGGATATCTATCTGTCGGCCCTCAGCAACAGAATGAACGCCGTGATGAAAGTCCTGACGATAATTGCCACGATATTCATTCCGCTGACTTTCGTAGTCGGCGTTTACGGAATGAATTTCAGGTATATGCCGGAACTCCAGTGGAAATTAGGATATGGCGTGGT
>CAYNVP010000177.1:0-4551 GCA_964400665.1 uncultured Pirellulales bacterium | reverse complement strand
CAAGGACTATCCCGACACCCTGCTGCTCGAGATTTATAACGAGCCGGATGATGCGCTGACGCCTGAAATGTGGAACGAGTGGCTAAAAGAAGCGCTTTCGATTATCCGCAAGTACAACCCTACCAAAACAATTGTTATCGACGGTGCCAACGACGCCTGGATTAGTTACCTCAAGTACCTCGAATTGCCCGAAGACGACCGCAATATAATTGTCAGCGTCCATCACTATTTCCCGCACGACCTCACCCATCAGGGAGCACCCTGGATAACACACGAAAAAATTGTCAAATCTCTCGAAGAAATGAAACTCGTCGGGCAGAAGCTCCCCGCCTGGGCAACCGATGACTGGGATGGGGATTCCAATACGTGGATGGGCACAAAGTGGACCGGCACCGACGAAGAAAAGAAGGCAATGACCGACATCTTTGACATCGGCGCCGCCTGGGGGAAAAAGCACAACAGGCCCATCAATCTCGGCGAGTTCGGCGCCATTAATAAGGCCGATATGGATTCCCGTGCCCGCTGGACGAAATTCATCGCCGATACCGCCTCAGAGAGGGGAATGAGCTTGCACTACTGGGAATTCTGTGCCCGCGAATTCGGCCTGTACGACCAGCAAACCAGGTCCTGGCACAAGAACTTGTTAGAAGCCGTAATTCCACCGAAACAATAGGTGCAATTCTGAGAAAAAGGGGTCAGGTGCATTTTCCATTTTGGAGTAAAAAATTATGTCAAAGCAGGTAAAATCAGCAGCGTTCATTAAATTTGCGGCGATAATTATGTTCTTGTTCTCCTGCGGTGCGGCCGTATCGGCAAAACCCGACCCGGCTTCGCCGAAGGGCTCCGCCGAGTCGAGCGCCTTCGCAATAAACAAACTCATCGGTCGCGGCGTCAATTTGGGCAACGCCCTCGAAGCGCCAAAAGAGGGTGATTGGGGCATTACGCTCGAGGAAGATTATTTCCAGCGGATAAAAGACGCCGGGTTTAATTCCATACGTCTGCCCGTCCGATGGCCCATCCACGCACTTAATGAGCCGCCTTATACCATCGACCCTAATTTCTTCGACAGGGTTGACTGGGCCGTCAAAAACGCCCTGTCGCGTAACCTTGTTTTGATATTCAATATGCACAACTACTATGAACTTAATAGTGACCCCAACAGCCACAAGGAAAGGTTTCTTGCCCTGTGGAAGCAAATTGCGGAGCACTACAAGGATTATCCGGAAACACTGCTTTTTGAGTTTCTCAATGAGCCGGCAGACAAGCTGGGAATCAGCGAGTGGAACAAGCTGCTCAGGGAGACCCTTGCCGTCGTCCGGCCGTCAAATCCGAATAGAATTGTCGTTATCGGCCCAGGCAACTACAACGAGGTCTATAAACTCAAGAACCTCGATTTGCCCAAAGACGACCGCAACATCATTGTCACTTTTCACTATTACCAGCCGTACAGATTTACACACCAGGGTGCTCCGTGGGTGAACGGCTCCGACAAATGGGTCGGTATGAAATGGGTCGGCTCAGAAGGCCAAAAACGACTCATAGCAAAGGACTTTGACCTCGCCGCCGAATGGGCAAAAGAGAACAACCGCCCGATTTACTTAGGCGAGTTCGGCGCTTACAAAAAAGCAGATATGGACTCCCGCGTTCTCTGGACCAAATGCGTCGCTGAGACAGCGGCTGAGCGTGGTTTCAGCTTGTCATACTGGGACTTTTGCGCCAATTTCGCCCTCTATGACACTGAAACCAAAACCTGGCACAAGGGGCTGTTGGATGCTGTCATCCCGCCGAAACCGTAGGTGCAAATTTGCTCCTCCAAACGGGGGGCGGGTAAACCATGTATTTTTGTTCAATATCCTGGAGTAAAAATTATGTCGAAACAAGTCAAAACGTCCGTAATGGTTACATTGGCACTGGTATTAACAGCAATGGCTGCTTGTAGCGTGGCTGCCGAACCCAACTCCGCGCCGAACTCGCCCGACCCGTTCGCAGTCAACAAACTTCTCGGCAGAGGCGTTAACCTCGGTAACGCGCTCGATGCGCCCGAGGAAGGCGCGTGGGGATTCACTTTAAACGAAGAATATTTTCAGGCGATAAAAGACGCCGGCTTCAACTCCGTCCGACTGCCCGTCCGATGGTCGGCCCACTCGCTGAATGACCCCCCTTATACCATCGACCCCGTTTTCTTCAGCCGCGTTGACTGGGCCGTCAACTGCGCCCTGTCGCGAAACCTGCCGATAATCCTCAATATCCACCACTTCAACGAACTTAACAGCGACCCCGCCGGCCAGAAAGAAAAATACCTGGCGCTGTGGAAGCAGATTGCCGGGCATTACAAGGATTACCCCGATACGCTGCTTTTTGAGCCGCTCAATGAGCCGATGGGCAAGCTGGTCGGCACCTGGAACGCGCTGCTCAATCGGGCTATAGCCGTCATACGAGAATCCAACCCGAACAGAACTATCGTCGCCGGCCCCTCCCAAGCAAACCAGATTAAGGCGCTGGGATACCTCGAACTGCCCGAAGATGACCGCAACATAATCGTCTCCGTCCATTACTATGCGCCTCTCAAATTCACTCATCAGGGCGCCTCCTGGGTGACGGACAGGGATTCCAATTCCTGGATGGGCACAGAATGGACCGGCAGCGAAGCAGAGAAGCAGGCGGTGCTCAGGGAGTTTGATTTCGCCGCTGAATGGGCAAAACGGAACAATCGCCCGATGAACCTCGGCGAGTTCGGGGCCTACGAAAAGGCGGGATTAGATTCCCGCGCCTGCTGGACGAAATTCTTAGCCGATACTGCCATCGAACGGGGATTCAGCTTTCACTACTGGCAGTTCGACTCCGACTTTGCCGTTTACGACACGGAAAAGAAAACCTGGATAAAGCCGCTCTTCGAGGCATTGCTTCCACCAAAGAAATAAATCGAAGGAATTGTCAGGCGCGGATGATGTCTGCAATTTTCATCAGGCGGGAGGTGTTGTCGCGTTCGGCTTCACCTAATTTGTCGTAAATATACTTAATCGTCTCGTGCAGTTCAGGGATAACGACATGTTCGAGAACATTGACCCTCCTTCGTGTCATTTGAAGCTCGACGGCCAATAGTCGCGCCTGTTTTTCCTTTTCAGCAAGCTCGATGAGCGAGTCAAACGCTCGTTCAAGCGCCATCAGGGCCACGTCCATCTCGCCGGAGGTTGTCGCGTAGCCATAGCAGATAATCTCGCCGGCTATCTGCTTGGTCAATTCGGGAACTCTGACGTTCATAACGCTGGCTAATTTGACTGCGAGCGAAAATTTCTTCGTAGGAACCTCAAGAGCGGCTTTTATATGTTCCGGCTCCATCGAGGCCCTTGCCAGCATAAACCGCCGAGAGGTTTCCATAAGCTCAGTTTCGACTTTCTTTCGCAACGGCTGAATCGCCCGCGCTATTTTTATCAAATGCCTTGATATGCCGTCGCGCTTCTCGCTAAGCAGCTTATGTCCCCTTATCGCAAGCCCTACCCGCCGGCGAAGCCGTAATAATTCCATTCTTGTCGCATTTACGTTTTGCAACATACGTGGTCCGTTACGATTTTGCCTTGCGGAAGCGAGGCATATACTTCTCAATCAATTTCACGTCAATACGCTTGAGCTCCGCGTTTTCGAACATACTGAGCAATTCCCAGCCCAAATCGAGTGTCTGCTCGACCGTGCGGTTCTCGTAATAATCCTGGGAAATGTAGCGCGCCTCAAAATTATCGGCGAACTTCATATACTTCTTGTCCTCTTCGGAAAGGGCGGCTTCGCCCATAATCGTGGCAAGCTCCTGCGCCTCTTTGCCTCGCGCGTAAGCGGCGTAAAGCTGGTTATACAGGTCGGCGTGGTCTTCCCGCGTTTTGTTTTTGCCGATGCCCTTGTCTTTCAGACGCGACAAGCTCGGCAGCACGTCCACGGGCGGCGAGATGGCCTTACGATGCAGCGAACGGGACAAAATAATCTGCCCCTCGGTGATATAGCCGGTAAGGTCAGGTACGGGATGGGTCTTATCGTCTTCAGGCATCGTCAGCACCGGCACCATCGTAATCGAACCTTTCTTGCCCTTGATTCTGCCCGCACGCTCATAAACCGTTGCCAGGTCAGTATACAGATAACCGGGATAGCCGCGTCTGCCCGGCACCTCTTTACGAGCCGCACTGATTTCCCGCAGGGCCTCGCAGTAATTGGTCATATCATTGAGTATGACCAGCACGTGCATATCCAAATCGAACGCCAGATACTCGGCGGCAGTCAGTGCAAAGCGGGGCGTCGCGATTCGCTCAATCGCGGGGTCGTTGGCAAGGTTAATGAACATCACCGCGCGTTCAATTGCGCCGGTCCTCTGCAAATCGTCTATAAAGAACTGTGCCGCCTCGAAAGTGATACCCATCGCCGCAAAGACAACCGCAAACTGCTCGCCCTTGCCCAGCACCGTCGCCTGTCTTGCTATCTGGGCGGTCAAATCATCGTGAGGCAGGCCTGCACCGGAGAATATCGGCAGCTTCTGGCCTCGAACAAGCGGATTAAGACCGTCGATTG
>CAYNVP010000176.1:0-4565 GCA_964400665.1 uncultured Pirellulales bacterium | reverse complement strand
GTCCAGGCAAAGTTTATGTTCACCACTGCTGCCCATAGTCATGGCGTATATTTCGGCATCACCTTTGACAACTATATCTTCGCCAATCACGCCGTCACCGGCGTAAATCTTGGTAGCAGCGCTGTTATCCGCTCCTTCGCCCCAGCCAAAAGCCCAGGATTTTATTGCGGCATGGCCACCCGCCGCATCTCCTACAAAGACCTCGCCGGGCGTGCAAACCACGGTCATGGCGGAGTTCGTGGCATCAGAGCCATAGCCGTTGGCGAAAGACCATATCCAGGCATTGCTGCCGCCTCCAAAGCCCTTTACAAGAACGTTCGGGATATCCTCTCCAAACCATCCTTGCATCCATTCGGGCAGGAACGAAATATCAAGAACGCCTCCAGCCGAAACACCGGCATAGGCGTTGTTGGAAGTGTTACCGCCGGTGGCCTTGGCCTGTACTTTTGCATCGCCGCCATTAAGGCCGACTACACCAACTCCACCGTTATTGGATATAATGTGAACCTGGGCATTGGTATATGTCGGGTCCTCGGCATCGTATTCACCAGCTTCAGCCACAGCTTCTATTTCAGCTGTGCAGCCGGGTTGGTCTATCTCGCCGGCACGAACCAAAACATCTTTGTCGGCATTGATCCAAACGTAGGCATCATTCTCAGCACCGTCTTCAGCCCGAGCTTTTATTCCGGCGTCGCCCCCACGCTCAGCTATCACCTGGACGCCGCCCTTGTGGGCGTAAATCAGTGTGCTTGCGGTGTTCATATAACCACGTTCAGCTATGGAGGATATTCCAGCTTCACCGCCCCGTTCGGCCATTACCTCAACACCCTCATCGCCCCAGGCACAAACCGCAACACTGGCATTATTCTCATAGCCCTTCTGGGCTTCGGCCTTTATATCAGCTTCGCCGCCGCGGTCGCCTTTTACCTTGACGTCGCCATCGACGCAAAGCAGAACGTCTGCGGTGTTTGTATTACCTTTCTCGGCTTCGGCCTTTATCTCGGCTTCGCCGCCTTTTTTGCCTAATACCAGAACGTTGCCGCCAATCTTATGCCCGGCACCGCCGAGCGCAACACTGGCATTATTCTCATAGCCCTTCTGGGCTTCAGCAATTATACCGGCTTCGCTGCTGCGGCCTTCACATGCCGCTATCACCTTTACATCGCCGTCAGCGTCAATAGCAACATCGGCGGTGTTTATATTACCTTTCTCGGCTTTGGCCTTTATCTCGGCTTCGCCGCCATCTTTGCCTAATACCAGAACGTCGCCGCCAATCTTATGTCCGGCGCCGCCGAGCGTAACACTGGCGTTGTTCTCTTCGCCTTCCTCGGCATTAGCTGTTATTTTAGCTTCGCTGGTGAGTTCCCTGCACGCCGCTATCACCTTCACATCGCCGTCAGCGTCAATGTCAACATTGGCGGTGTTGGCGATATCGGACTCCTTGGCTATGGCTTCTATTTCGGCCTTGCCGCCGTCTTTGCCCAGCACCAAAACGTCGCCCCCTGAAGTAATGTCAATGTTAGCGGTGTTACTCACGTAGGCGTCTGTGGCCAGAGCCATTATTTCGGCCTCGCTCGGCTGGTCCATACACAGTGCCATCACCTTGACGTCGCCGTCGGCGGTAATATCAACCTTGGCCGAGTTGTCATCGCCGTTCATAGCTTTGGCTTCGATTTCGGCCTTGCCGCCTTCCACGCCTAATACCATAACGTCGCCGTCAAGGCTGTCTTCTTCGACGCTTTCGAGTGTAACTTCAGTAACCTCTTCGATTACCTCAACAATGTCTTTTGCGACAATCGTGATGTTGGCTGAATTGGAGCTATCTGACTCTTCTTCTCCCTCAGCCGTAGCTTCTATTGATGCCTCGCTCGGTGTGAATTCGCACCATCCATAAATCCCTCCTATGCCGTGAACCAGGACGTAGCCGTCCTCGGTTGTGATATTAATGTTAGCAGAATTACTGATTTCTGCATCTTTAGCTATGGCCTCTATTTGGGCCTGGCCGCCGTCTCTGCTCAAGACCACAACATCGCCGCCTGCATCAATCGTGACATCAGCGGTATTAGTAGTGCCTTCTTTGGCCAGGGCCATTATTTCGGCTTCGCTCGGCTGGTCCATGCACAGCGCCTTCACCTTAACGTCGCCGCCGGCGTCAATATCGACACTGGCCGAGTTGTTATAGCCATACATAGCTATGGCTTCTATTTCGGCCTTTCCGCCGTCCTCGGCTATTACCATAACGTCACCGCTTGTTGCAGTAATACCAATGTTCGCCGTGTTACTGGTCAGGGCGTCCTCGGCTATGGCTTCTATCGAAGCAACATACGGCTCGAAACCACCATAGCAGGACCTCTTTCCGCCTTCGCTCTGCACGCGAACGCTGCCGCCGGCGGTAATATCGACACCGGCATCATTGAGAATCGCATATTCGCAGTTGCTCTGAGCAAGGGCTATTACCTGGGCGTCGTCTTTTTGCGCTATTACGTCAACATCGCCGGTGGCGTCAATGACTACATCGGCGTAGTTTTTAGAATCACTCTGGGCCAATGCTTCTACCAGGGCAGAATCCTTCAATCCTCCGGCCTGGAGCAGAACATTGCCGCCGCATTCCCCATCGCCGGTAGCCGTAATTTCAACCTTGGCCCTGTTCTCTTCGGCGTTCCAAGCGTAAGCCCCTATTAAAGCATTCGCAGAGAACCACGAGTCAATCCACCCCTCTGATAAGGTTTCTATAGTAACGTTCCAGCCCGTAATCGACACCGTTGCCTGGTTTAAAATGCTGTCGGTTCCCCCGGGGTAGGCCTCGGCCTTAATTATTACTGCATCGTTTTGAGTAACATCGCCCTCGGCGGAAATGTCAACTCTGGCCGTGTTATTAAGGCCATCACTCGCCGTCGCTGTTATCTCGGTATCGTCGAACGCGGTGCCTGTTGCATTAACGTTGCCGCCGGCGGTAATCGTAATCGTCGCAGTGGCGTTATTCGAACTGTCGCCGATGGCTGTGGCCGTTAGGTCGTCCTCTATGGTAATATCGCCGTCGGCCTCGAGCGTAATACTGGTTGATGCAGGCGAAGAGGCATAACCTGTAGTGCTTACAGCGCCGCCTATCTTTATGTCCCCGTCCGCACGGGCCACGAAGGTCTCTGCATCTTCTATGGCCGCACACGAGAAGATATCACCTGCCGCCAGAAGCACCTTGCCGTCTTCTGCGTCGATTGTCCCCGTGTTTTTGACCCAGTTATTGTGCACATCCCCATCCCCGCCAGGCTCCAGGCCGGTCATCACGACAACGTCGCTGCCGGACTCAGCGAGAATTACACTATCACCTGCGGCCATTATTACAAGCCCGCCCGAATTTGCGATAATTGTCCCCTTGTTCCAGACGGTCTTGCCTATCAGGTTCACCTGGTCTGCTGTAATTTGACCTCTGTTCTTTACTAAGCCGGTACCTTCGTTGAAAATCAACGGCAGAGTGCCGTTATACCAGGCCGTGGCATTATCCTCGGTTATATCCAGACCTGACGCCGTGAACTTGAACGCGTTTATAATCGCTGTGCTTCCGAAAACGATGCCCTGCGGGTTGATTATTATTACGTGTCCGTTGTGACCGTTGAGCGCCCCGTCAAAATTCGTCTGCCCACCCTGTGTCACCCGGTTGAGCACCGCGAAATATGCGCCGCTTCTGTCAAAGTTGAGTGTCTCGAGTGGAAAATCAGTTGTGTCAAGATTAGTCCAGTTGATGACGGCCCGCTCAGTAATCAAATCGACATTTGTTGTGTTCATCACTGGTGTTGTCACAGAAGCCGTCCCGCTGCTCACTCCGTCAGGACCATACGAAGTGTCTGGTGTGGGCGTCGCCAGTGCTGGCGAGCTGCACAGCGGCCCGAGAATCACCAGCAGATAGACCTGCACCAATATAATCGTTTGCTTCAGGTAAGTTTTTGAGAATCTCCTCAACGCTTTCATTTTTCGTCCCTTCCAAAAAATATGCGCGGTATGATTGTTTCATCTATACCGCTTGGTTATTTTTCTCCCATACTTGGGTAACACCCCTATTCCATTGACCGATATTCTATCTGTTTTCGAGTTCACTGTCAAGCAAAATTTTTCCCGACGTCACGATTATTTATCCGTGGCTTTTTGTGCCCTCTGTAGTGAGAGGGTTTGTGCGGCAGGGCATTAGGCCTGCAACCGCCGTATTTATCGGCTAAATCCCAAAAAGCGTCCGTAATTCAATACCACCGCACGGGGCATGTCAAGAAAAATTTGACTTTTTTAGGATTGAAAAAGCAAAGCAGTGTAAATCAGTGCCAGTCAGCGTTAAGGTCGGTGTAATTCAGTGTTTATAAGGGGCAGTGCCGCAAAAAAACAGGCCCGTCTCGCCCGGTACAGGGCGGGACGGGCCTAATTGTTCCCGTCTTACCGTCCTTGCTTTTAGCTGCCTATCGCAGCCAGTTGTGCCGAGACGTATCCGGCCAATGCTGCGTTGTCACCACCCGTTACAGGTGAAACGTACTTGTCGGCTGCCGCCACTGCGTCCTCTGTGGCAAGCCCGAGCTCGGTGT
>CAYNVP010000175.1:0-4574 GCA_964400665.1 uncultured Pirellulales bacterium | reverse complement strand
TTGCCGTCGCGTGACCAGTTAGGTGCCTCAAAGTGGTCCCGTGCCCGATAGACGATTTTTCGTTCGCCGGTCTCGATTGAAATTGTTTCGAGTGTGCTTTCGAGGACGCGCTGGTTCATAGTTACCACCCCTTGTTTTTCAAGTTTAACATTGGTGAATACAGCCGTTTCTGCAGTGTTGGCGTCGTGCGAGCAAACCACCAAACCCGCATAAACCGGGTCGGTCAGCTTCAGTGATACCGAGCCGACAATCTGGAATGTTTTGCCGTCTGGGGCGATTGAAAGGGTATAAGTATCCGCGTGGCGTTCTAACATTATCGTCGGAAATCCTTTTACGGTTCGGAGTATTTCAAGATTGTCACTCATTTGGCCGCCTTTGACTGTTCGCCACTGCAACGCGATAAGTCCGTCGCCGTGGACAACAGCGCCGATAAAGGGAGAATCCTTGTCAAGCGTCTGACGGACAATCCAGCCGGCCTTGCGGTGCGGGACTTTGCCTTTGCCGACAAAGTTTATGTCCGCAGTCATAACGAGGTCGCCTTCGAGCCGATTATAGAGAAAATAAAAGGCGTCCCTGTTAAACCACATATTGTATCCGCTGGCGGTTATTCTGTATTCGTTTTTGGCCGCGTCAAACACGGCCGAGCCGGGTATGCCGATATCGCAGGCGTCGCCGACGTCAGTTTGTCCTTCGAATATGCCAATCGCAGCGTTTGAAGCGCCGGTGAGCAGAAGCGTCAGACAAAGGATAGAAAAAAACTGTCTCATTTTTGTACCTCCAATTTTCATAATATCCCTTCGACTTCGCTCGGGACAGGCCTGGCTGTATTGCACGGGCTGGAAGCCCGTGCTACTGTCTAGGTTGTTTGGCCTTGCGTATGGGGCGTTCCTGTATGAATCGGCTGATGTTGCGGACCGCCTGTTTGAGCCGCTGCTCGTTTTCGACCAGTGCGATGCGCACGTAATTTTCGCCGTTTTCTCCGAAGGCCCTGCCCGGCGCAACCGCAACCTCGGCAAATTCCATAAGGTCCATTGCGTAGTCGATAGTGCCCTTGCCTTTGAGGTGTTCGGGGGGGATTTTCGCCCAGACGAACATACTGCCGCGGGGCTTCGGGACGTCCCAGCCGATGCGCGAGAGTCCTTCACAGACAACGTTACGACGGGACTGATACTTTTTGTTTTGAGCGATGATGTCCTGGTCACAGTTTCGCATTGCGATGATACCCGCTATCTGCACGGCCTGAAAAATGCCGTAATCATAGTAGCCCTTTATGGTGGCCAGATAATCAACCATATCCTTGTTGCCCGCTGCGAAGCCGATTCTGAAACCGGCCATACCGTAGGGCTTGCTCAAGGTCGTAAATTCGACGCCGACGTCCTTGGCGCCTTTTGTCGAAAGGAAGCTCGGCGCCTTGTAGCCATCGAAGCAGGTCTCGCCATAGGCGAAGTCGTGGATGACCGCTATCCCGAATCGCTTTGCAACCTCGACGACCGGCTCGAAGAAGCCCTCGTCCACCGTCATCGCGGTCGGATTGTGCGGATAATTTAGAATCAGCAGCTTCGGCTTCGGGTAAAGGTTCTCGCAGACCATCGCGATGTTATCGACGAATTTCCGGTCGGTGCCCAGAGGTATCGAAATGACATTGGCTCCTGCGAGAGCGACGGCGTAATTATGAATCGGGAAGGCCGGGTCGGGCACAACCGCTGTATCGCCCGGTCCGAGCATAGCCAGGCACATATGGCTGAAGCCCTCCTTGGACCCAATGCAGGCCAGTACCTCCGTTTCAGGGTCAAGCTCGACATTCCATAGCCGGGCGTACTTCTTGGCCATCTCATTTCGCAGGCCCTTGATGCCTTTCGAGGCACTGTAACGGTGGTTTCGCGGGTCTCTTGCGGCCTCACAGAGCTTGTCAATCACCACCTGCGGTGCGCCATCGGAGGGATTGCCCATTCCTAAATCGATGATGTCGGCACCCTCCTGGCGCTTTTCGAGCTTGAGGGCATTCAGACGCCCAAAAAGATAAGGAGGCAGACGAGTTATCCTTTGCGATGGTTCTATCTTGAAATCGCTCATATCCTTCTCACGAATAAAGTTAACATTCCAAAATACAATCGACAAGCATACCGCAAACGGGTTAATTTTCAAATGATTTTATCGCTGGTGGATACCGCTAAATCAGATGAGAACGCCGAACAGGGTCAAGGGGGTTGTTTTGGAGATTTTGACGTTGGCGAACCGGCCTGCGAGGGAGGGCCCGCCATTTGGCGAGGTCTCGCCCGCCGAGGCGGGCGGACCGTTGAAAACGACAATCCAGTCGGTTGCGGTCCTGCCGACGAGCTGGGGATTATCCTTGTGTGATTTTTTGCTTGGGCCTTCGACGAGAACTTTGACTGTTTTGCCTAAGAACGACTGGGCGAGCTTGCCGCTGATTTTTTCCTGAGTTTTGAGAAGCTCGATATTTCTTTTTGTTTTGATTTCCTGTGGGATGTTGTCTTCGAGGCGATTGTCCGCGGAAGTGGCGGGCCTGGGCGAGTATTTGAAGATGAAGGAATTTTTGTATTGTGCCTTTTTGAGAAGCTCGACCGTCTGTTCAAAGTCGTCATCGGATTCGCCGGGAAAGCCGACGATAAAATCACCAGCAATGGCGATATCGGGCACAATCTGTCGAGCCATATCGATAAGCTCAAGGTATTGGGCCGAGGTGTAACCTCGGTTCATTGCTTTTAGGATTTTGTCCGAGCCGCTTTGAGCGGGCAGATGCAGATACCGGCAGACCTTCGGCAGGGCGGCAATCACCTGCATAATCTCAGTGAAGAATTTCTGCGACGGGTAGCTGGTGACAAATCTAATCCACTCTATGCCGTTGATATCACTTATCATAGCGAGCAGGTCCGCGAGACAATATGTTTTGTCGCCTGCTTTATATTCGTATGCGTTGATTCTTTGGCCGAGCAGCGTAATCTGTTTTACGCCGTTTTGCGCCAGTCGTTTCGCCTGTTCGACTATGGCGGCAGGGGGGCGGGAGGTTTCCGGGCCGCGGACGTATGGCACGACGCAGTAAGAGCAGAACTTGTCGCAGCCGTGCATCGCCCGAACGTATGCCTGACCGGGTATATTGCCATCCTCAACCCCGTATTCGGTTTCAAATCGCTCAAGCGCCTGACCGTCAGAAGACGGCTTGCGGATTTTTTCCGTTACTGCTATGGTTTTTTTCTTTTCCTGAATTGCCTCATCGATAAGCCGGGGTATATCGGCTATTTGTGCGGGGCCGCAGACGATGTCCACAGCCGGCTGCTTAAATAATTCATCGCCTAATCGCTGGGCCATACACCCGACGACGGCCACTACCAAATCGGGCCTGGACTCTTTTATGTGTTTTAAGTGCCCTAAGTGCGAGAGGACCCGCTGTTCGGCGTGGTCACGGACCGAACAGGTATTAAAAAGCACCACGTCGGCTTCCTCGACGTTGCCAACAAGGGCAAAGTCCGAGCTGCGCAGGGATGCCTCAATAAGCGCGCTATCGAGCTTATTCATTTGACACCCGAAGGTTTTTATATGCACTTTTCTTTCAGTCATAAAAGTAAATCTACCATTTTAGCCGATGTGAATCAACGCGGCTGGTTTGGTCGATAATCCTTGCGGGTAATGCGGTTGATTGATATTTTAGTCAAAACGAGCGAAGGTTTTTTAAGGAATCGGCGGTGTTTGAACCAAAAGTAACGGCCCTAACATTGTTCATATCGGCGTATGTCCTGTTTGTGTTTCTGCCTAACAGGCGTTCCATTGTAGCGGTCTGCGGGGCGGTTCTGACCGTATTGGCGGGGGCAGTATCCATGAAAGAGGCGTTCTGGGCAATCAACTGGAACGTGATGGGGATATTCGTCGGGACGCTGATAGTGGCGGACGTGTTTATGGAAAGCCGGGTCCCCGCGTGGCTGGCCGAGATTATTGTCGATAAGGCAAAAAACACCGCCTGGGCGATACTGGCATTATGCGCGCTGACCAGCTTCATCTCCGCGTTTGTCGAGAACGTCGCTACTGTGCTTATTGTCGCCCCGATTGCCCTGTCGCTTGCGAGGAAGCTTCAGATAAACCCCGTGAAGATGATGATAGCCATTGCGATATCGAGCAATCTTCAGGGCACGGCCACGCTGATAGGCGACCCGCCGAGTATGCTGCTTGGCGGCTTTGCCAAAATGAATTTTATGGACTTTTTCTTTTATCACGGAAGACCGAGCATTTTTTTCGCGGTTCAGATTGGCGCAGTGGTGTCGTTTGTCATTTTGTATTTGATATTCAAAAATCACCGCCAAAAAACCGAGCTTATGTCCGTAGAACAGGTCAGGTCCTGGATTCCTACGATTATTCTGGTTGTGCTGATTATCTTTTTAGCGTGCAGCTCGTTCGTTGACACCGATTTTTCTTACGTCGCAGGCGCGCTTTGTATGATATTCGGCGTCGGGTCAATTATCTGGAGGAAATTCGCGAACAGCGGCTCGGTCGTGCAGGGCATCAAATCCCTGGACTGGGACACAACTTTCTTTCTTATGGGCGTCTTTATCCTTGTCGGGAGT
>CAYNVP010000174.1:2089-4582 GCA_964400665.1 uncultured Pirellulales bacterium | reverse complement strand
ATTGATAAAAAGTACTACGATATCATAATGGCTCGGCTAAAACACGGAACTATTAGAGAAGAACATCGCTTAAAACTTAGAAATGGTGCGCGCAGCGCCGACCAAACTGAACCCGTTCTTTGGGGGTGGCGATAATTTGTGCGCAGAAAAAGCAGTATAAGTATATAGCGACTTTCAGAATGTAATGTTGCTGCCGGAAATCTCGGGACATCATACTAATTTCCCGAGGAATTTATTGCCCTCCGCCTGCGGCGGAAAAGTGTTAATCCAGGCAAGATAAAATCGGAGCGCAGCGGAGATCCTGCCGGCCCTGACCTGATATTTATCTGTGTTAATCCTCTTCAATTTCGGACAATATCGGCATAATTGCCGGAGGCAAAATCCGTGTCTTTTCTCGGCTAAAAAAAATGAAGGCCGTAGGACTTTGCGGGCAAGGCAATGGGCTTTCACAGAAGCTCGCTTCGAGAAAAGACCTTGCCGAAGAACGCTAAGCCGGGCAAAAGCTGTGAAATCTGTGTCTAAATCTCTGTGTCCTCTGCCTGCCCTCGAATGTCGTTGTCGGGGGTGACCTCTGTCCGCCTCGCCAAGGGCGGGTGAGACCTCGCCAAAGGCGGGCGTAAATCAGCTTGCCTCGGCGTAGCCGTAGGCGAAGACGGGTGTCAATCTGCCTGCCCTGCGTAGCTCAACGAGCGTAGTAGGGTGGTTAAGAATCTCCCGAAAAATTAAGTCGGGCTATTACGAGCGTTCTGACGATAAATAAAAATGACGGGCTGGATTTGCGATGCAAAGGGATTTTAAAATTGGACTGGCTGTGGGTGTGGTGTCGGTAACGGCGGCAATGGTCTGGCTGTGTGCTCAGCCCAAGCTCGGCGCCGAGACAAGGGCCTTGCGGACCGCCTCGACCCCTTCGCCTAAGTCAGTTGAAATTGATAAGCCCCCCGAAGAAATACAGGCGCTCAAAAACGAAACCGCCTTCGCTGAAGCTCCGGCCGACAAGCATCGAACAACGACCAAACAACCACCAACAGTCAACACAGAACAAGCTGTCAGAATCCACATAGTCCAAAAGGGTGATACGCTTTCTGCTATCTCCGAGAAATACTACGGCTCAGCACGCTTCTGGCAGAAAATTATGGCTGCCAACGGCGACATCCTCGAAGACCCCGACTTGCTTTTCCCCGGCACCCGCCTCGTTATTCCCGAGTTGTAGGCGCTCTTGTTTCTAAAAGACATCCCAAAACCCCTTAATTTCGCGTTATCAGTATCGAAAACGCGGTTTTGCCTATGTTTTGGCGTCTGCCGAGTGAGGGCGATGTATGGGCCGGAGAAGGTGTGGAGGCACCCGCGTCAAATTTATCTTTTCTTCTCCGAACAATGAACTACCCACATTTTCGCTTTTTACTTTTTGCTTTTTGCATTAATCGCGGTTTCCTTATCCCCCCGGCCCTCCTCGTAGCGTAGTTTACCCGCCATTCGTTTGGAGGGCGGAGATCCCAAGGGTAAGCTTCTTTAGGTTCGCAAACCAGGGACCCAGGCAGCAGGGCGCCCATTCCCCAACCCTACGCACAAAAAGAACCTGATTCATAAAAAGCTCATAGTCCTTTTGATTAATCAAAAGGACTACGGCCGGTTATGCTCCTGTCCGGATTGTTGCTAAAGAACTCCGTTATATTATGTGCTAGGTGGTATTGCCACCTACTGAACTTGCCCCCTGGCTGGGGGAAGAAAGGGGGACATTCTGCTTTTTTCTAAACCCCGCCCTTCGTTCCGTATCTCCGAACAACGAACCATGAACAATGAACTACCCACTTTTTTGCGAGATCTTGCCTGCCTCGACTCGCTCGCTCGTCGGGCGAGGCGGGCCTTCGGCGGACGAACGACCCGCTTTTTAGCGAGGTCTCGCCTTCGGCGGACGAACTCCTCCCCTCACCTCCCCTCCCCTCGCCTCCCTTTGCCTCACCCCACCTCGCCTCACCTCACCTCCCCTCGCCTCGCCTCACCTCCCCTCGCCCGCTGTAGGACAAATCCCGTTTGGCGGTTTTGACGTCGCCCAACCAAATCAAATTTGGTCCGCTATACGGGCGATTCAATTTCTTTTTGAATCCCCTCGCCTCGCCTCACCTCCCCTCGCCTCCCTTCGCCTCGGCTCCCCTCACCTCCCCTCGCCTCGGCTCCCCTCACCTCGCCTCGCCTCACCTCCCCTCGCCTCCCTTCACCTCACCTCCCCTCGCCCGCTGTAGGACAAATCCCGTTTGGCGGTTTTGACGTCGCCCAACCAAATCAAATTTGGTCCGCTATACGGGCGATTCAATTTCTTTTTGAATCCCCTCGCCTCGCCTCACCTCCCCTCACCTCGCCTCCCTTCGCCTCACCCCACCCCACCTTGCCTCCCTTCGCCTCACCCCACCCCACCTCGCCCGCGAAACAAGCCGACCATGGCTTAAAACTTAAAAGTGTAAATCTCAAAGTCAGAACCCAAGCCCTTCACATTCC
>CAYNVP010000174.1:0-1989 GCA_964400665.1 uncultured Pirellulales bacterium | reverse complement strand
GCTTAAAACTTAAAAGTGTAAATCTCAAAGTCAGAACCCAAGCCCTTCACATTCCGCCTCGTTCGGCCAAGATGCCCTGTGCTGCTCACATATACAATTCTACTACAGCGTATTTCATAACCTCAAAAAACTGCGTCTTCGGGGCTAAAAACGGCCTCTCCGGGAGATTATGAAAGGGCTTCTACAAATGCGTGTATCCAACTGTTAGTTTTGGGTCTTGAGCTTGCTTTGTAGTAAAGAGATATAGCGCCGTTTCGAGCGAGCGAAGCGAGCCGAGAAATCTGTTCATTCTTCCGCCGTAGTACTACGAGTGGTAATCCGTAGATGAAGTTATCCGCCAAAGGCGGACAGGTGGTCGTCTGAAACCTAAATGCTACGGGTGAGAAGCCGTAGTAGTTTACTTAAGCCGATTTCCCTTCGGGGCTCTTCGCTTCGCCTCGTGTCTTCGCTCCGCCCCTTAAGGGTTTCGGCCGAAATAACAGGTCGTCTTTTCTACAAAGAACTTTGAATTTTCAACTGTCGAATACTGCCCGGGACAGGAGTCGAACCTGCATGTCCCAAAGGAACACCAGCCCCTCAAGCTGGCGCGTCTGCCAGTTCCGCCACCCGGGCATTATCATTTATGATTTATTATTTCTTATTGATGATTGAAAGTCAAACAGAATTGGCAGACGGCCGTTTGAGGGGGGTGCGATTCTTCGTTGCAAGCAGATTGCTTTTGCACGACGCAGTACGGCCCCCAGCCAAAGTAATGCAGGGGCAGGCAAGACGGGCGTGCTATGAGGTTTACCTGCAAACTCGATTTGCACCCCCGCTTGAGGGGCTATTCGGTATGTTTGCACAGTTGAGCTGCCATCGGGGAATTAGCCGTTTTAGGGCTATTGTGTGCGATTCAGATTTGCAGGTGGTTGCGTATTTCGTCTATCGGTTGCGCTGCTTGTTACGTCAATCGTTGGATGGTTGCGTCTGAAGCGACGATGTCCGTTTGACGCAACCGATACCCCCGATAACTACGTTCCCCCAGCCAAAGACTTGCTGGGGCAGGGAGGTCAGGCGAGTTGCGCACCTGTCCGGCGTAGTCCCTGACGAAGATGGAACCGCAACCGTTCAACGTAACCCGCCAGAGTTATCAACAAATTCAAATCGCACCAGGGGCTATTTTCCTCTTTGGCCATTGTAAAGGAGGATTTGGAGGCGATTGCAGAAGACAAAGCCGGTTTGTTTGCACAGTTGGGCGACCATCGGGGATTTGGCGAGCAGCTCGTCACGGGTCTTTGCCTGCGGCATCAGCATAATTTTTGTCCGGTCAATGTCTCCCAAACCGGCGACGAAGTTCAGAATTTCAGGAAGGTCATCGGGGGTATCGACGACGAATTTGAGCTGATACGGGTAATGCTCGATTAGCTGTCTTATGGCTTCGATATATAAGGGAGCAACGGGCTCGTTTTTCGCGTTTGATGTCTTCGGGCTGATGCTCATCAGGTCGCAGGCGATTGCGGGGATAAATTTAATGCCTGCGGTTTCAATGGTTATGTGTTTGACGAGTTTTTTCAATTCAGCAGCCAGTTGGGGCAACTGCGGGTTTATCATCGGCTCACCGCCTGTGATGACGATGAACTTGCAACTTTCTTTCACCGCAGAGAACGCAGAGTTCGCAGAGACCCCCAGGCAGGCCTGGGGGCTAAACGATGCGGAAGAAGCGGTGATATCGTTAACGTTTTGGATTATTTGGGGAATGGTCAGGTTTTGGCCGGCGGCGGGGTCGAGTGCATATTTGGTGTCGCACCAGGTGCAGCGCAAGGGGCAGCCGGCAATGCGGATGAAGACACTGGGAACACCCGTCAGCAGGCCCTCGCCCTGAATTGAATAGAAGATTTCGTTTATTATCATCTTGGAGGAAAGTTTAACCACAGATTACACAGATTACACAGATTTTTTAATATCAGTTGTTAATAAGGCCGTAGTCCTTTTGATTAATCAAAAGGACTA
>CAYNVP010000173.1:0-4667 GCA_964400665.1 uncultured Pirellulales bacterium | reverse complement strand
AAACAGGACAAAAAGAAAGGGCAAAAAGAACTCCAATTAATAGCGCCCCTGCCAGGCCGAAGCCGCCTGCGCGTTTCTGACACCACTGGGCAAGCTTGCCGGATGATAAATTAAAAGAAAGCAGTTCGAGCAGGACCATTGCGACGAGAATTAGAATTGGCCCAAGCAGGCGGTTCATATATTTTTGAAGCCAATGGGAAACAACAGGCATTGAGGACAGGCCCTTTACCAAAACGATTGCGAGCAGGACGTAAGTTATAGTACGGCCAATGGTGTAGAGCAGGCCCGTGGAGAGGACGTAGCCGGGACGACCGATTCTCCGGCCTATGAAGGAGATGGCTGCGATATTGGTCGCCAGCGGGCAGGGACTTATCGAAGTCAGTATGCCGAACCACAGAGCTGCACCTATGGCCAGGACAAATTCGTTCACTTTTACTCCTCTGCGGCGAAACCCGCGACGCTATCGCGAATGTATGCGAGATATTTGTCCTTGTCTGAAACCAAATCCCATATCTGGTCGAGGTTCTTCCAGGCGACCTGTTTGCCGTCAACCACCCTTGAAAGAATGACCGACTTTGCGACAAGCTCGTAATCCTTGACGAAGTGTTCGTTGCCGGCCGTATCGACGTTGGTGGGCTTCCATATTATTTTCCCTTTGGCAATATCTTGTGCAAAATATGTATCGAGCGCCTCTTTGGCGTAGCTTTCGAGCTTGTGACAGGTCGGGCAGCGGACATCTCCGTGAAAATAATAGACAATAATCGCTCCGTTCGGCTCGTTTTGTCCCGTGTCGGATGGCTGACCGGCTTGCGGAAGCACTGCAGCCGGCGGTGCGTCCTGTTTCGCTATCGAACAAACGCAGTTCTCGCGGGCAACCATATAACCCACGCTTGCGGCGACAAAGACAAGCAGAGCCAGCGTTAAAACTTTCTTTACGTTCATTTGTCGGTCTCCTGATTATGTAAGCAATTGTTTGATTTGTTCGGGTGAAGGGACACTGCCGACGACCTTTACCTGGCCGTCAACGGCCAATGCGGGCGTCATCATCACGCCGAATTTCATAATCTCGTTAATGTCGGTTATCTTTTCGATTTGGTGTTCGATGCCGAGCTGTTTTGCCGCGGCTTCGGCGTTTTCCGCCAGCTTTTTACACTTCGGACAGCCCGTGCCGAGTATTTGAATCTTCTTCATTTTAATCTCCCTGCTTTTTATAGAACCTGTCATCGGCGAGCTTTTCAGCCGGAAAATCAGCGGAAAGCCAGCCGATGCGTTTGGCATCAAAGGAATCGAATTTGGGGATATACGGTTTTATATCCAGCAGCGGCGTCCGGTCCAATATATCGATGTCAGCGACGAAAAGAGTTTGGTTTTGGATTTTTATGAGCTTCACAGAAGACATGCCGATTGGGTTCGGCCTGCAGGGGGCACGGGTGGCAAAGAGGCCTCGCTGCTGCTCATCCATAAAGGGCTTGACGGTCAGTTTCGTTTCGATGACCCTGTCGAAGTAATAAATCAGCCAGATTCGCTCAAAGCCCTCCAAATCCTTTAAGCCCGCTGCATATTCGGGAAAAATCTCAACGCAACCTTCCGCACCGCTTGCGAAGGCCGGCTGAATCGGCGTTCCGGCTGCCTGTGCGAATGGCGTATGTATAACTCCAATAGGTTTGACTTTCATAATTTCACGCCTTCCTTTCAAAACATCACAATTCCCGCCCGAACCATTGTCTTGTCCTTAAACACATTTTTACAAGCATTAACATTACAGGGACTTCTATCAATACGCCGACGACGGTCGCCAGGGCGGCCCCTGAGGAAAGCCCAAAAAGCATCGTCGAGGTCGCAATTGCGACCTCGAAATGGTTCGATGCGCCAATCATCGCCGATGGCGCGGCGTCTGCGTAGCTCAACTTGAGAACCTTTGCTAAAACATAACCAAGTGTAAAAATCAGACAGGTTTGAATAAACAGCGGTATTGCAATCCAGAGAATGGTCAGCGGATTTGAAATTATGACCTCGCCTTTGAATGAGAACAACAATACCAGTGTAATCAGCAACGCGATAATGGTAACAGGCGTGAGGATATGAAGGAATTTATGCTCGAACCAGTCAAGGCCTTTGTGGATGATAATCCACTTTCGAGAAATGAATCCCGCAACAAGCGGCAGAGCTACATAAACAGACATAGACAGCAGCAACGCCTGCCAGGGGACAGGCAATCGACCAACACCAAGAAGAAAGCCGCCGAGCGGGCCATATAAGAACAGCATTGTCAGCGAGTTAATTGCGACCATAACAAGAGTATGGCCGTCGTTACCTCTTGCAAGATAGCCCCAGACTAGAACCATTGCTGTACACGGTGCAATACCCAGCAGAATGCAGCCGGCAAGATAACTTCGCCATAAAGGCACTTCGAGCATTTTAACGCCGTTTGTCAAAATAACTTTACCGACGCCGTATGTGGCGCCGACCGGCAGGTTCAGACCAAAGGGCATTTTGATGAGGTCAATCGCATCAGGCCCGATGAACGTATGGAACAGCGTGCCTAAGAAAAACAGGGCAATCGCGTACATTGTGAAAGGTTTTATTGCCCAGTTGACAAAAAGCGTAAGCCCGACTGGCTTTATGCTCTTGCCCGCCTTGAGTACCTCGGCGAAGTCAATTTTCACCATAATCGGATACATCATAAAGAACAGGCACACGGCGATGGGAATTGAAACGACCGGCGCGCCGCCGACGCTTTTCGCCAGCCCGTCGAGATATTTGGCAAAACCCGGAACGACTTTACCCAGGACAATCCCGATAATGATGCACAGCAGTACCCACAGAGTGAGGTATTTTTCAAAAACATTAAGCCCTTTTTGTGCCGGTTGAGAATTCACACCATAGCTCCAAAAATCATTCCTGAAATCATTGCCATCACAATTACAAGCGATACATAGACGACGGTTTTCTGCGTGCCCATCACCGAACGGATTACGAGCATATTCGGCAAGCTCAAAGCAGGTCCCGCCAGAAGCAGCGCCAGAGCCGGCCCTTTACCCATTCCCGAACCAATCAATCCCTGCAAAATCGGCACTTCTGTTAAAGTCGCAAAATACATAAACGCCCCCGCTACGGCTGCGAACAGATTAGCCCAGGGTGAATTTCCACCAACGGCCCATTCAATCCAGCCGGATGGAATAATGCCTTCGTGTCCCGGCCGACCAAGCAAAAACCCCGCTACAATGACACCTAAAAATAAAAGCGGTAGAATCTGTTTGGCAAATCCCCACGTCGCCTGCGACCATTCGCCAAGCTCACTTTTCTTAAACCACATCGCTAAAACGGCAATCAGTACAACGGCAAATCCGGCGGTGATAACCCATTTGGCCGAATAAATTAAGGACCATAATCCCGCGGAACTGGCTGGTTTTGCCCAGTTGGCAAAAACTAAAATGCCTACCATAGCGGCAAAATAAATAGAGTTTTGCCAAAGAGGGCGTTTCACTTGCGGCTCCGGCATAGCCATCTGGCCATTGGCCTTTTCAATCTCCTCCCTGCGATAAATAAAATGCATAATCAGGCCAATGGCTACACTGAAAATAATAGCGCCCACAGCACGGGCAATACCAAGCTCGAACCCGAGTATCCTGGCGGTAAGAATTATGGCAAGGACATTGATGGCAGGGCCTGAATACAAAAAAGCAGTCGCAGGCCCCAGACCTGCGCCCATACGATATATGCCGGCAAACAATGGCAGAATCGTGCAGGAACAGACGGCCAGTATCGCCCCCGAAACAGAAGCGACCCCATAAGCCAAGACCTTGTTGGCTCTTGCCCCCAAATACTTCATAACGGAGGCCTGACTGACAAATACCGATATGGCGCCTGCGATAAAAAACGCGGGGATAAGGCAAAGCAGAACATGTTCCTGTGCATACCATTTGACAAGATACAGCGATTCCATTACGGCGTTGTCAAAACGTTTGGCCCCCACGGGCAGATAAAAACAAGCAAGGAAAACCACCGCAATCAGCGTCAGCTTTTTCCATTCCCCTTTGAAACCCACAGTATCTCTCCTATTTCAGCGCCGTGAGCAGACGACTATTTTGCTTCGCCTGTTCTTTGAGCACGCCTGATATGCAGGCGAAAAAATCGAGAATGCAGGGGCATTTCAGCTTGTAGATGACCTTCAGCCCCATTTTGTGATATTCGAGTATGCCCGCATTGACCATAACAGACAAATGTCGGGAAACATTTGAACGTTCTGCCCCGATGTGCCCGGCGATATCACAAACGCACTGTTGGCCTTCTTTGAGAAAATCGATGATTGCAATACGCAGCGGATGGGCCATTGCCTGCGCTATCCCGGCCTGTTTTTCAAACAGCAGCCGCCTTTTTGCGTCGGACATAATCTATTCTCCAAATATATTACTATGTGATTATATACTCACATAGTAACTAAGATGTTCCGTCCATCAATAGTTTTTTTAAGGTATTTTTCAAAACCGTCCTCGAGAATAAGGCGTCAATGAGGTCTCGGAATTGCCTATATAAACAGCGATGGCCGGCTCAGTCGTGTGGCCAGCCATCGCAAAAAGGTCAACGATTTATAGTTCAAATGCCGCTTTTAGAACGCCCAGACCAGCCGCAAACCGACTTCAGTTGTGCGGTTCTTGGGCTCTAAG
>CAYNVP010000172.1:0-4728 GCA_964400665.1 uncultured Pirellulales bacterium | reverse complement strand
GGGCGAAGAGGAGGGGATTTGCGAAGGATTGAGAATAGCCGGTGGAGGATTGTCGGCTGAGGGGCCTGGACGATTATCTGCAGCCGATGGAAGGTCTGGATTCGGCTGATGACGGCGGGCATCGGGCCGCGAACCTGAACCTGCAAATTCTCATCGGCCACAATCTGGTCGATTTTTTCGCGCAATGCCTTTGCGGCCAGCTCGAGTTTTTCGTAGGTCCTGTCGCGGAGGGTAATCAGGGCGAGGCGCCAAAAGGGAGGCAGGTTGCAGGCGGCGCGGTGTTTCAATTCCTCCTTGACGAAACCATCGAAATCGCTTTTTAGGGCGAACTGTATTGCGGGCTGATTGGCCAGGAAGGTCTGGACGAAGACGACGCCTTTTTTGGCTGAGCGGCCCGCCCTGCCTGCGACCTGGCTAATCAGTTGAAACGTTCGTTCGTTGGAGCGGAAGTCGGGTAGGTAAAGCGAGGTGTCGGCGCTGATGATGCCGACCAGAGTAACGTTGGGGAAATGCAGGCCCTTGGCCAGCATTTGAGTGCCGGCGAGGACGTTGATTTTGCCCTCGCTGAAATCCTGCAGGACGCGGTAATAGTCGGCGCCTTTCATTGAGTCGCTATCGACTCTTGCGACGCGTGCCTGAGGAAATTTTTGAGCAAGCTCTTCTTCGAGGCGCTGGGCGCCGAGGCCTATCATTGTCATACCTTTGCCGCAGAGGGGACATTTTTCGGGGACGAGTGTCTGTGAGCCGCAGTAGTGACAAATCGCAAGGCCCGAACGCATATGTCTGCCCGTGATTGTTGGTATTTGGGCGATTTGTGTTGAAGCACGGCCAAGATGGCCGTGCCACAACTCTGTTTTGTGAAAGGTAAGCGTCACATCGCAGTTTCGGCAGTGCAGGATGTGTTTGCAGGACGGGCAGAATATGAAGCTGCTGTAGCCCCGGCGATTCAAGAGCAAAATCGCCTGCTCGCCTTTCGAGAGCACCTCACCAAGATGATTTGCAAGCGGCTCGCTTATCAGTTCCGACGCATATTCTCTCATATCGATAAGCCGCATCTCCGGAAAGGGCAGGTTCATCACTCTTTTGGGTAGTCGAACGACGCTGAAAATATGACTTTTAGTTCGGCAATTTTGCAAAGTTTCCAATGAGGGTGTTGCGCTACCTAAAATGCAATGCGCGTTGCACATCTGCGCGCGTTTGATAGCGACATCCCGGCCGTGGTATCGGGGAACGGTATCCTGTTTGTAACTCGGCTCGTGCTCTTCATCGACGACGATAAGGCCGAGGTTAGTCAATGGCGCAAAGACAGCAGAGCGGGCACCGATTACGACGTCGGCCTCGCCGGCCCGTATCTTTTGCCATTGTGTGTTGCGCTGGGGCGCGGTCAGGCCGGAGTGCATTACCGCTATCCGTTCGAAGCGTGCGCTGAACCGCTGAATCGTCTGAGTGGTCAGGGCGATTTCAGGAAGCAGGACGACTGCGCTTTTGCCTTTTTTGAGGACCTCGTCGATTGCCCTGATGTAAAGCTCGGTTTTGCCGCTGTCGGTGACGCCGTGCAAAACCGTAACGCTGAACCTGCCGCTTTTTATCCCGTCAGCTATGTGTGCAAGCGCCTTTTGCTGGTCAACATTTAGGACCACCTTCTCTGCTCTGAACACCATACCTTCGGGCATCGCAGGCAGCGACCTCAAGACCGTTCTCTGGTCGATTTTGATAATCTGTTTGTCGGCCAGATTTTTGACGGGTATATCGGTGCAGCCGACCTGTTCGAGTAAATCCCCCAACTCAATCGCTGTTTCCGGTTCGTATGCCCCCGATTCCCGCAATCGCCGGACAACTTGTTTTTGTTTTTTGCCCTTAATCTCCCCTGCTACTTTGTCGATTTTGTCCGGCCCGACGGCAAGATAAACATATCTCTCCTTTTTTTCACCTGCACCCTTTTTGACCGCCGCGGGCACTAAAGCAGCGAGGACCTGACCAAGGGGACAAACATAGTAGTCGCTAATCCAGCGGGCCAGCTCCATCAGGCCGGCATCAATCAACGGCTCTTTATCAACGACATCGGATATTGTTTTGAGCTTAAAGTTTTTTTTGTGTTGCCCGTGTTTTACATCTGTTTCGACACAAAAGCCGATTTCGAGCTTGTTTGACCTTCCGAAGGGCGCTTCAATTCTTTGGCCGATTTGCACGGGCCAAAATTTGTCCGGTACGAGATAATCGAATTCGGAATCGACGCCCGACTCGAACGCCACACTGATAATGTGTCCGGATGGAACTATGTCGGTTTTGTCCTCGCCGAATAAACTTGTCTGTTCGAATCTGCCCATATCAGAGGGATTGTCCCAGCAGGTTGAAACACTGTCAAGCTTGGCGAAAGTTTGAATGAGCCATCGGCCGAATATAAGATTATAAGTGATATTGCGAATTTTAGAGAGGGTCGGCAGATGCGAACGTTTGTGAAGTTTTTTCCGGTAATTATATGGGTTGCGCTGAGTGTTTGCGGATGCGGGCCTGAACGTTTTGCGCCCTCACTACTTCATCCACATACGCCGGGAAAGCCGTTTCAGGAATGTTCGGTTGACCTGAGTTTTTACAAGCCGGTTCAGCAAAGGCCCGGCCAGGACCCGAACATTGTTCTGGTCGTCGCCGCTTCAGGAGGAGGTTATCGAGCCGCGAATTTCGCGGCGGGGGCTTTATTGGGACTTGAGGAAATAAAAAATCCACAAAGTTCGTCCAACGTGCTTACAGAGGTCGATTATTTCTCGAGTGTCTCAGGAGGCGGGTTTGCGGTCGGTGCATATATAACGACTTTGCGGGATTACCTGCGATTTAACGGCCCGACGGAAGGTTATTCCTTTGCCGATGCTATTAGCCCGACGGACGATAAATGCCCCTGCACGCAGAAACCGCCTGCTGAGCAGCTAATCGACCCCTGTGTCAGGAAACATCTTCAGGGATTGTATAGCGATTTTATTAAGGACTTCCTGCGAACGCTTCTGCCGTGGAACTATCTCGGCTTTAATAAAAGGAACCTGCGATTTCAGCAGGCAATCGACGACGATACTCTGGGGTACCGGTGGCGGAAAAAGAAGCTCGAGTCGCTTCTGGACCCGAACGCCGAACAGAACGCAGGGATTGTTCTCGGCGATATTTTTGTTTCGGCAGACGACCCCAATCGGGAGGTGACGCTACCATATTGGTTTGCCAACGCGGCCGTATATCAAAACGCGGTAATCTTTCCTTTTTCGCCCGACCATTTGTCTTTTTATCAGCTTACCGGCTATTACCATCGTCAAAAGAAAAAAAGATGCGACGAATCCGGTGAGGATTGCGAGGATTTAAATAACTTTGCCTTCAACGTACCAGTTTCGGTGGGCGTTACATCGAGCGCAAATTTTCCGCTGGCGATGCCGCCTCTTCGCTTCGCCAGCAGGATGGACCCCAACAATCAGTATTTTTATCTTTTAGACGGCGGGGTTGCAGATAACCTCGGCGTCGTGACTTCATTACGCCTGCTCAGGGACAAAACAAATGAGGACGCGTCCCGCAAGGTTCTTCTGGTTATAGATTCGTACCAGGGCAACCTTACGCCTTTCGAAAAAGCCAAGAAACCGCCCAAAGAAGCAACGGCGGCGGTTCGCCTTATGGAAATCGGACTGGATTCCTGGCGGGCAAGATACCGCGAAATGGCAGACCGGCTCTGCAAACAGGAAAATATCAGGCCGGTTTATCTCAGTTTTGACGACCTTGTTGATGCCGACTTTAATGACCTGCAATCATTCGGCCTCAGCGATGACGACAAAAGAGACCTTTGTGAGCACAAGCCAAAAAACTGTCCGAAGGCGACGCCGTTTTATCTTCTCCGCAGTGTTTCAATGTCCGCGCCTGTCTTCTGGGGCAAGGGCGGACTCCAATACCGCATTCCCGAATCCCAGCAGAACCTGCTCATCGCCGCAGGCCGATACGTCGTTCACAAAAACCGAAATGAAATTTTGAACGCGCTGGGCTGGCAATAGCAAACCGGCTGCTTTACAGTTTGAACTGTTCGGCGGCGAGTTTGTTGATGTGGTCGGCGATTGACAGGCAGGCAGTTGCGGCTGGCGAGGGGGCGTTGAGGACGTGGATGGCGTTGCCGTGCGATTCAATTACGAAGTCATCTATCGGCGAACCGTCTTTGCCGACGGCCTGTGCGCGAACGCCTGAATTGCCGGGCGTTAAATCAGTTCCCTGAATCGAAGGGACAAGCCGTTGTAATTGCCTGACGAAGAGTTTTTTTGAAAATGCCCTGACATATTCGCCGAGGCCATATTTCCAGTTTTTGAAGAACATTTTCAGCGTGCCGGGATAGGTCAGGGATTCCCACGCATCTTTTAAGCTGAAATCAAGCTTACCATAGCCCTCGCGCTTGAAAGAAAAGACCGCGTTTGGCCCGCACTCGACGCCGCCTTTTATCTCGCGTGTAAAATGCACGCCCAGAAATGGGAACTTAGGGTCGGGGACGGGATAGATAAGGTTTTTTATCTTGCCCTGGGCCCCGATTTTGAGGTCATAATAATCGCCGCGGAAGGGAACGATTCTCATTTTTATATCAACACCGTCGAGACGGGCGATTCTGTCTCTGTGCAGGCCGGCGCAATTGACAACAAAACGAGTCGAGACCGTACCGTGGTTGGTCAGGATGTTTGTGCAATCGGTGTGTTTGCTGAAGCCGGTGACTTCGTTCGACGT
>CAYNVP010000171.1:0-4761 GCA_964400665.1 uncultured Pirellulales bacterium | reverse complement strand
TTCATTGGTGGAATTTGTTGATGGTTCGGTGATGGCACAGATGGGCAGCCCTGATATGTCTCTTCCGATTCAGTATGCGCTGACGTATCCGCGGCGTCTGGCAGGTTGCGCAAAGAAGCTTCAGCTTGACCGGCTGAGGACGCTAACTTTTGAGAAGCCTAACCTGAAGATTTTTCCCGCGATAGAGATGGGTTTTGAGGTCGCTCGAACGGGCGGCACATCGGCGGCCGCGTTCAACGCTGCCAACGAAGCTGCCGTAGAGCAGTTTCTCGCGGGCAGAATTAAATTTGGAAATATCATAGAGCTTGTCCGACACTGTCTTGATAGCTGTGACTGTAAAGAAGATGCCACACTTGCAGAGCTGCTCGAAGCGGATGCCTGGGCAAAGAAAGAGGTATTGGAATGTCTGAAAAGTCGTCAGCACCATTAAAACCGGCGAGCCGTAGTTCACGAGTGATTTTACTAGTTGCGGTCATTGCGGCGGTCATTGTTCTGGTTATTCGCAATATCGAGGCCACAAAAAATATTCTGCTCGTTTTTCTTGGCTTCGGTTCAGTTGTGCTGGTTCACGAGTTCGGGCATTTTGTTGTCGCCAAATTGAGCGGTATAAAAGTGGAGGCGTTTTCGATATTTATGCCGCCTACTTTGTTAGGCATAAAAAAGACCGACTGCGGCTGGCGTATACGTGTCCTGCCGGAGCTGTCGCGTAAAGAGGGAAAGCAAGACGGGGACGGCGAGGAGGGATTATTCAGTTTTAAATTCGGCAAGAAGATTCTGCCTGGCGACACCGAGTATCGGATAGGCCTTATTCCCTTTGGCGGTTTTGTGAAGATGCTGGGTCAGGACGACGTGGGGCCGGTCAAGGAAAGCAAGGACCCGAGGTCATTCGCCAACAAGCCAACCCTTGTTCGTGCCGCGGTTCTGGCGGCGGGCGTAACGTTTAATGTGATAAGCGCGGCTGTGGTATATATGATAGTATTTCTTGTCGGCATAGGACTGCCGGCGCCGATAGTAGGCGGAGTGGTACCGGGTTCGTCGGCGCAGCAGGCAGAGATTCGGCCCGGAGATGAGGTAATCGAGATTGCCGGTGAAGACGGCCGGCTGGATTTCAGCGACGTTATTATGGCTGGAGTGCTTTCCGGCAAAGGTGAAGAGGTGCCGATGAAAATCCGCCGCGAAGACGGAACTATCGAGAACGTGAAGTTAACAGCCGAGCAAATGCCGGGGGGAAAGTTCAGGGAATTCGGCATTGAAAGAGCATACACTCTAAAGGTTGCGAAACTTACTCCTAATGACGCCAATTCTCTTAAAGAGACCACGGGGCTGATGCCTGGAGACCAAGTCAAGGCGGTTGGAGGCGTCGATGTCAATAGTTTCTGGCGGTTTGAGCAGATAGTTGGCAATACTTTCGAACCGAACGTTAAGCTGCTGGCGGAACGCAAAAATTCGTCAGGACAAACGCAATTAGTCGAGGGACATATTGACTTGGTTTTCCCAGTAACGAAGGAGGCGGGCAGTGAATTCGAGGCGAACCTCTCGAATATCTGCGGAATGGTGCCTCGGATGCGGGTAGTGGGTGTAGTGAAGACTTTTAAGGAGCGGCTGCTGGAGTTTTTGGGTCTGGCTGGCAAAAAACCTAGGTTACAAGTAGGGGATATTATTGTGGGGCTGGCCGATGTAAATTACCCGACTTATACCGAGATGCGGGAAATTATCACGGCATATGAGAGTAATGACCTTTCCATAAGAGTGTTGCGTACTGACCAAAATGATGTGACGAAACTGCTGACAGTAACGGTAGTTCCAAGGAAAGAATCTGGTTCCGACAGGTTTTTAATTGGATTGGCAGCTCCTTTTAGCCCTTTATTTCTTGATGTAGAGCATCCAGTCGTTGCCAAAACGATGGCAACATCGCAGAGACAAGACCCGCTGACAATACCCCGTGGTGCGAGGATAACCGCCGTGGATGGTGTTGAAGTGGTGAGTTTTTTTGACATTGCAAGGGAACTCAGGAAAAACAGAGGACAAAGGATTACCATTGACTGGAGGATAAACGACATAAACGCAGGTGATGCAGTCATTGAGGTGGGAAAAAATGAGAAGATTGCCGAAGTTCAGGCATTGCCCAGTCAGATATTGCCATTCAGACAGCTGGAAAGGGTGTATAAGGCTAAGGGGCCGATAGACGCGGTTAAGATGGGATACAAGAGGACAAAAATATTTATCATTCAGACATATATTACTTTGCAGCGATTGATTGGAGGGCTCCTCAGCCCGAAGGAGCTGATGGGGCCGGTCGGGATACTGGCTTTCAGCTATCGTATCGTGGCCGACCAGCCGTTTATTTATTACGTTTATTTCCTCGGCCTGATAAGCGCATGCATAGCGGTTTTCAACTTTCTGCCTTTACCGCCTTTAGACGGTGGGCTGACATTTTTGCTATTGGTTGAGAAAATCAAGGGTTCGGCCCTGAGCGTGCGCACACAGGAGATAATCGCATACGTCGGCTGGGGACTGGTCGGTGCGCTTCTGCTGTATGTGACTTTTAACGATATCGTGCGTATTTTCAGCTGATTGACGGGCAAGACGTGTTGATTAAAGAAAGGATTCTTGGGATGGCAGCTATGCTCGATAAATTATCATCAGAGGCATACCACAACGATTTGCAGGCCGAGCTTATAAAGTCCGACCCTGAAATTCATAAGCTGATAGCCGGCGAATTCCAGCGCCTTCAGAATAGCATACAGCTTCTGGCGGCGGAGAATCAGTGCTCGCGGGCGGTTCTGGCTGCACTGGGCTCAATCGTCCAGAACAAGACAAGCGAGGGCTTCCCCGCCGCGCGATTACACGGCGGAAGCGCCGTGATTGACGATATTGAGCAGTTGGCCATCGAACGGGCCAAACGGGTATTCGGAGCACAGTACGCCGATGTTCAACCACACTCCGGCACAACTGCGAACCAAATCGCTATAACGGCATTGCTTGAGCCGGGCGACAGGATACTTAGTATGGCGACGAGCCACGGGGGGCATTTTTCCCACGGCTCGGTAGACTCCGTCACCGCCAAATTCTTCGAGATTGAGAATTATTGCGTTGACCGGGAGAGATTCCTTCTTGTTTATGACCGGATACGAGTTCAGTCACGTCGATTCAGGCCGAAATTGATTATCTGCGGCGCGAGCGCATATCCGCGAATTATCGACTTCTCGAAGTTTAGGCAGATAGCCGATGAAGTCGGTGCGCTATTGCTTGCTGACATTTCTCACGTCTCGGCGCTGATAATCGCCGGCGTGCACCCCTCACCTGTTGATTATGCGCACGTTACGACCACCAGCACCTACAAGCCCGGCGGACCGCGAGGCGGCCTAATACTTTCAGGCAAGGATTACAATCTAAAAATTCGCGTCGGCGGCAAGGACGTTGTCCTGTGGCAGCAAATCGAGAAAATGACCTTTCCGGGCATTCAGGGGACACCATATTTTAACAATATCGCGGCAAAGGCGGTTTTCTTCAAAGAAGCGATGTCAGACGAATATAAATCAAGGCAGTTCAAGGTTGTTGAAAACGCAAAACGGCTGGCCGGGAATCTTCTGCAAAAAGGACACAACGTATTAACAGGCGGAACGGACAATCATCTAATGCTTGTCAACGTGGCTGATGTTTCAGAGCAGCTTACAGGTTTTGCTGCTCAAAAATGCCTTGAGGACTGTGGCATAGTTGTTGACAAAATACTGCTGCCTTATGATGAGAAACCGGGAGTAACCAGCGGCATCCGCCTCGGCACTCCCATAGCAACGAGAAACGGTATGGGCACCGCTGAAATGGACCAAATAGCCGAATTGTTGGACGACGTTCTCAAAAACGTCCAGCAAGTCGACAAATCAGAATACACTATCGACGATACACTTGTGGCGCGGATTAGAAAAAACGCGAGAGAAATAATTCTGAAATTTCCGCCCAGGTAAATATAAATGGAACCATTGATAAAAATAGATTTGAATAAGACGACGTCAGACGGCAAACCGGTCATTCTTGATATCGGCTGTGGTAAAAACAAGAGGCCCGGCGCCATCGGCATCGATAGAGTGAACCTGCCCGAGGTGGATATAGTCGCCGATATTGAAGAGGGGCTGAAGTTCCTGCCGGACGGCTTTGCTGATGAGATTTATGCCCATAGCTGCCTCGAGCACGTGCGTAATTTCGAGAATTTGATGTGCGAAATTGTGCGTGTGCTGAAAAAAGACGGCAGGACCTTCGTGTTCGTACCTCACTTTTCGAATCCCTATTATTATTCCGATCCAACACACATCAGGTTTTTCGGCCTGTACAGCTTCTATTATTTTGTTGGTCAGGAACAGCAGTTGAAACGCAAGGTGCCTGTGTACTATTTTGACACCAAAATTAGGATTATTTCACAAAAACTTGTTTTTGATTCGCCTTTTCCGTTCAGGCGAATTGTCAAATTATCCATAGGCGCGATTATAAATCTATGCAGATATCTTCAGGAATTTTACGAGGAAAATCTCTGCTGGCTGCTGCCCTGTTATGGGATTGAGATAGTGTTCACCAAAGAGTAATACGCCGGATATACGATTGATGTGGGAAAAGCTTAAAAACGAATTAGTACAGGGGTGGACGTTTCTGCAGTTCGGTTCTCTGCGAACTCTCGGCTATGCAATAACAATGTTTGTGTCTCTTGTGGTGGCCCGGTTCTTTTCCAGAAGTCTCTGGGGCAAATATTCCATAAGCGAGATGGTTGTT
>CAYNVP010000170.1:0-4768 GCA_964400665.1 uncultured Pirellulales bacterium | reverse complement strand
TAAAGAATTCGTGTCATTCGGCCGGGAAGATGAGACGGCAAAAGAGAGTGGGGGTTCCTCGCTGGCGCCGAAACCAATTGACGACGAATGGAGCAGGCGACTCATCGGAGAGTGGAACGTTACCGGTAAATCAGATGCCGGAACCGGCAGGGGCTGGTCGAAAATAGAGCTGGATTTGAACGGCCAGTTTTTGATTATTAAAGGCCAAGCCGAAATAATCCGGATATCTGACGAGCAGAAGCAATTTCTTAAAGAGAATATGCACGTCTCCGATGAAGATATAAAAAAATTTCAAAGCACGACCTTCAAAGGTCTGGAAATTCACACCATTGACCCGAAAACCGGCGAAACTATCGGGTATTTGTTTGATAATCTGCGTTGTATGGCCCAGGGCAGGGGCAAACGTAAGGGAAATAAGCAAACTATGAAATGGCGCTGGAACTGCTCCGGCCAAGAATCAACAAGCGTGCGCACCACGGAAATAATCGACTATAATAAAATTGTCGTTACCGAGAAGATTACCCTGCCGGATGGCAGTATAATGGAGGAAACAAGTGAAATGACTCGCAGGTCGAAACCCGCCGAAAAATAAACACAAGTCAGGCCACAAAGAGCACCCAACAACCAGCACCCAGCATTGGTCAATCAAATATGCAGTCTTGAAATCCGTGCAGCAGATATTTTTCTTATAAGAATCAGGCATTTGCAATAGAACGACAGCTCTGATTGGCTGTATATATAAAATATTGCGATAAGGTCTTGAAATTATGGTAGAATTAAGATGCCTGGTTGTGGAGCGAGGCGTTGGATATGGTGAATATAAGATTTATGTCGAAGTATAAAGAACAGGCACAAACACGCACAAATATCCTGCTTTTGAATGTATTTTTCACTGTATTATTGTTTGCCATCGGGCCCGTAAAAGCACAGGCGGATGATTATATAATTGTTTACAGGGGCCATTTACAAAAGCAAAATATGCTCAAACACCCGCCGTTTGCCGTATCTCGCAGCTTCAATATTATTCCCGGTGTAGCCGCCCGGCTCAATGTCAACGAGGTCGAACAACTTCGGAAAAATCCCGATGTCGCGTACATCGAGCCGGACTACAAAATTTACGCACTGGGGGGTATCGATACGAATGCCGGTTCATCGTCGGACATTGTCGCCTTGTCTTCTCCCCAGACCATTCCTTACGGAATCACTATGGTCAACGCCCCGGTAGTGTGGCCTCGAACCAGCGGCGCCGGCGTGAGGGTTGCCGTGCTCGATACCGGCATAAGTCAGTATCATCCCGACAGGGGCAACGTGGTTGATTCGGTAAGTTTCGTGACAGGTGAGGCGGTGGAGGATTTTCACAGTCACGGCACCCATACCTCCGGCACTATCGCAGCGGCGGATAACAATATCGGCGTTATCGGTGTCGCGCCGCAGGCCGATTTGCTCATCGCAAAGGTATTGGACAACACCGGCAGCGGTGATACGAGCGGGCTGATATCCGGTATCGAATGGGCCGTCAATAACAACGCCAAAGTAATCAGTATGAGTTTGGGCAGCGATGAGTATTCAGCGGCTTTGGAGACCGCCTGCGACAACGCATACGAGGCCGGTGTGCTGCTGGTCGCCGCGGCTGGAAACGACGACGCAAACACGCCTTCATACCCGGCCGCACTGCCTTCGGTTATTTCCGTCGCGGCGGTGGACCAGAACAAAAACAAGGCGAGCTTCTCCAGTTTCGGGCCGACCATCGCCCTTGCGGCGCCGGGTGTCAGTGTTTACTCGACCGTTCCGGTTGACTCTTACGACAGTGCCGATGCGATATGGGATAGCGCCAGCCATCAGGCAAATATAGTACTGGGCACGGCCCCCGGCACGGCCGATGGGTTAATCTGCAATTGCGGCCTTGCCTCGGGCGACGACCCGAATGATACCTGCCCTGACACTGTCGCCGGAAACATTGCCCATATCCGCAGAGGCATCATCACATTTGCCGAGAAAGTGGCACACGCACAGTCCAAAGGCGCCGTCGGTGTTATCATCTCAAACAATGAAGAAGGCAATTTCAACGGCACACTCGCGGACGGCTCTCCTCTTGTCGTCGTATCGCTCTCACAAGCCGATGGCGACGAGCTCCAGACGCTCGCGGAGTCCGGCATTACGGGCACGGTTTCGGTAGATGCGAGTTTGTATGCCTATAACAGCGGAACCTCGATGGCATGCCCGCATGTCTCAGGAGTGGCGGCCTTGATATTTGCCGCTGCCCATTACAATATAACTCCTGACGAGGTTTCTGATATTCTTTTCGATTCCGCTGAGGACCTGGGAGAGCCGGGTGATGATGATATTTTCGGCTACGGCCTGGTTGATGCGTATGCCGCTCTGAACCTGGAAAAAATTATCATTCTGTCGGCATTCGCAAGCAACTGGCTCCAGCCCTGCTCATCGCCGGATTGGTGCCAAGGTATTGACACCAACCAAAGCGGCAGCGTCGATTTTGTTGATTTCGCGACCCTGACGCAAAACTGGTAAGCCATTCCTCACCCATGTTTAATTCTGTCTTTCCTGCTCTGCGTTCAATGCTTCCCTTCTCTGCCGCCATTGGGGCATTTGCTCGATGGTGATATTTTGCCACAGGCCCTTTTTCTGAGAACGGGCGAGTGCTTCGAGTTGCTTGTATTTATTGAACAGGCCGTGTTTGAAACGCGTATCGGCGTAGGCGTAGCCCTCCTCCAGTAACCTTTCGTTAAGAAACGTTTTGTCCGGCAGTTGGACGTAAGCCAGCAGCCGATGGTATTTGTCTCTGCTGTTTTTCTTTTTTTCGAGGTAAATGGTCACCCGTTTTCTGAGGGCGGCTTTCGTCGCGAACGCCGAGGCCTCGGGGCCGAAGAACATAACTCCGGTCCTCGGGTTTTTGGTCTCAGGAGTATCAACACCCCAGAGGCGGATTCGGGTATGCGGGTAGTTTCCGTCGGGGATATCGATATCTAAGGTATCGCCATCGACGACCTTGACGACGGTGAATTGTTTGCCATCGTATTTTTGTATGTCGGCTGAATTTTGCGATTCAGCAGAAAGCAGGGGGGTGTTTGGTTTTTTGCTGGAGCAGCTATAATCAAGTGCCGCCAGCGTTACCGCCGTCAGCGCAAAAACGACGGCTATTGTTTTACGCCTGCGCCTGCTCATCGCATATCGCATAAGATACCCTTATCAACTATTCAAACTCTGCTTTACGAGACGATTTGTCTGTTTTTTGAAACGCCTTGAGTAACTTTTATTTTGTCTTTCGTCGGGTAATTCGCTATATCCAGCAACTACCATTCGGCTGGCTTATGAATTATGCCGCCTCGTCCATCGGGGAGTTCGGCTGGAAACTGACAGACCTTCAGCAATGCCTGCGGGGAGGTTTTATGCTTATCCGCTGCGTTTCGCAATTCTACAGCCGCGCCTCGCAGGGGATGTCGTGATGGCACATATACAACCAACCGTTTTTTAGGCCATTGGGTTTTGACTATTTCCAGTGCAGGAACGAGGTCTGAATCGCCGCTTACGATTATAAACTGGTCGGCTCTGTCATGGTTGGCGTCGTCGAGAAGTTGGAGTGCGATGTTGACGTCGGTGCGTTTTTCTTCCGGCATCTCAAAAATACGTGAACCGGGATACGTGCAGTTTGTTACCCCGCACCTTACCTGTTTAAGCTTGAACTTGCCGAGTATTACCTGCACAAGCGGCTTTGTTGCTAATGCTCGTAAAAATGTCTGCTGGCGGATTCCTTTTGTCCCATCAACAAGGGCGGTAAAATACCATATCCGGCGAATATCATCACCCGGGCGTAACTTCAGGAAACACTTCTCCATATCGAGCCATTTATAAGGCGTACCGCGTACGGCTCCATAATAGAAATTGAAGCCGTCAATATAGACGATGGTGCGGGGTTTCATAAGGGTTTTCCTGTAAAAGGGGTGAAAAAAACAGGCAGCCATATAGGCTGCCCAACCCGCTTATCGCGGGGGAGTCGTCTATTAATAATATACGACAACAATCCGAAAAAGTCAAACTAAAAACCGTATTTTTAAGCGCCCGATTCATACCTTAAATACCGCCGAGTTTCACTGTACGCCGTCAAAATACAGGTTTTTCAGCAGAAAAACAAGGGCAATAACATTACGCCTGCGCCTGCTCATCGCATATCGGGCCATATCGCCCCCGGCTGATGATTACTTTTTGCTTCTCTGCTCGGCGGGCTTGTCCAAATCGAAGGCATCGCATACGGCTGTCAGCGCCTGCTCCGCCTGGCTCTTATCGACGACGCAGCTTATACGGATTTCGCTTGTTGTAATCGAGTCGATATTGACCTTGGCCTCTGCCAGTGCGCTGAACATCTTTTCAGCGATGCCGTAATGGTTCCTCATTCCCACGCCGACCGCCGATACCTCGGCGATATCTTCGCGGACGAAGATGCTGTCGCAGGTGACCTCTTTTTTTATCACCTCGATGGCCTCTTTGGCTGGTTGCAGGTCCGAAGTCCCTATCGTAAATGCCAGGTTCGCCTTTTCGGCGCTGATTTCCGTCTGCATGATATCGTTGACCACGACCTTGGCCTCGGCGAGGCGGTGAAAAATCTTAGCCGCGTTGCCTGGGTGGTTGTCCACGCCGACAAGTGAGATTTTGGCCAAATCCTTCTGTATCGTCGCTCCCGAAACTAATATACCTTCCATTTCCGGCACCTCGTGAATTATTATTGTTCCTTCGGAGTCAGAACTGCTGCTTC
>CAYNVP010000169.1:0-4880 GCA_964400665.1 uncultured Pirellulales bacterium | reverse complement strand
GCGGCTTTATCTGACGGAGGATATAGCCACCGTTAATATGAAATTCAACGATACACTATCAGGCGTTCTCCTCGCAGGACAAGCGGCGAGGGCGTTTGACAACAAACCTCAAAAATGGCTGGCCGCACAAGGACGGAATATGCTGGCGAAAGCCGACAACAAAAGTTTTGAGGTCACAAACTCGCAGGGTCAACGTCTCCAGCGAGATAAATTCGACGACGATAACCTCAGCAGAATCAAGAAGTCACTGGAGAACTACGGCTATAACTTGCTTGCACCGGAGAAAAATCCCCTTCTCAGCACCCCTGCCGACAATCTTAAAAATATGGCCGTCATCGAAGCTGTCTATCTGTCCGCAAGAACGGGTGCGCCCGAGGAACCTGCCAAAATACTGAGAATAACGTAACGAATTTACGGTTCTTTCTCCGGCGCATCCTGCAGGTTTCTCAACTTGTCCAGCACAAAACGTTCGTAATCCTCCCGGCCAATTATCGTATCGTTAATGCTGTTGAAATAACGGGTTTGAATTCTCGCCTGCAGATAAGACACGCGGTTCTCCGGAGAAGGGTGTGAAGACATAAATTCAACCGCCCTGACACTGTCCTCCTGCTCAAGCATTTGCATCGTATCAACCGCGCCGTTCGGGTTATATCCCGCCCTGACCATATAGTCCATTCCGTATATGTCTGCGTCTCTTTCATCGTCCCTGCTGTACTTAAGCGCCACTATCTGACGGGCAAGGTCGGCCATAGTCAGCGCGCCCTGCGAAGACGTCTGAGTCATAGCGGCCGTAAATAGTATATCCATACCAATCTGCTTGCTCATCATATTCGCCGTGTCTCTGGCAACGACGTGAACAATCTCGTGCGCGAATACTCCGGCCAACTGCGACTCGCTTTTAAGCTTTAACAGCATTCCCTTGGTAATGAAAATATACCCGCCGGGCAGCGCCACGGCGTTTATCGACTTGTCGTTGACCGCAACAAAATGGTAGTTAAAATCGGGCCTGTGGCTGATTCTGGCGATTCTTTGTCCTATGCCGTCGATGTAATTCTGCAGCACCTGGTCTTCGATTCTGCCCTTAAGCTCCTTTTCAACCTCCGGCGCATACTGCCTGCCTATATCTATATCCTGCCGGTCAGGGAAAAACATCAGCTCCTCTTCGCCCGTTATCGGATTGACGGCACAGCCCGCCAAATAACACGTCCCGCAGAACAGCGTCGCGAACAATACGAGTTTTTGCAACATATATAAGCTAATAACCTGCAAAAAAGTTATCCATAACAGCTTTGTATTTGCAAAATTCATTCATATCTATTATAAGTTATCCTTCTTTTTTTGGCAGTCAAAAACTATGACGCAGCACGAAACCTGCGATAAGTGCGGCCAGAAGGAGAGTTGCCAAGACGTCTTTCGGCGACTGGGCAATATCCAGGGAAAATCTATAGTTCGCCACGTCCTGGCGGCCTTTGTGCTGCCGCTTGTAATTTTCATTGCGGCGTTGGCGGCTGCGCAGCAGCTTTTGGAAAAGTGTATAGATTCGGACGGTTTACGGGCGGCTGTCGCGTTGCTAATTGCAATTACCGCCGCCGCGGTTTGCATAACAACCATCCGAATGACTGGTAAATGGCTCGGTAGAAAATAAAAATGCGACTCGACTGAGCTCGTCGAAGTCCGGGACAAAATATGAACGCTGTTTTAACAATGCGAGGCGGTTTCCCCGGTGGAGTTCACCCACCGGAAAAAAAAGAATCGACGGCTGATAGTCCCATTCAGTCGGGGCCGGCCGTAACCCAGGTGGCCGTGATGCTCAGCCAGCATACGGGCGCCATCTGCAAACCCACCGTCGCAAAGGGCAGTATCGTACAGGCGGGCCAGTGCATAGGCGACTCGGATGCGTTCATATCAGCCCCCGTGCACTCACCTATAGACGGAAAGGTGTCACAAATCGCCCTGCAATCACACCCGGTGCTCGGAAGAGCGCCCGCCGTGATTATCGAGCCACTTCCCTCAATGCCGACAAAAAGACCTCGCTCCAAATCGCAGGACCAGTTTGGGCCGAATTTTGACATCGAAAAATATTCGCAGCAGCAGATATGTCAGGCAGTGCGAAAAGCAGGTATCGTCGGCCTTGGCGGGGCCGGCTTTCCGACGTCGGTAAAACTCGAACCAAACCCCGAACGCCCGAAAGAGATAATGATTATCAACGGCTGTGAATGCGAACCCTATGTCAACTGCGACTATCGCATAATGCTCGAATGGACAAATCAGATAATAACAGGGATAAAACTTGCGCGCAAGGCCGCCGGCAGACCGAAAGTCGTCATAGCCATCGAAGATAATAAACCCGAAGCCATTGATGTTCTCAGTAACGCCCTGAAAAATACCCCTGCCTGTGAGAATATCAAAATCATCGAGCTAAAAACAAAATACCCCCAGGGCGGCGAGCGACAGCTCATAAATGCCGTTCTCGGCCGGTTCGTCCCCACGGGCGGGATTCCCCCTATGATAGGCGTAGTCGTGCTAAACGTGGCAACTGCGGCGGCGATTGCTGACGCCGTACTCCTTGGCTCACCACTTACGCACAGGGTCGTCACAGTAACAGGCGAAGCCATCGCCAATCCGGGCAATTACTACGTGGCGATAGGCACGCCGATAAAAGACCTTATAGACTTCTGCGGAGGCGCGACACAGCCAAGCGCAAAAGTGGTCGTTGGCGGCCCGATGATGGGTATCGCCATCGCCGATTTGTCCACCCCAGTCACTAAAACCACAGGCGCCGTAACAATCCTGACCAGACAGCAGATTGGCGGGGCAAAATTCGCTCGAAGACAGACCGCCTGCATTCACTGCGGAAGATGTCTCCAGGTCTGCCCCGAACGTCTGAACCCGACTAAAATCGCTCACGCCGTAAAGAAAAACCTCCTCGACGTCGCAAAAAACTACTTTATAACCGCCTGCATCGAATGCGGCTGCTGCAGTTATATCTGCCCGGCGAATATCGAGCTTGCCGGCTATATAAAAACCGGGAAAATATACCTCGCAAGACAAAAGAAACTTATGCCGCAATAAGGTCGCATTATCGGAAAATCGAAAAGTAAATGCTTAGCAAGTTAACAGTTTCGTGTGCACCTCACATCGGCGGGCCTTTCTCGACCCGCCGCGTAATGACGGACGTCATAGTTGCTCTCGTTCCGGCGATGCTGGCCGGTATTTACTTCTTCCGGAGCTACGCACTGGTGCTCATACCGACTTGCGTCCTGACCTGTGTCGTCACTGAATGGCTCTGCAACCTGCTTCGCGGGAAAGAAAAGCCGTTCGAATCGTTAGTTGATTTTAGCGCAGTTATAACAGGCATAATCCTCGCTATGTCATTGCCTCCTGCAATCCCATTTTGGATAGCCATCATCGGCAGCGTCGTTTCCATCGCCATAGGTAAAATGGTTTTCGGCGGCCTCGGCTCCAATATCTTTAATCCCGCTATGGTGGGAAGGGCCTTTCTTACCGCCTCTTTTGGAATACTTATGACCACCTGGATCGTCCCGGCAACGATTGATATTACTTTGCCGAAGGTCTCCCCAAATATGCCGGATGCCATCACTCAGGCAACCCCACTCGGCTGGAGCAAACAGGCAATTAAAAATAAATCCGCTCCAACTCCGGAAACTGAACAAATCAATAACAATGTCGCCGGAAAGACAGGTTTCGTAAACTCCCAGTTGAAAAACTTATTCATTGGTTCAACGGCCGGCTGCCTCGGCGAAACAAGCAAACTCGCAATCCTGCTGGGCGGCATCTATCTTTTCATCAGAAAGGCCTTCAACTGGCGAATTCCTCTTGCCGTAATTTTCTCGACCTTCGTCTTCGGCTCCATCGGTTTCCTCGCCAATCCTTCGGCATACATCTCGCCATTGGCCCAATTGGCAACCGGCGGCATACTGCTCTGTGCGTTTTTTATCGCAACCGACCCTGTTACCGCGCCATTGACCAACAAAGGCGCCTGGCTATTCGGAGCAGGAATAGGCGCTTTGACCATCCTCATCAGGACGGTCGGCGAATATCCCGAAGGCGTGATGTATGCTGTTCTCTTGATGAACTGCGTCACCCCTCTGATTGACCGGATGTGCAAAGTAATACCGGCGGGAGGCAGACCAAATGTCTAAAATCAAATTATTCATTCAGGAAAGCTGGCTGCTGATTGTCTCGTCGTTTTTCTTCGGCCTGCTTCTGGCCGTCGCAGAAGCCGCATGGTCCCCGCACATCGAACAAAATAAAGTCCAGAAGCTCGATGCGCTTATGTCCGGCCTGCTCCGAAACACCGCTGCCTTCGAACCAATACGCCAACTGCAGGCGACATCACCGAAAGGTAAAGGGTTCTCTGTCAATCTGTATAAGGCCGTCGATGAAAAAAGGCAAACGCTCGGCTATTGTTTCAACGCCACCGGCCCCGGCTTCGCCGACAAAATCGAGCTTGTTGTTGCTCTCGACGCCAATCTCGAAAAAATCGAGGGATTCAACGTCCTGGCAAGCAATGAAACGCCCGGCTTCGGCGACCAGATAAAGCTCGACTACTACCGAGACCAGTTCGTAGGCGCACCCGCACAAACGCTCAATCTTGTCAAAACCGGCGACCCTGAAAAAATAGATTCCGATATCGTCGCTATCACCGGCGCCACCGTAAGCAGCACTGCTGTCGTCGATATAATAAATAATATCCTCCCGCAGATTAAAAAAGCAATCGAGGGGAAAAAACCTGTATCAGAGTAAATAAAATGGCCGAACAAAATTATCAAATAAAAGACACGATTGTGCGAGGCATTTGGAAGGAAAACCCCGTCTTTCGTCTATTGCTCGGTATGTGTCCCACGCTCGCTGTCACT
>CAYNVP010000168.1:0-4988 GCA_964400665.1 uncultured Pirellulales bacterium | reverse complement strand
GGTAGAGCAACGCACTTTTAATGCGTAGGTCCTGGGTTCGAATCCCAGCACTCTCATTCGGAGAATATCGCCTGCAAGCTGGCGCTGGTCTGTTTAAACACAGCCGCACTTCGGCGAACCGACAACAAGGACCACATACAGGTCTCAAATTCCCTTTTTCCGCAGCTTGAAGCTCGAACTTCACTCAGACACCGGCATAGATAAACAGCCGGAAAGCTTGAATTATCAGGGGAGATTTGGTATCCTAAGTTAGATAAGAGTTGCGCAGGGAAATCAACAGCTATACCAAATATCCCACTGAATAATTATGAAAACGGACCTGCCAAAAAGTAAGCAAAAATCGACACCTGCGAAATGGTTCCCTGCTGCATATATGAAAACAATAATTTTTGCGGCTATCCTCTTCCTTTGGGCGGGCTCTTACTGCGCAGCCGGACAGACACTGCTAATCGATGATTTTGAAGACGGGGACCTTGTCGCTGATAACTATTGTTACTGGACCGCCTACGCGTATGCCGAGAGTGTCGATGGCGAAGTTCTAAATCTTGAAAACGCTGACGATGGCACGGGCAACCGAGCTGCACATGCCAACATACAGGCCGGAAGCGGCGCGTGGAGAACAGCCGAGCTCGTTTTGAAGCTTGCCTGGGATGAAGGATGTGCCGCCTACAAAACCTATGTTGATTACGGTTACGATATGCGGGCATTCGAACAAATCCGATTCAGGGCCAAGTGCTCGCCCGGAAGCTATTGCAGGTTCCAGCAGGTATCGAACGCAGTACCTAATTACCTGTACTATTATAAATCGCTGAACCTGACGGACGGCTGGACGCAATTTGTCATCGATTTCTCAGAGTTAAGCAGTGAACAAAGCGAGGTTACCCTTGATGAGTCACTGAAGCATACCGACGAACTCAAGCTTTCGATATATCCTTCGGACGGAGCCACAATCGAGATATGGATTGACGATATCGAGCTGGTCACAAATCCGGACTACGAACCGCCTAAGCCGTTTAATATCCCATCAGGACTAAAAGAAGCCGCCGAATCGAAAGGCCTTGAAACCGGCTTTCTGCTGACATCGTGGCACATGGCCGATGAACACTTGATGGCATCTGTCAAAAATAACTCCAACTTCATAATGACCGGGTGGGCAACGGGACAAGCCGCAATTCAAAGATTTCCGCATTATTGGGATTTTGCAATGGCCGAGGCCGCACTGAAGTGGGCTCGTGACAATGACAAAAAGGTCAAGGTTCAACACCTTATATGGCATGGCTCCACACCGGACTGGATTGTCAACGCCAGCTATACGCCCGCTGAGGTCAACGATATAATGCGGAATTTTATTCAACAAAGCATTGCCTACTACAAAACAAAGTATCCCGGTATCGTTACTCACTACTCGGTTGTCAACGAGGCGATTGACGACGCCACTAATTCTTACAGATATACCTTCTGGTACGATACACTGGGGCCGGACTATATCGCCAATGCATTCCGGTTCGCGCACGAGGCCGACCCGAACGCGAAGCTTTATTACAACGATTACGGAATTGACGGCGTAAATCCAAAATCCGACGCCGTCTATGCTATGGTAAGCGACCTGCTCAACGAAGGCGTTCCCATTCACGGAATCGGCCTGCAAATGCATATCTTCAACTCAAACTGGTTTCCAGGCAAACAGTCAATCCTTGATAATATGAACCGGTTCGGTCAATTGGGGCTGGAAATCTACCTGACGGAAACCGATGAGGTAATCAACGACGACCTGACCGGCCTGACCGAGGAAAAGCTCAGCGAGCAGGCGACGGTGTACCGACAGATTGTGGAGGCGTGCGTCGAATCTCCATACTGCAATGATTTTGCCTGCTGGGGAATCACCGACAAATATTCGTGGCTTGTAAACCACCTCGGTCATGATGATTGGCCGCTCTTGCTCGACGAAAACTACCAGCCCAAACCCGCGTGGTGCGCAATTATGGAAGAGCTTGCCGGCGCAGGCGACCTCGACGCCAATTGTCAGGTCAACCTACTCGATTTAAGCATACTTGCATCACAGTGGCTTGATACAGGTGACTGCTCGGCCAACAGCGACTGCGCGGACCTGGACGGTGACGGTAACGTTGACTTCCAGGACTATTCCATCATGGGGCGAAATTACTGAAAGAAAATCCTTCGTGGTATGTAGTATCGAATATCTCGCACTGGATATGCTTTTTGCTAAGCTATCGCAGGTTCGGCGAGGGGTTCATAATCCAGGTTCATATTTGTCTGCTCGCCGGGCCTGAACGGCAGCGGCTCAAAAAACTGCAATGCAATGCGACGCAGGCCGGCGTTTAAGTGGTCCACCCGGCAGACAGAACCTGCGCGGATGAAGTCGGTTACATCGAAACTATTGTCCGACTGATATTCCGGCACACTAAAGCGGGCCGTTATATGCTGGCCGGGCCAAGTGCAGCAGTTGTCTGCCAAACATGTAAAGGCCGCCCCTCCGCTGGAAACACCCATCATTTGACCCTGGGAAAGTATCCCCGAAAAATCCTCGGCGAACCAGACAGGCCATTGATACCTCAGTCGACGCTCTTTCCTTCGCTCGGGCGTGTGCTCCATTTCACCAGTCCCTACAAACCTCGTGTCAATATGTGTATTAAAAATGTGCCTGTGTCGTGCAAATCGACGACTTTGAGGAATGGCTTTAGGAATCGATGATTGACGATTGGTTATTGATGATTCAAAGCCCCGTACAACGCACAATAATCAACTATCAATCATCAACAATCTATGGTCAGGAAGATGAATGTTCCGATAATTTAATGCGCAAGCCGACTAACAAGTTCTATAAATTGCTCTCCGCGCTGCTGGAAGTTATCGAACATATCGTAACTGGCACAGGCGGGACTGAGCACAATCACGTCTCCTTCCGTCGCGAGAGAATTGGCCAATCCGACCGCCTCAGCAAGCGTCTTTGCAAATTTGACCTCGGTTTGGTTTTGCGGATTGGCCTGTATGACCTTTGCTATTTGAGGGGCGGTTTGGCCGATAAGTATTGCTGCTTTGGCCTTTTGGGCAATTTTCTGGCCGAAATCGTCGAAGGAAATGTGCTTATCATAGCCGCCTGCGATAATGATGGGTCTGTCAAAGGTCTCAAGGGCAACTATCGCGCTATCGGGGGTTGTCGCCTTCGAATCGTTATACCAGCGCAGCCCCCTGCTCTCGGCGACAAGCTGCAAACGATGAGGTAATGCCCTAAAGTCAGGTAAACTATCTGTTATCTGCTCGTCGGTTACGCCGAAATGCCGGGCAACAACCACGGCGGCGGCAAGGTTGGAAAGGTTGGCCCTTCCCGGCAGCGTGAAGGCCGCACGCATATTAGCGGGCACATCCTCGGTGGAAAATTTCATACATAACCGGCCTTCTTGACCATTGTATTTCTCAAACCACTTGCCACTAATCTCATTCCCTCCGTTGAAAATCGAAACCGCAGGGTGATTATCATCGAGTTTTTGATACTGAAAAAGCGGCTCTTTCGATTCGCAATATCGCTTGAACGTCCCGTAACGGTCCAAATGATTAGGCGTAATATTAGTCAGAACCGCTACTGCGGGGGCAAGCTTGCTTTTGGCCAATTGTTCAATCTGAAAACTTGACAACTCCAATACTACTAAATCGTCGGGCTTTATTTGCTTAACAATTTCGAGCATCGGCTCATTGCCTATGTTGCCGGAGAGCCAAACCCTGCTGCCGATTCGACTTCGCAGCAGATGAGCAGTCAACGATGCCGTCGTGCTCTTGCCGTTGGCTCCGGTTATGCCGATTATCGTCGCGGGACAAAGCTCAAAGAATAATTCAATCTGCGATGTAACTTTCCTCCCGGCCTTGCGGGCTATTTGCACAAACTTGTTATCGAGCGGCACAGCGGGATTGACTACCACGATATCGGCCTGTTCAAAATCAGCCGGGTCGTGTGAGCCAAGATGATATTCAACCTTAAGACCTTCGAGTTGAGCGATTGATTCGCCTAATTTCTCCCGCTCCGCCAAATCCGTGACGACTACTTTTGCCCCCCTCTCGCAGGCGAACTTCACAACATCCACCCCGCCCCCAAACCTCCCCAGACCCATCACCAGAACGTTCTTGCCAATGAAAAAATTCATGTCCATATCAATGAACATTGCCCAACAGCTTAATAACCTGGCTATAGAGCAGTGGCAGGTCTTTCGCTATAACATCCCAAACTACAGCATCTTCAACGAGGTCATATCCATGAATCAAGATATTACGAAATGATATAACGCGCTTGTAATGACTTATCTGGTTAATCACATCGGGTCCAGCTTTGGCCAGCCGATTTAATGCCTCACCTATTATCTCAAACTGCCTTTCGACGCCGCTGCGAAGAAGTTTCTCCTGTTTGTAATTCTGAAATGATTTGCCTTCAGTAAAAGCAAGTATTTCTTCACAGGCCTGCCGAATATCTTCGAGCAGTTTCTTTTCCTCAAGCTGCATAAAGCACCTTCCGGCTTTTATTTACGGCTTCGAGAAAATAGGGATTTTTTATTGCCCGCACCATAACAAGGTCAACGTGCCTGTTGAAAAGCGATTCTAGCGCTTCAAGCAGGCCAAAATACGTGTCGGCATATTCGCCTTCTTTCAACGGCTGGAATTCGACGAGAAAATCCAAATCGCTTTCCTTTGAGTCAAATTTCTTCCCTGTCAGCGCTGAACCAATCAGCTCGAGACGCAGAACGTGATACCTGCGACACAATTCTTTCAGCATTTCCATATTTTGTTCGACCATCGCAATCATAGCGTCACCTGCAAAATCAAATTTAAGACGGAACTATGATATACCAATAAAAAGCCAAAACAAGTCAAAAACCCGTAGTAGAAATCCAGAGCTACAGGGCGTCCTGGACGGCTTTGGCGATGTCTAATTTGGCGTCGATGACGGCCTGCTCGATGCACTTTTTCCATTTGTCGCCGCA
>CAYNVP010000167.1:0-4990 GCA_964400665.1 uncultured Pirellulales bacterium | reverse complement strand
TACCGATGTCCCGGCAGGTGATATCGGCGTCGGCGGTCGCGAAATCGGTTTTATGTTCGGCCAGTACAAAAAACTCCGAAACGAGTTCTCCGGCGTCCTCACCGGCAAAGGCCTCGAATGGGGCGGCTCATTGGTAAGGACCGAAGCCACCGGCTATGGTCTTGTTTACATTATGGCTGAGGCGCTAAAAGACCACGGTAAATCCTTCGATGGGACAACCGTCACGGTCTCCGGCTCCGGCAACGTCGCTATCTATGCCACCGAAAAGGTCCAGCAGTTAGGCGGAAAGGTCGTCGCGATGAGCGACTCAAACGGCTTCATCCACGACCCCGATGGAATTAACCTCGACACTATCAAGAAAATCAAGGAAATCGAACGAAAACGAATCAAGGAATATCTCTCCTACCACAAAAAAGCCAAATACACCGAAGGATGCGCCGGTATATGGAACGTCAAGTGCGACGTGGCGCTGCCCTGTGCGACGCAGAATGAGCTTGACGAGAACGCCGCGAAAACGCTTGCCAAAAACGGCTGTATCGCCGTCGGCGAAGGCGCAAATATGCCCTGCACCCCCGAAGCCGCAGACGTGTTCCTGCACAACAAGATGCTATTTCTGCCCGGAAAGGCCGCAAACGCAGGCGGAGTGGCCGTCTCAGGCCTTGAAATGGCGCAGAACAGCCAGCGGATACCCTGGACATTCGAAAAGGCCGACGCCGAGCTAAAAATTATTATGACCACAATTTACACCAACGCCAAGCAGGCCGCCGAAGAATACGGCCAGTCGAACAACCTCATCATCGGCGCAAACATCGCCGGTTTCCTAAAGGTCGCAAAAGCGATGCTCGCCCAGGGCCTCGTATAAAAACAAACCACTGACTTACACAGGGGCGGCTGTAAAAACAGCCGCCCTTTTTATTGCCTTAACCCAACTTCACAATTACAATCTGATGTTATGAACAATAAACCAAACATCAGCAAAGTCATCCGCCAGCATGCAGAGATGGCCGATTTTTTCACAGGCGGACTAATGCCAAAGACCAACACACACGCACCGCAACCAGAGCAGCAAGCAACCAGTAGAATTGCCTCGCCTGAAACCATTAAAGAACTCGAAGACATCGCCGAACAAACTCGCCAATGCCGCAAGTGCGACCTCGGCTCGCTTCGCACCAATGCTGTGCCGGGTGAGGGCAATCCCGCCGCCCTAATTATGTTTATCGGCGAAGGGCCCGGAGCAGACGAAGATGCTCAGGCCAGACCCTTCGTCGGCCGGGCGGGACAGTTTTTAAACAAAATTATCGCCGCCTGCGGCCTCAAACGCGAACAGGTCTGGATTGGCAATATCCTCAAGTGCCGTCCCCCCGACAACCGCGACCCAAGGCCCGAAGAAATAATCGCCTGCCTGCCGTACCTTCAAAGGCAAATCGAGCTGATAAATCCCGAGGTCATCGTCGCCCTCGGCGCCCACGCTGCTAAAACACTGCTCGATACCCCCAAACCAATAGGCCAGTTGAGGGGGTTCTTCCACGAGTATCAGCCCGGCCTTGGCAAAAAACCCATAAAACTGATGGCAACGTTCCATCCAGCCTACCTCCTCCGTAATTATTCTGATGAAAACCGCAGAAAGGTCTGGGAGGATATGAAAAAAGTCCTTGCCGAGCTTGGCCTGCCGGTCCCTCAAGGCAGCAAAAAGTAAGAAAACAAACAAAAAGCCCATTCCACGCTTTTACTTAGGTTAGTCAATCCTCGATAAGTAAATATGTGCTATATATAAGCTTGGCTTATGCTAAATAATCTACTAAAAATTTTTACGAATTTTTTTAATTTTTTTCTTGACATTATAGGCCCCCCAGTGTACATTGCACTTAATGCGAATCAGCAAAAACCTGAGTAGAGAGTAATGAAATTGCTGATTCTGGATAAAAGAGAAGGGTTTAATGAAAAAGAAGAACGTAGGAGGAGTTGAGTAGTGAGTAGGGTTTTGCAGCCAAGATGGCTCATCACTTTTGTCATCATAGCAATTCTATACACAGGAGGAGTTGCATCAGCCGACTGGGAACCGGGTGACCCGTCTCTATATAATCAATTGCCCGACTTCACCGGTTGGGACGTTTATTCCGAGTGGGGTGATGGACCATATTATCACGGCCCCAATCCCGATGTGGATGGATATGGAGCGGCAAACGACTGGTATGCCACAGTGACCGCAGACGTCACTGATATTCATTTCTGGGGCTCATGGAAAGATGACCACGTTGGCACTACAGGCGATATACTTATACAGATATACAGCAACGACTCTACCCACTATGGTTTCCCCCAACCCGATGACCTGTTATGGACTCGTGTTATCGAGCAGGGTGAGTATACATACCGGCCATATCATGAAAGCGAATGGCAATTGCAGGGTTGGTATGACCCTCGATATGTCGACAGCGACCCTGACCACCAGTACGATGAAGACAATCACACGGGAATGTACGAATATAACATCCCATTTATTGATGACCCCTTCACTCAAGAGTCAGGAGAAACTTATTGGCTGATGATATCGATGAACTTCGAGGGCTGCCAGTGGGGATGGAAAACCTCTGAAACAGTTGAAGGCAGCACCTCGTTATTCTGGGATGCGTACTATAATTACCACTCGCACGGTTCGTGTCCCTGGTATCGGCATCCTGAAATTGACTGGAGATGGGTGCAGTTGCAGGAGGGTGGATGGTGTGGGGGGGACCCACAGTCGTTAGATTTGGCATTTGTGATTACGCCTGAGCCGGCCACATTATTTCTGCTCGCGGCAGGCGCTGTGGTTGTATTAAGGAAACGAAAAAGGTAACACGAGCCAGCAGGAATAAGGGGGAGAAACAAGAAAAAAGCTGTGAGCGACTCACAGTTTTTTTGTTTTATGCTGCACCGACAATTACTTAGGCACGCACGCTGGATTTCCTGGCTCTATCCAGCAGTCTATCATCCAGTTCTCAGATAATAAGGCAAAATCAAACAGATTTACACCATTAACATCATCAAGGTCTGCAGGGCCTCCGGCCTCCAGCCATTGCTCGATAAAAGTCTGAAGGTCTTCCGAATCAATCCTGCAATCGTCGCTTAAGTCGCCTTGAAGTGCATACTCGCAGGATTGAAAAATAGCGGGACTGTGATATTCTCCCGCCGCAACTGCAATAAAGCCGTTTTGTACCGGCGGCGTCGCCTGACCATAGTCGTCGTGGCCCCACCCGACTATCGAGCCATCGTGCTTTAATGCCAAGCTGTGATAACCGCCAGCGGCTATTGAGACAAAATCATTGCCATCAGGAGAGCCGGCCTGACCATAATCATTGCGGCCCCAGCCGACTACGGAACCGTCCTGCTTCAGGCCCAAACCATGGTAACCACCTGCAGCTATTGCGATAAAGTCGTTGCCGGCGGGTGTTGTGGTCTGGCCATAGTCATTTCGACCCCATCCCACTATCGAGCCATTATTCCTCAGCCCCAAGCTAAAAAACCTTCCCCCCGCGATGGCGACACAGTCATTGCCCCCAGGAGGACTGGCCTGACCGTAATTGTTTCTGCCCCAGCCAACTATGGAGCCGTCTTGTCTCAGAGCCAAACTGTGATAACTGCCCGACGCGATGGCCTTGAAATCGTTACCCTGCGGGATATTAATCTGACCGTAAAGATTGCTGCCCCATCCGACAATAGTCCCATTTTGCTTCAACGCGATGCTGTGAATACTGCCCGCAGCTATGTCGACATAATCATTGCCATCCGGTGCGGCAGACTGACCGTAATAATCATCGCCCCAGCCCAGAATGGTGCCGTCCCGCTTCAATGCGAGGTTGTGCATATCGCCGGCGCTGGTTTTAATAAAGTCGTCGCCTATCGGCGGTTCGGCCTGGCCGAAATTATTACGGCCCCATCCCACAACCGAGCCATCGCTTTTTAAGGCCAGGCAATGATACAAGCCCCCCGCGATGGCCGTAAAATCGTTGCCCGAAGGCGGACTGGCCTGGGCCGCCCAGTCCGCCCCCCAGCCGACAAGGGAGCCGTCCTGCTTCATTGCCACGGCGTGTTCCCCGCCCGCCGCTATCGCAATAAAATCGTTGCCCTGTGGGGGGACAGTCTGACCGTAGCTGTTCTGACCCCACGCAACAATCGAACCATCCCGCTTTAATGCAAGCCCGTAATACTCGCCTGCCGATATAGCCACAAAATCGTTTCCGTCGCAGGGGTCTGCCTGACCGTATTGATTATTACCCCAGCCGACAATCGAACCATCTTGTCTTAACGCAATGGAGTGTTTATCGCCCGCTGCTATGGCTACAAAGTCATTTCCCTCCGGCACATCGATTTGACCGAAACTATTGCTTCCCCATCCCACTATCGAGCCGTTGCTCTTTAAGGCAATACTGTGCTCGAAGCCCGCGGCTATCGCAACAAAGTCGTTGCCCTCGGGCGGCGTCGCCTGACCATCAGCATTGTAGCCCCATCCCTCTAACGAGCCATCCTGCTTTAATGCGATATTATGCTTAAAGCCCGCGGCTATCGCGACAAAGTCGTTTCCGCCGGCCGGCATCGCCTGGCCGTAATCATTGCCGCCCCAGCCGACTATGGAACCATCGCTTTTCAGGACAAGACTGTGGTAGCCACCGGCTGAAATTGCGACAAGATTGGTTAACGAAGATTGCGGAGTCGTGGTCTCGCCCCAGCCCAAAATAGTCCCGCCCGTTCTGGGCATAGCCGGAGCAACACAAACCATCGGCATCACCAAGACGGCTAATATAACGCCTGCAATGAAATGCAGCCGCTTCACTGAAACGCTTTCTCCTCTCTCTCATTTCTCACCCCTATCCCCTATAGGTGCAGTGATTATACAAGATTCAAAAATCAAAAGCAAGAAAATTATCGGATTTTTTTGAAAAATCTTAAGATTGGAGGGTATTCCTAAAGCCCAGGCGGCCGACCCGCCGGCCAGGCACTCCCGACCGGCATT
>CAYNVP010000166.1:0-5028 GCA_964400665.1 uncultured Pirellulales bacterium | reverse complement strand
CTCGTCCCGGTTCAGCTTCCCCAGTAGCCCCGCCGTGACCGCGATTGATGCCGACTCAGGTTTGCGACCCGTCGCGAATGCGTTCGGTGCGGGGTCGTTGATTATATAAACCTTCGGCATTGGAAGTCCCGACGCGATGGACATTTCCTCGACAACGTTGAATAGCCGCGGATGAACGTCATGTGTCACTCTTTTTGCGTTGCTCGCCGAGAGAAGAATACTGTCACCCGCCGAAAAGCTGATTAGCGTCAGCACCACCCATACGCCGAACGCCGCAATTAGCCCGATTGTCCACCCGTCCGGTCCGCCAAATGCCATCCCGATGACAATTCCCAGAGCAACCAGACAACTCCCCATCGTCGCCAATAGCAGGACTGAATTTCTCTTATTGACCCTGATTAGTTCCCACATCGCTTTGTCATTTCGAGCGAGTCCCGCACCATACGGTGCGGGACGAGTCGAGAAATCTGTTATTAAAAGTTGACTTTAGGTGCTTCCCGCTCGGCTGCGACTGAAACCTCAAAGAAGTCCCGCTTGCCGAAGCTGAACATCGCCGCCACTATGTTCGACGGAAACATCTGAATCTTGTTGTTGAAAAACAGCACCCCGTCATTGTATGCCTGCCGGGCAAAAGCAATCCTGTTCTCCGTGCTCGACAATTCTTCCTGCACCGCCAGGAAGTTCTGGTTCGCCTTCAGGTCCGGGTAATTCTCAACCACGAGCATAAACTTGCTCAGCGCCTCGCCCAGTGCCCCTTCTGCCTTTGCCGCGTCGCTGACGCTTTTGGCACCCATCGCTCTTGCCCTTGCCTCGGTGACCGCCTCCATCGTTCCTCGCTCGTGTTTCATATAACCCTTCGCCGTCTCAACCAGATTCGGAATCAGGTCGTGTCTGCGCTTGAGCTGCACGTCTATCTGCGACCATGCATTGTCAACCTGGTTGCGAAGTCTTACCAGCAGGTTGTACACCATGATGATAAACAAGACCAGCAAAACCAGCAAAACTAGAACTACGAGCAAACCAACTAAAATAATCATCGCTGCACCCATAATATCTCTCCTTTACAGTTCCTCTTTCCTTATCACTTTCTTACTTTTACAGGGCGTTCTTAATTTCTTTAATCCCGACGCCAAGAGTCGCAGTCGAAATCTTGTCGAGCTCGTCCTCCGGCCCGACAAAGTGAAAAACCCGGTGTATGTGCGACCCGCTCTCGTTCGGCTTTAATTTAAGCGCCGGAGACAACGTCTCCAGCTCATAAAACGGCCCTAATTGTTTTCCGCCGCCTTCGAGAGGCCCGTCATTATATGAATTTACTACGTCACCGTCGTATGGGTTTTCCTGTATCCGCCACGTATTGTTCACGTAGTCCGTCGCGTCCTTCGGCTTGCTGTATTGAACAAGCGTCAGCACCTTGTTTTTCTCGTCGTAGCTGCCTAAAATCGGTTTCGCCCGTCTTGCCGATAGCCCTATTTTGCTCCGATACTTCCCGTCGGCCTTGAAATAAATTACCTCCTCCTTCAAAACTAATCGGTCCTCCGGCACCTTACCGAAGTAATCGTCGTTCACCTTGGGCCCCAGCGTCTTTTCGTCCCCTGCGTTAAATGGTATAACAACCGTCGTTTCAGGCGAGGGCCTCAGCATACTCAATATCCATATCGACAGCAGCCCCGTCTCTTTCTTCCACTCTTTCTTGCCTGTATTGGTGATTTTGCTTTCGGTTTCGTATGCCGCCATACTTACCGTTTCGCCGACCGCCGAGCCGAGTTTCTCGCTCGCTTCTTCTTTGCCCAACAGCCGAATCGTCCGGTCTATCTGAATTTCAAATGTTGCCCCCGACCAGTTGACCAATGTCGCCTTCTTTCTAAAAGCCGCTTTGTCGCCGCTTTGGGAAACCACCTCGAATGGTTCGGTATCTATCACCGCCGGCACCTGCCAGCGCTCGAAATCAAACGCCGACCCCTTCGGAAAATATACGCTGAACTGCCCTCCCTCAGGCCCTGTCCAGAAACGCTCCTCGCCTCCATATACGTTGATATGTGGCTGGACCTCTCCTGAAGCGATAAACTCCTTGTTTATCCACCCGAAACTCAAGCCCCCCGGCCCCTCCGCCGTGCTTGTCATTACTCGCCCCTGGTACGCCGGCGCCACGGCTAATTGGGCCTCTCCCGCCGACTCGGTTAATACTATAACCTCGGTGTGTTTTCTCAAAAACTCGACGTCTTCGCCGAATGTCGCTGGCTTGTTGCCCATTTGGCCGCATCCTCCAATTAGCAGTATCACTGCTAAAACCGGTCCCGATATGTGTTTTCTTATTTTCTCCATAGCTTTACTTTATACAAATTAGCTCCCCGGTCAACCCTTTTCGCCTCGCAACAACTTCCCCTGCCCCCGCCTTCTAAGAAAATATCAAACTACTCTTGCTTTCTTGCTCCCCAAAAGATAAATTCAAGCGTTTATATGACAGCCGTCCTCGTGGAAGGTGCTGGACATGGGAGATTAGGTCTTGCAATGTTGAAACAGCTTAACATAGTTGATGGCAGGCTCGTTGAAAACCGGAATGGCTCGGGCCAGGTTTCTGTCTATATCGCCCCCGACGAAGCCGAACGGAAGTTCCTCGTCGAGAAATTAAAAATCGACGAGCACACCCTCAATTCATCCCTTGACCCCGACGAACCCAGCCGGCTCGAGTTCGAGCCTGAACACGCTGCAATGATTTTCAAAAGACCAAGACGGTACATCACCAAGGACAAGTTCCTCTTTAAGGCCGCCTCAATCGGTGCTTTTATGTTCAAAGACCGCCTCGTTATTGTCGTTGCTGAAGATGTCCCTCCCTTCGAGGGCAGGTCTTTCGCAAAAATTCAGTCTATTCAGGATGTCTTCCTTCGAATTATAAACAGGAGCATTTCGCACTTCGTCGAGCATATCAGGGGTATTGACGCCATTACCAGCGAGCTTGAACAGCAGGTTTATACCTCTATGGAAAACAAGCACCTCGTCCATCTCTTTACGCTCGAAAAATCGCTCGTCTATTATTTTAACGCCGTAAATTCCAACGGCGCACTCATCGAAAAACTCAAGAACAACGCTGCCAAAATCGGCTTTACCCCCGAAAACGTCGAATTTCTCGACGACATTATGATTGAAAACAACCAATGCCGTATTCAGACCGAGATTTACTCCCAGGTGCTTGCCAGTATGATGGATGCCCGCGCATCTATTGTCAGCAACAACCTGAATATCCGAATCAAGGCACTCACCCTCATCACCATCGCGATTATGTTGCCCACTTTCGTCGTCAGCTTGTTCTCGATGAACGTAAGAATTCCGCTCTCAAAGTTATATTTCGCCTTTTGGATTATCTTTGCCCTCGCCGCCGGCTCAGCCGTTGTTATGGGTATCCTCTGGTGGAGAAGAAAGTGGTAACCTTGCCCCTGTCCTCTTATCTGTCTTTTGTTTTGTGACCGAACATGTCCGCCAAAAGCTGCTTTATCTTGTTGCCTTCGTCGAGTTTGGCCTTGTCGATGATATTGCTCAGTTCGCCCTTGTCGAACCACAGCCCGTCCCCCCTCACGCATCTGTCTATCGTCAATACCTTTTCGTCCCTGCCTACAGCCGCCTTCTCCATCTTCTTGTCGCATATCGGGCATTTCCTTTGCTTCTCGCCGCCCTCGTCCGCTTGTGTAAACGAGCTTATCAGCTCTTTCGTTTTCCCCCCGTCGCCCAAAAGCAGCTCCAGTTCCCCGGCATCCAGCCAGATGCCCTCGCACCCGGTGCAGTAATCTATCTCCACCTCCGCTAACTCCATCACAATCATCGCATTTTTACACACAGGGCAATCCATACCGACACTCCTTTAGCCCGCGAGATGTGTTATTTAATGTCTCACTGGTGCCAAATATTACAAACCTCTGTCCCGCCGGTCAATTATTTTTAAAATCGTTATATGATGATACGCTTGGTTTCACTGCTCAATTGGCTTTTCCGTAAAACAGCAGAAGGAAAATGCTCACTCATTATAATATATTTCAATTTTATCATCTGAAAAATCAACTACCTCACTGCCATTAATCCATTCAATTTTTTGTTCTGTTAAACCTCCTGCTTAAAAGCGTGCAGGAACAGGCAGGTCAGGATTTTGTCTGTTTAGCGGGTGTCAGCTTCAAAAGAATCACGTCGTGTGAAGAAAGCTCGCCTTCGAAATTTTTCTCCGTTGACCCGATGTCTTTCTTTTGCCATAAGTCGCGGATTTCATAATCGCCTTTCAAAAACGGCAGGTGCGACCAGTTAATTCTTAGTTTCACCGCCTCGGCGCTGTCATTAAAAAAGCACACCGCCCAGCAGTTATTCGACAGCTCTTTCGCCCATATTTGTTTGCCGGGGTGCAGCATATACTGGTATCCCTGTTTGCCTAAGGAGTCCTGGTCGATGGCGATTACCTCTTTATTTGTGAGTATGTTGCGAACCTCATCAGACATCTTTCTAACGTCGTTTCCCGCCATCAAAGGTGCTGCCAGCATACACCACAGCGAAAAATGTGCCCGCGATTCCGCCAATGTCAGTCCCTTGTTACCGACCTCCAGCATATCGGGGTCGTTCCAGTGGTCGGGGCCTGCGTATTTTTCCAGCCCAACCTGGCTTTCGAGGATATATTTCCACCCCATCGAATAAACCTCCTGGCAGTCGAAGCAGTCGGTGATATCGCCTGTCGTCCGCCACAATTGCCCCACGTCCTTTCCCCACTCCCACGGCTTGTTATTGCCCCATTCGCAGATACTCAGGACAATCGGCCTTCCCGCCGCGTATAAGGCGTCACTCATTGTCTTGAATGTCTCTTCGGCATTGGCTGTGCCGTGGCTGCACCAGTCGTATTTGATATAATCCACGCCCCACGAAGCGTAGGTCCTGGCGTCCTGAAACTCGTGTCCCCGTCCGCCGGGATACCCCGCGCACGTCTTTGTCCCCGCGCAGTTGTGTATCCCGAATTTGAACCCCTTGTCGTGAAGAAAATCGCCCAGCGCCTTCAGACCG
>CAYNVP010000165.1:0-5090 GCA_964400665.1 uncultured Pirellulales bacterium | reverse complement strand
CCAAACCTCCAATGTCTGGCGATTGCTCTTTCAAGTAGCAAACGACTTCAAAACAACGCTTTTATGAGGCACTATCAGGTTTTGTTTCCGGCATCGGAGATGGCGAGGCAAGCTGCAATGGCTGCGTGGACGCGGCTCCGCCGCTGTCTTTGCCGTAATCAAACTTAATTTGAGCAGGCAATTGTCCATGTTTGGTCGAATCGCCGAGAAGATTATCATGTTCCTCAAGAAGTGCCGTAAAATCCCCGGATTCAATCGCCCTTTTGATGTCAAATGACGGTTTGCCCATGAGCTTGGGCAGGCAGGTTCTTTCGGTTTCGACAAGGACGGAAACAAGCTGCTCTTTCTGTGATTGCTTAAGCACATCAGCGCCTTTTATATACCGCTGGAAGACATACGAAAGCAATTGGCCGAATCTCCTGCCGGCTGCCGCCCTGCCGGGACCGGAAGAGGTCATTTTGTCGGCGAGTATGTTGAGTATGTCGGCGTCTATAAGCTCGTAACGGACGGACCAATCGGCGTAAGAAGCGATTCGCCGGTCCGCGACCTTAAGAAGAAGGTCATCACCTTCAGGGATATTCACCGACCCCGCAAAGGAGGCGATGAGCCGTAGTATCTCAGGACTGCCCGTCGCAACGACCGCTTCAAGGCGGTTGGTAATTCGACGGGCGGTATTAAGCTCCAGCTTATCAGTGATTTTGGGATTGGTCAGGCAATGGACTGCCCAATAGTTGATGACGATTTTATTGCTGTCCACGTGCTTTAGCGGCAGGTCAACAAGACGCGGGTCGGCGAGATCATTAATGAGCATCAGCAGGTTGGTGATTACCTTGAAACGTCGGCCAGGCGGAGCAAGTTCCTCCGCCTGCTGCAGGGCGTCGCCGATGTACTTTTGGGCGGACTCGGAAAACTGCTGCGCAAACTGCTCCTGCCCCGGTTCGTTACTGGCGCTGTTGGCCACGATTAAAGAGCGGACATTTGAAATAGAGGAGAAATCTTCGGTAGTCAAAATCTCATCGACCGCTCGGCTGACGAAGTCGTCGATGGTTTGCAGGTCACCATTTTCGAGAACCTTTTTAGCACGGACGGCCTCTACATCACGAGTATCGACCGCATCGGCAGACGCAAAAAAAACGAAAAATAATATAGCTGCAACTAAACCCGACAAGGCTTTCTCAGTCATCCGGCACCGTCTCCAAAGACTTACAACCTCTTTATACACCGTATAATATGTATAATAGAGTAACGTAAAAGAATTTCGCTGTCAAGCCAATTAACCCAAAGCAAAGTGGCGGGGGTACGATTCGCGTTCGTAGGTACTTGCGGCACTGTTATTCTGGCCGTGCTATGTGGCGTGTATAAATTCTACCTACAAAAATGAATCGCGCCCAAGCGGCAGAAAAACCTTTGAAAAAGATGAAACACAAATAAGGGTAACGGGAAAACTACCTAAAAAACAGCTTATAAAAAGTTGCATTTTTCTGTTTAATCTCTTAGTATTAGTGTTTTTAAGCCAATTTAAACACGATGTTTTTATAACAAACGGAAGGCATAAAAAAATGAACAGGCATATTGTTCTGGTGGTGGTATTGGCAACGATGCTGTTGAACGTCCAGGGTTGTGAGCAGGAGCATAAAAAGGCAGCTATGCCTTCTCCTGCCGCACACGTAGAGTTACAACCGGCAGAAGCGCAGAAGCCGGTCGAAGCCGAGCGGGCGGCCCCTCCGGAGCCGAACGTGCAGGAACCGAAGACACAGCCGGCCGAGGCAAATGCGCCGCAACCGCAACCAACTCCGGCAAAGCCGAATCCTGCGGCCCAGCTTTGTGACAGGTGTACACAGCTTCTGAACACTTATGTGGACCAGCAGGGAACGGTGGATTACAAAACGCTTTCACGCAAGCGGCTGGAATTGTTTGAGGTTCTCGATAAATTCAGGGATTTTAGCCGTGACGAGTACAATTTATTGTCGAAAGAAGACAAGCTTGCCTTCTGGATAAACGGGTATAATCTGGAGTTCATCAAAATAATCCTGGATAATTACCCCATCGAATCATCAAGGGTGCTTCGTCTGTTCTGGCCGCCGAACAGCATCCAGCATATAAAGGGACTGTGGGACCAGCATAAGTTTATCATAATGGATGAAGAATTTACCCTGCAGGAGATAAATAAGCGTTTTTTCCAAAAAGAGTTCGACGACCCGCGGGTATTTTTTGCGATTTGCCACGGAACGGTTTCAGGGCCGCCCCTGTGGAACGAGGCGTATTGCGGACCGAACCTTTCGAAGCAGCTTGATGACCAGGTTAGAAAGTTCCTGGCGAGCGGGCGGGCATTCAGAATAGAACGCGAGAATAAGAACGTGTTCCTGTCGGCGATATTGAAGGATACCTGGTATGGCCGATATTTCGTTGCGAAATACGGCACGGACCTGAAATTCAAACAGCAGACGCCGGGGATACGGGCGGTGCTGGACTTTTTGAAGAACTATGTTTCGTCTCAAGACGTTAATTTTCTTGAGACGGGCAATTATACGGTGAAGTTTATGAGATACGATTGGACGCTTAATGAACATGCCGGCTAATAGGACGATAGGAGTTTGATACATAAACGAAAGGACAGACTCAGATGGCAATGGAAAAATATCTTTTCACCAGCGAATCAGTAACAACGGGGCATCCGGACAAGGTGGCAGACCGCATATCGGATGCCATACTGGACGCCTGTCTGTCGCAGGACGCGAAAAGCAGAGTGGCGTGCGAGGCGCTGGTCAAAAACGATATGGCTGTTGTGGCGGGCGAAATCACGACCAAAGCGATACTCGATATACCCGCGATTGTTCGCCGGACTATTAAAGACATTGGTTATGACGACCCTGCAGCCGGTTTTCATTACGAAAACTGCGCGGTTCTGGTCTCAATAGGCCGGCAAAGTCCGGACATATCACAAGGCGTGACGGAGGGAAAGGGCATGCACAAAGAGCAGGGCGCCGGCGACCAGGGTTTGATGTTCGGATACGCCTGCCGTGAGACGCCGCAACTGATGCCGATGCCGATTCAGCTTGCGCACGCGATAACCACTCGCCTGGAACAAATGCGACAGACAAAGAAGCTGCCCTGGCTTCGGCCCGATGGTAAAAGCCAGGTGACTGTCGAATACACCAACGGCAAACCCTCACATATTGCGGTAGTGGTCGTAGCAACACAGCATAAGCCGGATATTCCTTACAAGCAGCTGCGCAAGCAGATAATCCAAAAAGTTGTGCTGCCGGTTTTGCCTAAAAAATTAGTCGATAAGCACACGGTCTTTCACATTAACGCCACAGGGAAATTCGTTATAGGCGGGCCTGCCGGTGACTGCGGTGTAACGGGCAGAAAAATTATCGTCGATACATACGGAGGCATGGGCAGACACGGCGGCGGCTGCTTCAGCGGCAAAGACCCGACTAAAGTTGACAGGACTGCAAGCTATATGGCCAGATACATCGCAAAGAACATCGTAGCGGCCGGCCTGGCGGACGTGTGCGAAATTCAACTCTCCTATGTCATTGGCTTTGCCGACCCTCTTTCGGTCCTCGTCGATACCAAAGGCACGGGGAAAATCAGCGAAAGTAAACTCAGCCGGATTGTTCGCAAACTCTTTCCACTCACCCCGAAAGGGATGATTAAACATCTAAACCTCGCAAGGCCGATCTACTCAAAGACCAGTCACGGCGGACACTTCGGACGCAACCTGCCTGAATTTACCTGGGAAAAAACCGATATGGTTACCAAGCTCCGCAAGGCCGCGGGATTGAAATAACACCCAGTACATAAAAACATAAAAAAGCCCGACAATTCGTCGGGCTTTTTTGTCTTTGGCCTTGCTAACCAATCTCAATGTTTGAAGTGTCGTTTGCCGGTGAAGACCATAGCAATGCCGTGTTTGTCAGCGGCGGCGATAACCTCGTTATCTTTCTTCGAACCGCCCGGCTGAACGATTGCGGCTATGCCAGCGGCAGCGGCGTTTTCGACGTTGTCAGCGAATGGAAAGAAGGCATCGGAGGCCATCACTGCCCCTTTTGCATGGTCGCCGGCGTGCTTAATGGCAATCTGACCCGATTGCACGCGGTTCATCTGGCCTGCGCCGACTCCCACGACCTTGCTGTTTTTAACAAGCACTATGGTGTTGCTTTTCGTGTGTTTGGCGGCCAGCCACGCGATACGGAGGTCTGCGAGCTGCTCCTCGGTGGGTTTTGTCTTTGTAGGGACGGTTAACACATTCGGTTCCCAGCCGACGAAGTCGCGCCTCTGGAGCAGCACCCCCCCTACTATGCAGCGAAGGTCATATTCTGCGATGTCAACTTTGGTCTTGTCTATCGGGCCTGTCTCGATGAGGCGGACCCGGCTGCCCCAGCTCTTCAGCTTGCGGATTATGTCAATGGCTTCGGCATCGAACTGGGGAGCAATGATAACCTCGGCGAAAAAGCCCCCCGCGCCGAGGGCTTTGCCGAACCTGCTGTATGATTCCATAATGGTTTGTGCCAGCTCAACATTGATTTTTCTGTTGACTGCGACGATGCCGCCAAATGCGCTTGTCACGTCGCCTTCGTATGCCTTGCGGTATGCCACACAAATATCGTCGTCGACGGCACATCCACAGGGATTAAGATGCTTGACGATGACGACTGCCGGCTCATCAAACTCTTTGACCAGTTCAAACGCGGCGTTGGAATCCAGCAGGTTATTAAAGCTGATTGCGGTGTCCTCCTCAATAATCTTACCGGTTCCGATGCTCGTTTCGCCGGAGGCAGGGAGTTTATAGAAGGCGGCGCTTTGATGGGGATTTTCGCCGTAACGCAGCGACATTTCCTTTACCAGAGCTATAGACAGTTTATCAGGGTATTCGACGCCGGCTTTGGCGTTGAGATACTGCGAGATTGCGGCGTCGTAAGCGGCGGTGTGGGCAAAGGCAGCCCTGGCGAGGTCGCTGCGAAGCTGCTCGCTGACGGCTCCACTGGTTTTGTTCATCTGCTCGATAACAATCTCATACTGGTCGGGGCTTGTAACAACGGCGACGAACCTGTGGTTCTTTGCAGCGGAGCGAATCATACTCG